>CAITUY010000188.1 GCA_903895695.1 uncultured bacterium
CTCCGACTGGGACAAGACGACACAGTAACGCTTGACCCATTCCGGACACTATCGTAAATCATCAATCACAGCGTCGCTACGCTCCGACAAACTGTCCGCTTTGATCCCGGAATCGGTGGCCGTTTTGGCCGGAATGCGCAAAACAGAAGATGCCGAAGGCAACCGCGAGCAGCCGCTGCATCGTCATCTCGGCGGCGAAGAAACGGCCAAGCTGGCCCGGCGGAATGATCTCGTGCTGCCAGCTCGACCAGGCGATGCCCGCGAGCGCACGGGTCATGCAAAATAGACCGGCGGTGACAAACAAAAGCACCGCGGCGGCTCCCGTTCCCCAGCGGGCCATTACGACGGGAACCAGCACGATCGGGAGCACCAGCAGGTTGCGCATGGTCCAGCCCGCCATCAGGACACGTTTCGAGCCAAATCGCTCGGCCAGGGCCTTGGTCAAAACGCCTAGGATTCCCGAGAAGAACAGGAGCGAATTCAGAATACCCACCGAGCCGCGATCGATGCCCAGCGCGCGGGCGTGCAGCACCAACACCGCTCCAACGAGGCACTGCCACGACAGAACGTTAAGGAAAAGAAACCCAAGAAAACGACGGGGCCCCGGGTTCAATGAATCCAGTTGAAGCTTCCCGAGAATAGTTCGAGGGGAAAACACGCGCATGGCGGGTAACGACAGGCTGCTGACAGTGGAGATCCGAGCGGCTATTTCGTGGACGCACACAGCAGAAGCCGCGACGTGAGCGGGGTGTCCAGGCGAATGCACAAACCGGTTTCCTGGAGATCCATTCCGGCCGTTTCGCAAACGAGGCCGCCGGGCTCCGTCGTCACGCGGTAGCGCCGCGCGGGGTCGAGACCGCGGAAGCGAAACTGGAAGGTGTCTTCGCGGGCGTCGATGAGCCGAAAGATGCCGGCCACGGCGCGGGTGCGGTCGGCGGCTACACGCTCCAGGGCACACCAGCCGCTGGCTTCGTACCCTGGTATCACGGGCGTGTGATGGTACAGACGGGCGTCGCGATGCCAGGGCCGGATGAACTCCTTGTAGAGCGTGACGTATTTCTTCGCCAGCGCCAGCAGGTCCGGGTTGGCGTCAACCAGGCTCGGCGTGAGCCCCGAGACCGCCGGGTGCGCCAGCATGATCGCCTGCAGTTGCGTCTCCGGGTTCCCTTTGTAGCTGCCCTCCATGACCGCGCCAAACATGCGGTCGAGGTATTCCGGCGGCATCGCCATGCTCATGCCGTTGAGGATGCGCAGCGTCCGAGGCATCCTCATCCAATCCGAGATCCAGGCCGTGGTGAAACGAGAGTTCAAGCCCAGGTCGGTTCGCCCGCCGCCGCTGGAACAATTTTCAAGTTGCAGCTTCGGATAGCGGGCCCGAACTTTGTCGAAGATGGCATACATGGCCTCGACATGACGCCACAGCGTGTTCTCCTGCCGGCCGTCGCGCTCGTTGAAACCACCCTCCCAGGCATCCAGATTGTAATCCAAGCGAAACATGTCGAGCCGGTACCGTTCGATCAAGCGGATGATGTTGTCCTCGACATACTGCCGCACCTCGGGCTTAGCCAGATCGAGCACGCGTTCGATGCTCTTGCCATAGCGCTTGATGAACCAATCGGGGTGCGCCGTCGCCAGTTTGGAGGACTTTCCAGCGCTTTCGATTTCCACCCACAGCCCGCACAGAAGCCCCCTGGAACGCGCCAACTCGAACACGGGCTCGAGGCCGTGCGGCAGGCGATTACCCACCTGCCAGTCGCCGCTGGTATCCGGCCACGGCGTATTGGCATCAGCGTACCAACCGGCATCGACCATGAACAGGTCCGCCCCGATTTCGCTGGCGATCTCGATCTCACGGCTGAGACTCGCCTCGCTCAACTCATGTTCCGTAAAGCCCCAATGGTTATAGATGAACGGTTGGCGGCCATCGCCCACGCGCGGCAGCACATGGCGGCGCTGGTAGGCGTGCCAGGCCTGGATGGTCTGGTCGAAGCTCTCGTGATTCAAGCCGAAGTGAACATCCGGCAGCGCCAAGGTCTCGCCCGGGGCCAGCAACCGCATCGGAGCCGGGGCCACCGGCATCAGCGCAAAGCGCAAGCGGTGCTGGGGGGCATAGTGGTTCACTTGATCACACGTGAAAGCCATGCGCCAGTTGGCCGACCACGCCAGGCTGGCCACAAAGTAGCCACCGAAGACGTTATTGTGCGCGACGGCAAACGGTGTCGTATGCCCGCTGCGGCCCCGGCCCGAGCCGAATGCCAGTTCGGCGCGGAGCGGCACCTCCTGCCACTGGAAGTTGCCCTCCTGGCCCCATTCGTTGTCACGCATCCAGCCGACGCGGTAAGGCAGACCGCCGGATTCCAGCAGGTTCTCATGGCCGGCATCGATCTGGTCGATCATCGCGAACACGGTTCCGCTGAGCGGCGTGACCGCACTCAGCGCCAGCGTCTTGTCGGCCGACAAATTGGTCAGCGTCATGCGCCGCCTGAAGAATCCGTCTCCGGCCGCCATGGTCCGCAGGTCAAGGCGTAGCGGCTTCCAGGTGTGTTTCAGGGAGATCACGGTCTCCGGACAGCCGGAAGCGGCGTCCACGTCGACACGGCTCTCCGCCAGTTCCCAGCCAAAGTACAGCGACTCGCCGTCGATCTGCAGGTTGAAAGCCAGTTCGTCGGCGATCTCGTGCCGCGTATGATACGGAATCCCGGTGGCCTGCAACTGCGCCGCGATCAGCCGCCCATCGCGAAAGCGTTCGACGTAGATCGCCTGTCCGGAGTGATAGCGCCAGCCGCGCTGGGGTTCCTGCAATTCAGTGATCTTACTGCTCATGCATCGCCTCCTATCGGCTCATCGCATCCAGGCCCGGGGGACGAGGCGACTCATTTCGCGGCCTTGGGCCTGTAGTACCGGGCGTAGTCGTTGTAGAGCAGGTAAAGTGGCTCCACATCTTCATCGATGTCCGGGAACCGGCCGACCGGGTCGAAAAAATGGTTATCCACCCGGTCGTCATTGACCCGGCTGACCTCACCCACCAGCACGGTTCCTTTGCCTTCCTCGCCCCAGAACCGGTGGTAATTGCGTTGCGGCAAACAGACGGACTCGCCGGGCGGCAGGGTGATCGTCCCGCCGGCAGCCACCGTCACACTCACGCCGTCCATGCTCAACGTCACCGGAGTGTCGGCGAGCTGGTCGGTCGCGGTGGCGTTCCAGACCCGAATGACCAGGTTGCCCCCGCCGCGGTTGATGATGTCTTCCATCTTCTGGTGGTGGAAGTGCGTCGGGGTCAACTGATTCTCCCGCACGATCATGATTTTCTCGGCGTACACCTTGCCCAGCGGATCCGCCAGGCTGGCCAGCGTGCCGTTGCGGATGGTGAAGAGAAAAAGGCCGACCCTGGCAAAATCCCCACTGCCGAAATCGGTAATGTCCCAACCCAGTTGCTGGTCGACGATCTCACGGCACTCGGGGCCCTTGCGGCGCCAATCCGCCGGCGTCCAGGTGGCAAAAGGCGGGAGCAAAAACTTCATCCCGCCCAGGAACTCCAGGCTCTCGCGCATGATCGTATTGATCTCGGAACGTTTCATGGCACTCCGTTATCTTTTGGCACTACGATTCGTGGATGGAAACTTGAGCGTGATGATCTTGTACGGTCCCACTTCGAGTGTCAACCGGCCGCGTGAGACCTTGAGGACGCGGAGAACCTCCTCGTTCAGATTGACTTCCCAGGCCTTGGTGAAGGCAGGGGCCAGCTCGATACGCGCCTTGGTCTTGCGGCCTTCATTCTCCCAGAACCGCAGGATCCAGCCGTCATTCTCGGCCGAGCGCTTGAAGGCGCTGACGCGCAGGTTGCCCGGCTCCACCCGGAACGCGGGCGTTGCGGTCGCCCCTTTCGTTCCCCGCTTTACGATCGCCTCGTCCACCAGGATATGCGTCGTGTCGGCTTGATGCGCAATGGGCGGATACAGGAACGCCAGTGCCTGCGGCATAAAGGGCGCCCGGGCCGCGCGGCCGCCCACCGAATAGGGTATGAACGCGTAGTCGAACGTTTGCGGCCCCAGGCACTGGGCGCCGGGCGTGGGAATGGTCGGTGAGGTCGCCCCCGCCCGCGTCTTGAAGTTGGCGCGCCCCATCCGGCCATAGCCGCGCTGCAGCGTCACATACAGATCCACGCCCTTCCCGCCGGCCCTGGACTCGTATTCGTAAAGACCGCGGCAAGCCACCGCCAAGCCGTGGCGTCCGTTCTCCACGGCCACCCATTCGCGAAAGTGGAATGTGGTCGGCGGCGGCTGGCTCCAGCCCGTTTTGCCTTCGTCAGGATTGCGGATGGGTTTCTGCAGGATGCCGAAATGCCCCTGGCTCATCACGGTCTCGCTCTCGAGCCCGGTCGGGCATTTCAGTCGCAGGCGATGGTCGCAGGCCTGGTTGTCAAACGTCAGCGTCACGTCCACGCGGCGCGCGCCGCGGCTGAGGGACACCTTGGCAACGAGGACCAGTTCCACCATCTGGCGCGACCGCTTCTCGCCCTCCAGCCGTTTGGGAACGCGCATGCGCGTCGTGACTTCCAGCATGGCCCGCACGGGGCCGGATTCGATCAGCCGGCAGGTGGCGGGGAAATCCGTGCTGCGCAGGACCGGGCTCTTCAGCCACGGCTCGGAGAAGTCCCAGGCGTCGCCGCGGTCGGCCTCGTCTTCGATGACATTGAGCCCGGCGTAGTTCTGCCGGGTCACCTTGTCATAGACTTCGAGCGCCCCGCGCTTGAAGCTCACGCGCAGGTATTCGTTCTCAATGGCAGTGTCCGAAAGCTTGCCCATGGATTTCACCCGCGGGGCCTTGCCCTCCTTCAGGCGCAGCGTCGCCAACCCGCCCGGTGGCACGGCGGCCGCCACCAGCACGTGCGCCGGATTCCCGTCGGGCCACGCCGGCGCCCAACTGGCGGTCTCGGACGGCTGATCGGCCGCCCAGGGGTTGGCCACCGCCTGGATCGGCAGCGGGCGACCGCGGTCATCGACAACGACGTGCCGGGCTGGGTCATAGCCGTGCAGCCAGGTATCGACAATTGCCGGCTCGGCAGCACAACCCGCGGGGTTGAAGGCCAGGATGAGCCCGCCCTGGCCCTTGGGCACATCGCGGCGTGCCGCCAGCACGGCCAGCGCTTCGTGAGTCAGGCCGACGGCAATCTGCTTGGCCGCATTGAACCGCTGGACCATCTCCTCGTGCACCGGGTCCGCGCTCGAACCATGGATACCGTCATGCGCTTCGTTGAGGAACAACCAACGCCACGCCTCCTCCAACTGACGGGTCGGCCATTCCGCCCCGTCGAGCGAAGCCAGGCAGGAGAGCGGCTCGGCATACTGTTCGAGCAGCGCTTCGCACATGAAGTTCGCCTGCTTGAGGTAGCTGCGGGTGGTGATCGCACCGGTGAGCAGAATGACGTACTTCCCGCCCCACATCTCGCCCCTGAACTCCTTGAGGCAGTCGCCGCGTTTCAGGATGGCCTTGGTCAGGTCCTCGCAGTTGCCATGCACAAACGTGAATTCGTCCTGCTGCTTATTGGCCAGGGCGATCACCTCGGCGATCGTTTCCTGGGGTGCGGCACTGTCGGAGCCGTTGGCCAGCGGGATCACGCCGGAGTGGCAGCCGGGCTCGGCGTTCCGGGCGGAAGCCACAAGCGCCTCGACGCCCTTCTGGAGATCTGTTTCGCGGGCGCCACGGTGCAGACATTCGGGAGTCTGGATGTACTCGCCGAAGGCGGCCGCGCGGAAGTGCGGCGGCCAGAAGGGATTCGATTTCGCGCCCACGGCGTGGGCATTGCAGTAGCTGTTGCGCAGGTGCACGCCCAGGATGCGCGTGCCATCGAGGCCGACCCAGTGGAACTGGTCGCCCACTTCCTCGGGCCGCTCCGGCATGCCGCGCATGAAGATCAGGCTCTGGAGTCCGAAGCCATCGAGAATCTGCGGCATCTGCTGGGGATGGCCGAAGTTGTCCGGCAGGTACCCGGCCTTCATCACCCGACCAAATTCACGCGCCCGCCGGTCGCCGTAAAGGCAGTTGCGGACAATGGCCTCCGGCCCCGTGAGCCACTCGTCGTACTGCGTATAGAAGGGCCCAACCGACAGTTTGCCGGACTTGATCAGCTTGCGGATGGCCGCCGTGTTCTCCGGCTTAACTTCAAGGTAGTGATCGATCGGCGCCACCTGGCCGTCATAGACGAAACTCTTGAAGCCCGACTGCCGGGAGACCGGGTCAATCAGGCGGTCCAGGCTCTTCACGAGCCAGAATCGAAATGACCGGAACGGCAGATACCATTCGATGTCCCAATGCACATGCGAGAAAACCACGGCTGTTTTTTTCATTTGTTCCTGTTCCCGAAAAGTCGCGCCACAATCGCCCCATACCAACCCATACTTCGTACCAGTCTACGGCGCACTAGGCGATTCCTTTCGTTCCCGCAGTTTTGACCTCGCCGCCCCAGAAGCGCCTTGCCTTTGCGGGCGATATGGCACAGGTTCTTGCCCTTTGAACCGGAGCACTGAGGATCACATGAACTCTACCGACAAGGGCGCGCAGGCGGGAGATCCCGGAAACAAGAGTCCGGCAGTCGCGGCACGAGCCGTGACGCTGGCGTGGCCCGGCGAACGCCTGGATACCTGGCATGGGTACGTCCGCCATGTCTTCACCCTCGAGGGGTGCGAGGCGTGGGTGGTTGAACCGAAGGAAGTCCGAGCCGGCAGACCGTGGACCTGGTGCCTGGAATTCCCGGACGCGTTCACCGACCGCACGGGGGTCCTGCAACTCCTGGAGCGAGGTTTCCACCATGTCCACATTCAGGTCGGGAACACGTTCGGCTGCCCGGCGGCGCTCGGGCACTTTGATGCGCTCTACAACGCCGTGACCGCCCAAGGCTTGGCCCCCAAGGCAACACTCATCGGCATCAGCCGCGGCGGGCTCTACGCGTACAACTGGGCAAGCCTGAACCCCGACAAGGTAGTCTGCATCTATGGCGACGCGCCGGTGTGCGATTTCAAGAGCTGGCCCGGCGGCAAGGGCCAAGGCCGTGGCAGCGCCGACGATTGGAAGGCGCTGATCCAGTGCTACGGGTTCAAGGATGAGGCCGAAGCGCTCGCCTGGACGAGGAATCCCGTCGACAGCCTCACGCCCCTGGCCAGGGCCGGGATCCCGCTCATCCATGTCGTCGGCGATGTGGATGACGTGGTTCCGACGCTGGAAAACAGCGCCATCGTCGAACAGCGTTACACGGCGCTCAACGGAGAGATCACCGTCTTCCACAAACCGACCGTCGGCCATCACCCGCACGGACTCGACGATACCCGGCCGTTGGTCGATCTGATTCTGCGCTATACCGGGTTATCCGCCAGCATCCCTGTCCCCTGCCACTGACGAATCGTGCCCACAATGATCTGCTCCGTGCCGGGGGCCAGGCGGGCGGGCTGGTGGTATTCCCAATAACTGTCCACCTCATAGCCGCCTTCCGGCAACATGGCGGAACTGGGCAAATACATCTGCGTCCCATTCGAGTACCCCAGCGGGAAGGTAATCCCCTGCGTATAGGTGCGCAGGATCAGGTTGCCCAGCGGCCCGACGAGCTCGCCCTCCAACCCGACCAGGCGCACCCCTTTGCCGAGTTGTACGCCGTGCATCTCCACCTCGACCGCCGTCGGCAGGGCACCAGTTGCGTCCAGCTTCTCCAGCATCTCCCGCGCCCACAGCCGCCGTTCAGGCCGGGCCGTCTCGTCCCGCGCCACCTGCTCATAAGACGCGCGGGGCGGCAGGGGATCGAAGGGCCACAGCGTCCGGGTATGTGTGATGCCAAGCTGCGGAGTGACCGTCGCCACCCCACCCTCAATAGCCCGCACAATGGGATCGGCGACGTCCGCACCGGCCTGCGCCATCTCCTCCCAGGTGCCTTGCCTCCAATGGTCGTCATTCACCGCCACCTGGCGCGGCTTGGCGTCACCGCCGGCCCCCTGCAGGAAAAGGCTGCCTTCGGTCCGGAACCGGGCGTTCAGTTGCGCCATCGCCGCGCCGGGATATTCAGCGGAAAAGTCCAACGAGTAGATCATCGAGGGGTGACACGAGGCGGAGAAAAGCAATGACACGACTGCGCCGTCGGCCGCTTTGAAGAGACAGAACGGCACGGCGTCGCAAATCTCGCCGGCATGGTAAGGCGCCCAGAGGACGCCGCCAGCACCGTCCGGCTTGCGGCGGCATACGGGCAGGATCGTCTTCGCCATGCCGCTTTGCAGCGTCACCCGACGCTGCCCGGCCCGGGCCTCCACGGCGGCCTGCACAAAGGCTCGCGCCACGCGGGCCAGATAGGCCGGGTCCGGCGCGCCGGAATACGACCAGCGGGTCAGCCGGGGCCCGGCGTGGGAATGCGAAAAGTTGAGGAAGATCTCTTCCGGTGTGAGCCCAAGCGCCTTCCCGAGATCCCCCTTGATCTGCGCGATCTCCGGGCGCTCGAAGAAAAGCAGGTCGCAACCCAGTATCAGGATGCGCACCCCTTCGTGCGAGAGGTAAAGCGCGCGTACGAACAGGTCGTCGTGAATTCGCTCGCATCCGCCCTGCTGCCCCAACCCCTCCATCGCCATCCCCAGGGGCGGCGTTACGTTCGCTTTTGCAAATCCGGCGTGCACAGCATTCTCCTCGTAAAGGCCAACCGATCGGTTGGCCGGCTCACCGATGCAGCAACATCCGCGCATTCCCGCCCAGAATCAGCCGCTTTTCCTCGTCGCTGATCCGCGCCCCCAGGATCTTCCCGATCTGATGGGGCAGGCTCAGGAAATAAATATCGCTGCCGAAGACGACCCGCTCGGCGCCCGCCCCGGCGACCAGCCGCTCGATCAGCCCGCACGGGGGGCAACTCAGCGCTGTATCGAGGTAGATATTCGGCAGGTCGTGCGCCAGCGCCAGGTATTTGTCCTCCGCGGCAGCGCCCGCGTGGGCCAGCAGGCACGGCGCGCCGGGGTAGCGCGCGGCGATCTCACGCACGTCGCGCAGCGTCGGGTCGTCTCCCCAGGTGTGGAACAGAATGGGCAGATGGCAGTCGTGGGCGATGGCATAGGCTGGAGCATACGCCGGGTCGGAATAGGTGAAGCCGTTGCCGTTGTGCAGCTTGACGCCCATGAACCCCTGCGCCACGCGCTTTTCCACCTCCACGCGCACGGCATCGACGCTGGCCGGCCACAGATTGATGTAGCCCAGGATGCGCCCGGGGTGCGCGCGCATGGCCGCCAGCACCTCATCGTTGGCCCAGTGGGCGCGATAGCCCATGCACTGCATGTGGCTGCACGCCACGCACTCCACGCCCACGCGATCCAGGACGCGCACGATGCTCCCTGCGGAGAGGTCAGGGATGGCGAAACTGTACCGGCCCAAGTGCCCGTGCAGATCGATGACCCCCACGTCGGCCAGCGAGGCGCCCGCCCGGCCGCGTGATAGCAGCGTCTCCATCAGCGCACCCCTTCCAGCAAGCGCGCCAGGTTGCCGCTGCCGATGAGCCGCATCTCTTCGTCCGACAGTTCGGCGTAGAGCAGGTTGGTGATGGCCGACATCATCCCCGTGGCGGGATACCCCGTGCCGAAGAGGAGTCGGCCGGCGCCTGCGGCGGCCGCCAGTTGCTCCACCCCCAGGTGCACGGTGTAGTTGGCGCCAAGGGAAAGGTAGGTATTCGGGAAGGCCTGCAGCAACGGGATCAGGACCCTCTGGGCGCGGTAACTTACGCCAATAAGGATGATCGGCAACGCCGGGAAACGGCCCGCCAGCGCAGCCGCGTCCTCCAGGGTGAATTCATCCATGGCGCACAAGGCCGGCAGCCGGCGCTCCTCCAGCGCGTGCAGCAGGGAGTCGCACGCCCAGGGCGCCAGGCTCCAGGCATCACTGCGCGGCCTCAAGGCCACGGCCCGCGCTCCGCGGCTGATGAACGCCTCCACCTGCACCGGCTCGGGCCCGACGTCGCCTGCCGTGTTGGGCAGCACCAGCGGGCACGGCACCAGCCTGTCGCCGGCCGTGCCAAGGGCGAACAGACGCTCGTTTGCCTCGATGGGATCGAACAGCATCGCCGCCGGCGCCAGTCGCACCAGGGCCCGGCCGATCTCCACCCGGGCCATTTCCTCCAGCAGCGTCTCGCCGGAAAGCGCTTCACGGGCCCCGCCCGGAACTCCGCCGCACCCGCACTGCACATCAAATAACGGAATCATGCGATCAGGTCGTTCGCCCGCTCGGCCACCTTCCGGTAGGCCCCGGCGTAAGCCTTGATGATCTCCGGCCGGTCGTGCTTGAACCACGGAATGCCGAAGGCGATCGCGCCGATCTTCTCGGATACGGGCAGCGTGCCGGGCCCCTGGCGGACGTCGCGCTGGCCAAAGGAGATCATCGTGGGCTTGCCCATGTTGAAGATATCGGCCGTCTGGAAGACCGGGTGCAGGTGCAGCGGCCCATTGGCGCCCGGCCAGGTCTGGTCAAAGCCCTCGGCCCGGACGGCTTCGCAGAACTTCTCGCAACTCAGCCCACCCAATTCTTCAGCGACATAGAGCCCGCGGGGCGAGTACCAGCCGCCCATGGTCGAGCCGGAAGTCTTGGCGGGCCGGTGCGCCCGTAATCCCGGAACGCCCTCGAGCAGATCCCAGAAACGGTTCATCCCGTCCTGGATGGCCTGCATGCGCTGCGGGTACTGCGTGAGCTGCACGCGACCGAAGGCCGAGCAGGTCTGGTTCATGCGATGCTTGTAGCCGCCGAGCGGCACGCCCGCGTAGGTCAACAATTCCGGTTCGGTGATGTAGCTCTCGGCCGCGTTGAAGCGGCTGGCGACACCCGTGCGCTCATAGAATCCATAGGCGATCGACCGCTCCATCAGGTGGCGTTCGTTCGTCACCATCATGCCGGCCTCGCCGACGGCAAAGCCCTTGCCGGACATCATGCTCATCGCGGACACGTCGCCGAAGGTGCCCAGCATCCGACCCTTGTACAGCCCGCCGTGGGCGTGGGAGACATCTTCGATCACTCGCACCTTGTGCTTACGCGCAATGGCCATGATGGCGTCCATGTCGGCCGGATACCCGGCGTAATGCACGACGATGATCGCCCGGGTTCGCGGCCCGATGCGGTGTTCAATATCCGCGGGATCCAGGCACAGCGAGTGCGGCTCGATGTCGGCGAAGTTCACAGCCG
This sequence comes from uncultured bacterium, assembly GCA_903895695.1. Taxonomy (GTDB): domain Bacteria; phylum Verrucomicrobiota; class Kiritimatiellia; order CAIKKV01; family CAITUY01; genus CAITUY01. The sequence continues at coordinate 11,182 of CAITUY010000188.1, forward strand.
CCCCCAGCGTCAGGGCCGACGTGCAACTGGCCCAGTAGGTCATCGACGGGCTGATGACTTCGTCGCCGGCGCCGACGCCGCAGGCCCACATGGCGGAACGAAGGGCCTCGGTGCCGTTGGGAAAGGTCAGGGCGTACTTCATGCCCATGTAGGCCGCCCACTCCTGCTCGAACTGTTTGCTGACATCCGAGCCGCTCATGGCGCCGCGGCGCAGCACGTCCAGAACGGCCTCCTCGTGCTCCCGGGTCACGATGGGCCAGGCGAAGATATCTCCACAATCAACAGAGACGGCCTTGGGGCCGCCCAAGAGGGCCAGTTTGTTCGCTTTAACGGTCATTGGAGTTCTCCACGTTTTGCCGACTCAATCAGGGGGAATCTACCGTTGCGTCGCCGTTAATCAAGCCGCAATTCGAGCGGACTTGCACCGGCGGCTATCGAAGGAGTGCGGGGTTGTCCTGGGCGCTTGCGTTGGCTGCCGCGTTGCTGTACTAAGGTCATACGACTTCACCAGGAGATTCCTCCCGTGACTGACCTGCTGTTTAGCTGCCCGCATTGCTCGAAACACCTTGTCATTGACGGCGTTGCCTCGGGCAAGAAGCTGAAATGCGTGGAGTGCGGACAATCCATCGAGGTGCCGGTATCGGCCTGGGAGTTCAAGTGCCCGTCCTGCTCCTGCAACTTGTCGGTTGCCGCGGACGATCAGAGCGAGCGGTACCATTGCCCCGCCTGCGAGAAGGCGTTGCCCGTGACGACGGCCCATACGGTAAGGCTTCCGCCCAAGCGGTCCGGGGGTTGGACGACTTCGCCGGACGCGGCGGATTAAAGCCTTGTCTTTCGCCCTTGTGGCGCTAAATTGCAGGCAGTTGAGCCGTGCCCGGCGCGGGTAGCGGAACAACAACAGCGAGGAGGACCCATGCGAAGCTTACTTTTGTCCGTCATTCTATCCATTGTGGCCGCAGGCTGTCTCGCCGGCGAACTCGTTACGATCGAGTGCCGCATGACGACGACTGGCGCCGTTTGCACTGTCAACCAGAAGAAGGCCTGCAGCGTCAGGGACTGTCAGCGACTGATCCAGCAGCTCGCCGCAATCCCGGATCGCCCTCGCCTGCGGTACCTGATCGACGCCCGTTTCCCCGCCGAGAGTCTGCTCTCTCTGCTTCACGTGGCCGGCAAGGCCGGGTTCACCGTGATCGAGGCGTGTCCGCTGGACGGACAAGAGTATACCTTCGACGCGGACTCCATCCCGGGTGTGCGGGTCAGAACTCCGCTCGATGTCGGCTGGGGGGATCCCAACAGCGAAAAGCCAAAGAAGGCCGCACCCAACCTGGTCGACGGGGACTGACCCTTCGGAACCCCACAGTTCCCACGAACTAGTTGGTCTCTCATGGTGCGACCTGCTTGACCACGAGACCGTCGAGCGCCGTCGCCTTCACCTGCAAGAACCAGTCGCCGTTAGCAACAGAATCCCGGAAGAGCAGAGTGTTCCTTCCCGCGACCAGATCGACGACCAACTCCTCATGCGGCTTGTGGGGCCCGTGGTGCACGTCCTGCCGTAACACACTCGCGCCGTTGACAAAGACGTTGAGTCCGGACGGCCTGCCAGGAGTGTCGGCAACCGACATCGAGAGCGTGAGTCTTCCCGGCGAAGCAGCCTCGAGCACGACGCGGGCATAGACCACACAAGCCTTGGTCTGCATCTGGCGCGCATCCTGCACTTCGGTGAAATCGATCTTCCCGTCGGCGCTGAGCGTCTTGTTTGTGGCCCAATCCACCGTCGCCGCGTCCTCCTTGATCTCGGGGGGCCAGGCTTTCAGTTGCGTCTGCTTATCCCAAGGATAGGAAGGGGAGACGTCCACGCAGGAGATCAACGCCTTGGTCTTGGAATCGGAGGAGGGGGCAGGACCTTTGGAGGCTGTCGCCACAGCGGCGGGCGGCTTCATCAGGTCGTAGCAGACTGCGCCATCTTTGCACCGGAGAAACAGTTTGCCGCCACAAACGGCGGGCGTCGTGAATTCCAACACGGGAACGCGGGCCACGAAGAACTTCTCAGGCATGGACGGAGTGGCTCTGGTCATCAGTATTTTGTCACCCCTGTCATCGCATACCCAGAAAATCTTGCCGTCGGCGATGACGGGCGAGCCGCACTTGCCGCTCACTGTCTTCTGCCAGAGAATCTTCCCGGTGAGGTCGAGGCACTGCAGCATTCCCGAACAGGTTGCGAAGACATGGCCGTCGTACAAAAGATAGCTCGCGGCGCGATCGTACTGTTGTACGCCGAACAGTTTCTCCGCCTTGTTCGGCCACAGCCGGTAGCCCGCCACCTTGTCGGCAGTAATGCAGACGTCGCCGACGATGGTCGGTGTGCCGGGACCGCAAACATCCTCATCGCTCTGCCAGATCACGGCGCCGTTCTTCGGATTCACGCAAGTCAATCTGCCCGTGTTCGTGATGATCCGTGGGCCTTTGTCCGTGACCCACACGCCGGCCGAGGAGTTGATGTCCCCCGGGGTCCTGCCATGTGTCGTGACATTTGCCTGCGGGCAGGCCCACAGTTCCTTGCCGGTCGCGGGGTCGAACCCCTTGAATAGGCCAAAGTCCCCGGTGCCCTTCCCCTTTCCGTCCAGCACCCGCTCTTCACCGGGTTTCCCGATGCCGGTGCTGACCACGAGAACGCCGTCCACGAGCGCCGGCGAGGAACTCACACTGTTGCCGAGGCTTGGGGTTTTCCAGATCTCTTGTCCGGTCTCGGCGTCCAGGCAATACACGCCCTTGGAGCCGACAGCATAGACCTTGCCGTCGCCTACGTACGGCGTGCTGCTATAGCAACCCTGTGGGAACCCCGGGAAGCTGGTCTTCCACAGCGTCTTGCCGGTGTTCGCGTCGAGGCAAACGACCACGTCAGCGGCGCCGGGCTGGTTCTGGTAGTCCTTCCAATGGACGTACAGATAGACCTTGCCCTTGGCCACCACACAACTGCCGTAATTCGAGTAGTCGCCTTTGGCGCCACCGGGGATGCTCTCCTCGCTCTTCCACAACTGTACCGGGCCGTCCGGGCCCCACGTGTCGGCGAGCTTGGGGCTGTCCGGCGCAAGGCCGTTGCGGTTCGGCCCACGCCACTGGTTCCAGTCCGTATTCCCGGCCGGCGCAGCCGGTTTCTCGGCACCGCGCACGGTCGTCACCAACGCGACGGCAACAAGTACTGCGATTTTGATTTTGCTCATGGTTACTTCTCCTCCACGACGACGCGGAAACCGATCCGGCCGATCTGCGTGTATTCGCGGCCGACCTTGGCAACAGAGCCCGTCGCGAATTTCCAACTGTACCAAGCCGGTATGCCGCGGAGGGCGGAACGACTGAACATCCGGCCCTGCTTGTCGTCCCGGGCGTGGGCGCCGGTGAGCCAGCAGCCGCCGCGCATCACCCGGTACTGCCCAGTGGCCGGCCCTTGCGGGTCGGTTTGCTTCTCGGTCGGGTAGGTGTCGGCGTACCAATCCGAGCACCACTGCCAGACGTTGCCGTACACGTCATACAGCCCCCACGGGTTGGGCTTCTTCAGTCCAACCGGATGGAGGTCGTCTTTGCAGTTCCCGGCCCACCAGCCGTGTTCGCCCATCAGCTTGTAGTCCGAATCGTCGCCGTAGTAGTAGCGCGTCGTGGTGCCGGCGCGGGTGGCGTATTCGAACTCGGCCTCGGTGGGCAGGCGGACGGTCTTGCCGGTCTTCTCCGACATCTTCCTGCAGAACGCCACGGCCTTCTCCCAGTGCACATTATCGACCGGGTATTCCGGCCCCGTGGCAGCGACGCTGGGGTTGTCCCCCATGACCTGCTGGTACTGCGCCTGGGTGACGTGAAATATGCCCATGTAGAACGGCTTGCTGATCGTCACCTCGTGCTGCGGCCCTTCGTCGGAGGAACGCGCTTTCTCCGTCTCCGGGCTGCCCATCAGGAACGTGCCGGCGGGAATATTCGCGAACTGCATCAAGACGTTACCGCCGAGATCCAAGGTGAGGTCCGAGCCGCCTGCGATGCATGCCGCGGCAACCATGAGTGCGATGGCTGTGAGTTCTGTCTTCATATTCCTCTTGTTCACTTGAGCGCCAGGGTTGAACGAGCGGGAACCGGCGGCAGGGCCGGCCAGGTCCACTCGGCGATCTTCACTTCGTGTTTACCGGCAGAGACGCCCATCGCGATGCTGAACTGCGGCGTCTTCTGTCCCTTGGTGATGGATGGCTCATCGGCGAACCCGGCGTACCAACGCACGCCGTCCATCCAATAGCCGGGCCGGACAATCTTCTCCGGCCAGGTGCAGACGATGGTGCGGATGCCGCCGTCCACGTTGCCGGTAATGCCATCGGGCGTGAGCGTCAGATCAAACGGCCCGACGCCGCGCACGCCGACGTTGCCGTGGCTCAGGTTGACGTAGACCGGCTCGGGCGCGATGAAGCGGACCTTGTCGCCCTCCGTGATCACGCGCGGTTCGGCCTTGGGTTTGCCGCCGGTGCTGAACACGAGCACCGGCTTGCCGCCCTTCGGAACGCGAAGGGCCCCGGCCGTGCCGTCGAACACCACGCCCTCGACCGTGTAGGTGAACGGCGTGGTGGACAGGAACACGTAGTCCGTGCCTTCGCCGGTCACGACCTTGGTGACGCCGGGCGCGAGCTGTGTCGCTGTCGGCGCGGTTTCGCCGGCACCTCGCGGATACAACACCCACATCACGTCCTGGCCGGGCGCGTTCGGCAGCCGCAGGGTGACCTGTTGCTGCTGGAGGTCGCGCCATTTCTCGAAGGCAAAGGTGCGCGTGAGATAGTCCGGATGCGCCGGGTTGTGGGCGATGCTGATAAAGTAATCCCAGATGTCCGGGCCGTCCTTGCGCTGCGCGGTCCACTTCTTCCACAGCACCGGCGTGCCGTCGGGCGTCACGTAGTCGCGCGAGATGGGCGTGCCTTCCGCCGGCGTGCGGCTGAACTTGAAGTAGGCATCATCGGCGTAGTAGGTCGGCAGCATCGCCTCGCGCATCTCGAAGGCGGGGTTCGGCCGGCCGGGGAAGAACAAGTCGAGCTTGGTCGGCCACTCGGTATCCACCGCCACCTTCTCGCCCTCGACCTTGAGGTACTGCTTGCGGCCGGGAAGACTGAGGTTGAACCAACTCGCGGCCTTGCCGTCGCCGTTGACGCTGTCGCGGATGACGAAGTAGTTCGGACTCTTGCCGGTCTTGCCTTTGAGGAAGGCGACCTGCCGGTCCCAGGTGAACGCGCCATCTGTCGTGCCGGGCGCTTCGACGCGCGCGCGCGGGCCGCCGAGGCCGGGCTTGGCGCCGGGATTGAAGTACCAATCGGGAAAGCCGGTCGAGTGCCACGCGTAGTCCACGCTCTCGCTGAACTGCGCATCGAGGATGTTGCTGTCGGGCGTGGCGTACACCATGTCGTTGGTGGGCGTCCCGAAGCGGAGGATGTTCTTGTCCGGGAACGCGCGATCAATCATGCCGTGATCATACTGGTAGGGTTGCGGCGGCAGCAACGTCGCGCCTTTCGAGTAACAGATCAGGTTTCCCTGGTCGAAATTCCAGTGACTCCAGTTGTAACCACTGCGCAGGTACAGGCAGGTCTCATCCGGCCCTTGATGGGCGCGGAAGATGACGCCAAAGCCGGGATAGACACGGCTCGTGAGCTTTGCCTCTTTGGCCGGTATCTCCGGGCGCGCCATCGCGGCGACGGTGATGCTGTCGGCGCCGGTGCCGATCATACGGCCGCCTTCCTCCCAACCCCAGCGTAGATTCGCGGCGAACTCGGGATCGCGGTCAGCGAAGTTGCCCATCGTCTGGAGCAGGTGCATCGGGCTGCCGCACGGCGAATTGGCCATACCGGGAATGAGCCGGTTGCCGAAACGCGCGTCGACCGGCGTGAGAAGGTTCAGGAAGTAGTCATTGTCCTGCCGGTTGTACTTCCAGATCGTGTCGGCGGCCGCGACCTTGTCGGCCAACGCGCCCATCAAACCGCGTTCAATCTTGCCGTAACCGTGCGCGTGGTAACTCACGCCGAACTCACTCCACGCGCCTTCCGGCGCCATGAGCGTGCCCTGTTTGTAGGCGAGGAAATCGCCCATGTATTCGGCCCAAACCTTGTGCATCGGGTGATCCGGGATCAACGCCGCGACATTGCTGCGGTCGGAGAGCCGCGCGACGCCCATGTTCGGATTACCGTGGTGCGAACTGTTGCCGGCACTGGTCACATCCGGTTCCGTGAGCAGGTAACACAGCATCGCCAGCCGGCTGCGGATCGCGACGCGGGTCTCAGCCGGCAAGTCCGGCCAGGACAACACGCTCTCGGCGTGAGCGAGCGGCAATCCCCACATGCCGAGCGCGTGGTGATGCGCCACCGAGAGCGCCGCGCTGTGCAACAGGATCGCCTCGTCCAGCTCCTTGATCACCCCGGGAACTTCCTGCTGCGCCACCGCCGGATCACCGGTGAGGATGAAGAAATTCTTCAGCCCGACCGGATTCTTCACATTGTCGTACGTCGCCAAGGCAAAGTTCGGATCGGCTTTGACGGCCTCGCGGTATTTCTTCACACCATCCGGCGTGATGAAGACGCGTGGATAGGTGACGCCGCCATCCTTCCAGTCGAGGACGAAATCCTTGAACCGGTCGAGCCCCACCGTGCCGTAGAGGTTGCGGACCGAATAGCCGAGACAGGTGCTGCCGTGCCCCTTGGGCGGCGTGACCGTGATGGTGGGATGCGCGAGCACCAAGCCCCAGACACGCCGGGTGCGACTGGCCGGCAGATTCGGATCGTGCTCGTGCATCGAGAACGGCCCGATGTCGGAGCCGGGCTCGCTCTTGAACGAGATAGTCGCCGAGTCCATCGGAAACAGAATCCGCACTTGCCGGTCCTTGATGTCGACCGGCAAACTGTTCGCGCGCCGCCACTCGCCCTTGTGAAGCGGCGCAACCATCGCGAGCGCGTAGGTGTCCGGATTCGCCTGGCGCTCCCCGGCGTTGTGGATGCCGTAGTAGGAAACGAACCGGCTCCCCCAACATGAATCGTGATGAATCATCAGCCCGCCCGAAAGATCGAAGTCGGCAGCCTGCGGACCGCTCGCGGCCATCGCATCCTGCTCGATGGCCGGGTACGTGACTTTGACAAAGCTCTGGCCGGCCACGTTCATGTGCTCGGACGTGTCGGCGTCCCAGCCCTTGGAGAGGTCGAGCTGCCAGAACTCGGCGTTCTTCTCCGCGACCTGACCGAGATCATACTCCTCGCGCACCTCGGCGAGAGGCGACCGGTCCGTGACCCGCACCGTCGCTTCGTACCAACCGCCCCCTTCGTAATCGAGACGGTAACGAATCGCGCAGAACACCGGCCCTTCAGCCGTCCGCGCCACGGTGAACTTCTTCACCGGCCGCTTGGAAAGAAGTTTGCCCTCGCCCTTCCAAGTCTTGTCTGCGCCGCGAAAAGCCAGAATCGGCGACGGCAACGTGTCAGCCGTGACCGGCTTGTCGAACGTCTTTTCCTGCGCCGCCGGCACCTTCACCGCGAGGAGTTGATTCGTCAGCGTCAACGTCTCCCCTTCCTTCACGACCGAAACCGCCGGCACAGCCACCGTCCCCTGACCATCCGTGTGCAACCAGTAGTTCATGTTCGTCTTGGCGGGTACTTCGGCAACGAAACTCAACGTCGCCTTCCCTTGGCCGGCAGGCGTCACCTGCACCGGCAACGGCACGCCTTCGCCGTCGAACAGGCGTAGCGACCGCCCGCCATCCGCCGGCATGTCGATCGTGTAGTTCACCAGATCCGGCGCGAAACCGCGGCCTCCCGTCCAATCTTTCAAGACGATGCGCCGGGTATCCTTTCCTTCCAAGGCGACCGGAGCAGCAGCGAACGCCGCCAGCAGTCCGGCAAGGAACAGGGAGGAAGCTACAGTGATCTTCTTCATCGATCTCTCCTTGGCGATGGCTCAGTCCCCTCTCCTTTTGCCGGCACCCAGATTGGGGACAAAAGTTTGTGAACGAGTGTCGCGTCGGGGCGGACAAGGTGCTCCAGAGCCTGCTCGATCCGCTCCTGTTGCGAAGCAATGACGAGGCGGCCAAACGGGGTGTCGGTGCGGGGCAACGGGGCGCAGTCCGGTTCTTCAGCGGCGATCACCCGGAGCGGCTTCCCGGGCGCGCAGTCCCGCTGCAGAGCGACGAGATCGGCGGCGAGGCTGTGGGAACGGCAGAAGATTCCGCTGCCTGCAGGGAGACCGGCCAGCAGGGAGACCGCCTGCCGCCGGACCGGCGGGTGCGTCCGCATGCTCGTCGGACAGAGGAAGACGCTCGCACCGGAGAACGCTTTGCGAAATCCACGCTCCATCTGTATCTCGTAGGGCGATTCAGCCATGCGGATGTAAACGCCGGCCGGGCAGCCCGCCGCCGTCAGGCGCTCGCCGGCCATCCGCCCGGCCGCCTCGAAGTCGGGCATCAGGTACTCCTGGTCGGGCCGGGCCAGGCGGAAGGGGGCGATGTGCACAACGCGTGTCCCCTCCAACGCCAGCGCGTCAAGCAGATCGGCATTGACCGGCGGCCGCGGCGAGCAGAAGGCCACCAGGCCGTGGTGCTTCTCGCGCCGCACCTGCTCCAGGAAGAGGCGCTCCACCTCGGGGTCGAACTGGCGCTCGGTAACCGAGTAGGCGCAGAGCATGAAGCCGCGCCGCAGCACCCAGCTCTGGTGAAGCCGTAGCCGCTCATCGTCGAACATCCCCATCACGGAGATGGTGGCCGAGCGCCGCTTCGGTAGCTTCGGCCCACAGACCGTCATGCCCGAGCCGTGCCGCGTGCGAATACGCCCGTTCTCCTCCAGCACGACCACGGCGCGACGGATCGTCGGACGGCTCACACCGAAGCGCGCCGCCAAGTCCCGCTCCGGCGGTAGGGTGGCCCCTACCGTGTAGTCGCCGCGGTCGAGTTCGTGCTCCAAAGCCTGAAGCACCTCACGTGACCGACGTCCCATGCTGAAGGCAGCCATGACAGAAACCCTCTCCGAGAGATTACCACTTTCGATACTGGTAACTTAATCATGGCGTCCCGTTCTTGTCAAGAGACGGGTAGCCATCCATCGGGACGCCCGTCTCCGCGACGGCAGGAGGTCAGGGACGGCGGGGGAGTCAAAGAAGCCCTGCAGACAACAAACAGTCCTGACACGCTCATCATCACCCACTCAACCCGTCGAGCTTCTTGCTGATGCGGTTGACCCGGCTACCCCACTTCTGCCACGCCCCACCCACCCCAAAAAGTCATTCATTCCCTTCGGGGCTGACTCCGCGGAACCACGGGGAACGTTCAACGCCCAACTCTCAACGCCAAACGTTCAAGTTCTTCAGTGCCCTTACCTGAGCGTTGAGCGTTGTGCGTTGAGCGTTCGACGTTTCAGGGCCAAGCGGTCAGGGGGGTCGCGGTCATCGCAGGGCCAGGCCGCATCGGTCAGCCAGAATATCGCCCTTGATGAACAGGGGGATGTGGTCCTGCTCCCATTCCTTACCCAGGGCGACGGGCTTGCCCAGGGCGCTGGTCGCCTCGAGGGGAGTGTCCGCGCGCAAGGGCGACGGCTCGGTAGCCCAGATCACGCTGACGGGACCGTTGGCGGTGTCGAAGACGTAGGCGTGCACTTCGTCGCCCAGTGGTCGCCGGGCCGACAGCCCCGATTCGCCCAGGATTTCGGTCATGGTCTTCAGCGCCTGATAGGGCGGCGTTAACGCCCCATTCCCGTCGCGCGTGGGCATGAGGTGCTGGCCGTCATTAATGGGGTTGAACCAGAAATATCGCGGCAGGCCGGTGGCGTGCGCCAGGCAATGACGATAGACGTTGCAGCACGCCTGGTACTCGATAAACCCGACGTAAGTCTTGACGTACTTGTCCGCTCGCTCCCCGCAGGGTCCGCACTCGGTGTCCCACAGCGGCTTCTGCGCGTCGCCATATTCCGCCATGATCGATCGCAAGAGGTCGTACTCTTTGTGGTACTCGCGAGGGTGGGAGCAGTGCAGGTAATGCACCGTTGCGATATCGAAATGGTCCTTGCAGTCGTGCTCATAGAACATCCTCAGGAACGCGCCGTCATACATGGTCGAGCCGCACAGGACCACGGCCTCCGCATCCAGTTCCCGGATGATCCCGGCCGTGATCTTGAGCAGCTTAGCGTATTCGCTGATGGGGCCGCGTTCCCAGAACGTTTCGGGCGCGCCCTCGGGCTTGGGCATCAGCCAGCCGTAGGGGGGCTCGTTGATCACTTCCCAGTACTTGACCCGGTCCTTGTAGTGTGTGACACAGGCGCGGACGAATGATTCCCATTCGGCGAGATGCTTCCAGATGGGGGAGCAGAAGGGTTTGGCGCGGTAATGCTCAAAGTCCAGGATGCCCATGATATTGAGGCCGGCCTGGAATTGCCGATTGGTTGCCTCCTCGCAGCCGTTCTTGCCGAAGTCGTAGGTGAAAGGCCCCGTCAGGATATCGTCCATCTCCATGGGACGGGTGGAACGGACCCAGCGGATGCCCGCCTCGTAAAAGTCTTCCGCGGCATTGCGCGACTCTGGGGTGCTGCCCCAGATGTGCCCGCCGATGCGGCTTTGGTTCTTGATGACGATGTCCCTCACTGTACTGCTCCTTGTCGAAGTCGAAGCGGCGCCGGTTCGGCGCTCGCGTTCAACCGGGGTCTCCCAGATAGCCTTGACCCGTGACCACCGCAGGTCACGTGCCAGTCCGAGGCCCTGACCCCTCTGGCTCGACATAGCGCCCAGCGAACTGCCCTCAGATCTTTCATTTCCCAGTTCATGTCTTGCATCCAACGCTGGCACTCTGGCTGAGGCGCGCTAGCGCCGATAGCCAGAAGTGCTTTGTTCGCCAATGATTTCATTGAGTCCTTCGACGATCTGGCTCATCTCGGCGTCGGAGACGTGGCCCAGGCGTTTGCCCAAGCGCCCAATCGAGAGTGTCCTGATCTGGCTGATCTTCACCCATGTCGGCTTGGGTAGAGCTACGCTGGTAATCTCCATGGTTAAGGGAAAGCCCGCCCTCTGGGGCTGGCTCGTCAGCGCCATGGCGATGACAGTGCCTGATCGTTCATTGAAGATCTGCGGACTGAGGACAAGAGCCGGGCGCAGCCCGGCCTGTTCATGGCCCTTGACTGGGTTCAAGTCTGCCCAAACGATGTCGCCTCTCAGTATTCCGGCCATGAGGCGACCTCCTTGGACATGCCTTCCTCCGCCAGAGCCTGCTCCGCCTTGGGATCGAGTTTTGCGCATTCATTAGCAAGACGGTTGAACGAAAGTCGCGTCACCTTTTCCCTCACCGCCTCCTGGATGGCTCGACTGCGATTGGGAAACACATGCCTTCTGACAAGCCGATCCAGTTCGCCAAGAATGTCCTGTTCGAGAGTGATAGCGATTTTTGCCACGGCCATGAGAACCTCCTCCTTTACGGTTAAGGTATGACCATATATCATACCACGTCATGAGGCAATCTCTTTTTGTCGTGATCGTAGTCGAACGGCGGCCATGTGGGTGGGAGCGCCACAGGGCGCGAACTACCCACGATTGCCTGGTTCTGCGTACTATGATGCCCACTTTAGCGAGAGTTTCTTGCCCGAGTGGGCGCACTCGCTCAGGTAGAGGTTGATCAGGTTCTGATAGGGTACGCCCGTCTCCTGCGCCAGTGCCTTGAAGTACTCGATGACATCCGTCCCCAGGCGCATGGTGACCTGCTTGCGGAAATTCTTGGCGTATGGGTTCCGAACCGAATCCGTGAAATCGTATTCTTTTCCCATAGGTAACTCCCGTATTGTGTGCGCTCGTTGGGCGTCGCTTTGCGTGCCGAGATGACCCGGATCACCTCATCGTTCTCGCGGTAGGCATGGCAGACAATCAGCACTCGCAACTTGGCACTGAATCCAAGAAGAAGAAATCGGTCTTCCTCCTGCGAGTGGTCAGGGTCATGCTTCAAGCGTGCATTCTCGTCGGCGAAGACCGTCGAGGCTTCCTCAAACTAGATGCCGTGTTTGCGCTGATTCTCTTCAGCCTTGGCATCGTCCCATGCAAACCGCATTGCACTCATAATGATATCATATTGCTGATGGCATTACCTCGCAAGGGCCTTTTCTTCGGTCTCTCCTGCCGCAGAACGCCTAGCGTGTCCGGCGCGGTTCAGGACTGATTCCGCGGACCCGTGATTCACGACACCAGCGTGGCGCGCGGATGCCCGTTACGCGGCAGCAACGGCTCTGCCTTGGCCAAGGCGGTGGTCGATACCGGCGGCGACAACTGGTTGCGCGCGGGGAAAGGGTAATTCGGGGACGGCTCAACACGCCAACGACTTGACGTTGGGATAACGCAGCATGCGGTCGTCGCGCGTGACCAACGTGAGGTTCTCGCGGATGGCCGTGGCCACGATAGCGCGATCGATGGGGTCCTTGTGAAAGCTTCCGGGTAACTGCGTCGAAAAGACGACCAGCATCGGGGAGAGCGGAAGGAGTTCGATCTTCGGGTGGAGCAGACTGCGTCGTATCCAGTCTTCTACCGGCATGTCCAACTGAAGTTTACCCACTTGGACCTTGACGGCGATTTCCCAAACCGATGCCAACGAGACAGCCAGTCGGTCGGCCTCATCCAGTTGGGTTCGTGCCTCGCCCGACATTGCGGAAGGGGCCGAGAACTGCCAAAGGTAGGCACATGTGTCCAGCAGCAGCATCAAAAATCCTCCCACACCTTGTCATCGGCGAAAAGATCCTCGGCTCGGAAATGCGCGGTGCCGCGCAGATGCTTCCAAGGAGTCTCGCCTTCATCGCAGGCGGGAACAATCCTCGCGATGATCTTCCCTCGCTTGGTAAGGGCGACTTCCTTGGGTGTATCCCGCATCGCTTCGAGGATGCCAAGGCAATGGGTTTTGAACTGGGTGACGTTCATGGTGGTCATGGTGTATCCTCCATTCCTGCCGACAATGATAACCATGATTTAATGGTCATGTAAAGAGTGGCTCTACGATCTGCAGGTAATTCTCACAGTCGCCCACCGCCTTACGGCGGCGGCTACACATTTTCCAACAGGCTGCTACTCCCTCTGTCCCGGCTCCCAGATCGATTTGTCCGGATTGGGCAGCAGGGAGCCGACGTTGTCCTTGATCGCCACGCCCTCGCCATGGCCGCCGCGGTCGAGGACGATCTGCTTGAGCGCGCCGACGTGGAGCGTGTTGCTCTGGACCACGCAATTCTTGAGATTGTGCAGAACGATGCCGTAGGAGGGCGAATTCACGCCGCCGCCGTCGTCCTGGCCGACGCACATCGAGTTGCCGGTGAAGACAATGCCGCGCGAGTCCTCGATCCGGACGTGACACGACTCGAACTCGTCGGTCTTGCTGGTCCAGTCCGGCTTACCGGAACGGTAGATGACATTGCCGGTGAGGGTGATGCAGGTGGAGGGGCTTGCCGCTCCGCGGCTGGCGATGGTGATCCCCGGGCCGCCGGCGCGGTCGACATAGTTGCCGGTGATGTTGTAGTGACCGCCGCCGAAAATGCGGATGCCGCCGCCCGCGTTCCACTCGATGCGGTTGCCGGTCATCGTCACCGAGGCGTTGTTGCCGGTCGCCGAATAGCCGGCCCCGCCGTTGCCGCTGAACCAGTTATCGAGGATGAACCCGTCCCAGCCGCCTACGTGCAGGCCATGCCCCTGGTTGAAGATCACCTCGCAACTGCGGATGCTGAAACACCACACCGGATCCAGATGAATGCCGTTGCCGGTGAACTGCGAGATGTGGCAGCGCTCGATACGCGGCGCATCCTCTTCTTTCTTGCTCTCGACCGGCCCCATGTGAATGCCGTGAATCGGCGCCGGCGGCGTGGGCAGGTTGGCAGGAACCGCGGTCGACGCGCGGTCGCCGAGAAGCGACAGGCCGTTGATCGTCGCGCCACAGGCGCCCGTGATGTCGATCAGCCCCTTCGTGTCCGGCCCGGGCTTGTGGAGTTTGAGGATCGACCCGCCGAGGGAGCGGTAGGCCCACGTCGCGTTGCCCACCAGGCCCGTGTGCGGCGGCAGCTTGATACCCGAGATGAGAAACGTGCCTTCGGGCACGCAGACGATACCCTTGACGGCCGCTGCCGCTTCCAGCGCCGCTACAAACGCGGCGGTATCATCCGTCTGGCCATCGCCCTTGGCCCCGAAGGCCGAGACGTTCAGTTGAACCTGCGTACCTGCATTCATTGGGTTCTTCATTGTTGTTTCCTTATTCGTGCTTACAGATATCCGTTCGACGTTCCGACAGTCAGTGGCCGCTCGCCCCGGCAGCGGCGGAATGGAAGAGGCGTCCCTGGCCGGCGATCCCGCCGGCTTTCCACGGCAGGTTCCAGTGCATGTGCTGGTCGAAATACACGTCGCGGTGGCCATCAATCGTGATGGATAGCGCGGTGGCCTCCCATGGCGACAGCGTGCGCGCATCAGCTTCCACGTCGAGCAACGACACCTCGACCTCCGGCACGGACTCATTCTCAAACGGAACGAGCAGAGTCACGAACAAGTCGTTGCCGCGGGTCTGGCGCGTATAACAGAGGTGCTGCGGATTCTCGTAACCCTCGATGGGATAAGGGTTGGCTTCGAGCGTGGCCGCCCCGCTCGCGCCGGGCACGGGAACCATCAGCAGATTGCCGCCGGCGCCCTGCGTGGTCACGCGGCCCTCCTGGCCCAGGACGACGGGGGTATTGAGATGGAAATGAAGCTGGTAGGTGTGTTCGTCGCCGGCAGCGGCCGTGAACCGGTCCAAAAGAATCCAGTACTTGCCGCGCAGGTAGAAGAGTTTCCGCCGCACGGCCGAGACGCCAATCGGCGGCCGGATGTAGCCCTCGTGGGCACCGCTGAAGTAGGCGAACGCCGCCTCGCTGCGCCAGGCGTCCACAGTGGGCACCACCGTCGCGCCGAACAGGAACTCGCGCACGACGGGGACCTGATCGGCGCCGTCCACGGTGGCCACGTTATGCGCGGAACTGCCCACGCGCCACATGCGCACGCGGTCGTCTTTCCGTTCTTCGGCGACAGTCCCGTAGCCGTTGTCCACGAGGATCCGCCGGCCGCGGCTGTAGAGTTCGAAATTGAACACGTCGGCGTGCTTGTGGCTGGTGATGCGCGAGCCGACCGTCCCGGCGTTGAGCGCGACATAGTCGGCAGCAGGCGTCCAATCCCGGCGCATGACGTAGTAGCCGGTGCGCGGCAGGCAGGTGTCGCAGGCAGGCGGGGGTTGGACGGCTACCCGCCGGTACGCCGGCAGCAGATCCTCGCCGTCGTCAGGCAACATTCCGCCATAGGGAGCGCGCCACCGCGGATCGAGTGCCTCGGCCACGAACTTCGTGACCGGCAGGTCAAAGCGCGCCGCGCGACGACGCAGCACGGCACAGGGATGCGACACCGGCAACAACTGCCCGTGGAAGCCCTGGTAGGCCGCCGCGCGCACATGGTCGCCGAACAAGGGGAAATCCCCGTCGGGCGCCATGAGCCGCCAGCCCGCGTCGGCGATTGTGCGGAGACGGTTCCGCACCGTCTCAGACAGCACGACACCGTTGAGCTCGGCGAGATGCGCGAACGCCATGAGCGCGCCGGCCGCAAAGTGATGGTACCCGGGCGAACCCTCCCGGCTCCAGCCGTCTTCTTCAAAAAGCACGGTCAGTTCGCGCTCCAGGTAGTCGCCCGACAGGGCCGCGAAGCGGTCGGCGCCTTTGAACTCGGGAAAGAACGCGCCCAGCATCCAGAACCCGAAGAACGTATGCGCCCACCAGTTGTGGCCCTGCGTGCCAAGACAGGCTTCGTCCCAGGTCCGCGCATCCCGCCACTCGACGCCCGACTTGGCGAGGAGCCAGCTGAATATGGGAACGAGATCGGCGTCCGAACACTCTTCAAGCGGCCAGAGAAAACGCAGCAGGTCGCCGATGCTGTGCGTGACGCCCCAGTAGCCCTCTGTCCAGCGGGCACGATCTTCAACGACGTGCTCGGCCAGACGGCGGCAGCGCTCCGGCGTGGCGGCGAGGAGCACCGTCTCCGCACCGAGCGCAGCAAACGCATTGCCGTGGTACGGCATCAGCAGGTCGCGCTGCAGGGCCGCGTCGAAGCTCCGGCCGGCCGCGTCCCGCCATTCCTGCGGGGCGCTTTCGCGCAGCCGCTTCACGTAGTCGCGCGAGTAGCCGAGCCGGGGGCTCTCGCGCCGGCGCAGGTGCCCGACCAGACCGGGCGCCGCCGCCCCGTCGTCACCGGCCGCGTGGGCCGCGGCGAACTCCAGGCGCGCCAACTCCGGCCGCGTCCAATCGATTGCCGCGCAAAACTCGCGGGCGCTGTCCTGCCATGGCTGGTCCTTGCTGATCTTCACGCGTTGGGGGATCCTTTCCCTTCATAGGGATCGCGGCCCAGGTAATACAAATTTGTTTGCGGCGGTTTCACCGTGAACGTGACCTTGTCCAGATTGTCGCCCAGCTTCTTGTTGGCGATCAAATCCCAAACCGGTCCCGGCTGCGGCAGGCGGATCACGTGCCGGCCCGGCCGCACGGAGTGCACGCCCAGGGTGCAGGAATCGGCAAAGATCAGGTCTTCGCTCTCGCTGTAGACGTGGGTTCCGCTGTAGCGCACCAGCTCGCGCAGCAGGGGATCCGGCAGCGGCACGGCGCAGGAGAACACGGTGGCGTAGTCGCCTTCGCCCCGGACCCCTGGCCGCCCATTCCCGGACGCGCCCTTACCGAACTCACGGATCACCAGGCCGGCGCCGTCGTGCGCCCCCGGCCACTGGATGCCGCCCAAGCGGGTGACTTCCGGGTGCTCCCGCGGCGCCAGGATCGGACCATAAGCGAAGGAATCGCCGTAATCCAGGCGCGGCAGATTGCGCGTTACCGGGTGGTCGAACCGGTCGATGCAGACAAAGCGGGGCGACTCCTTGCGTACCAGTTCCAGGGGAATGCCGGTCAGCTCGGAGGCGGTTTCGGCTGACAACGTCTTGCCGTCACTGAGCCCGCTCGCCGGCCCGAATATGGCCACATTGCCGTTGCGCAGCACTTTCTTGCGAATCAACGCGAGCCGCTCGGGCGTGATCTTGAACAGATTGGGGAACAGAAACAGTTTGTGGCACGTCGGGAAATCGTCGCGCTCCAGATCCTCCAGCAGATTCAGGCGATAGGGAACGCCGCAGCGCGAAAGGCCGAAGAGCCGCTGGTGGATCACCGCCAGGTACTGGTAGTCGATGGTGAAGTCCTCTTCGAGGACGCTCCAGTCATCCACCACCATGACCGCGCCGGGTACTTCGTGGCGATCCCAGTACGTCGAGGCGTGATGCACCCGGGCGCGTCCGGCGAGCACGGCCTGGATCTCGTCGCCATCGAACCAGCTTCCCTTGCCGCACATCTCGCAGACATAAGTGTTGTAACCGCGGGTCAGCGAAGACGCCAGGTTGCGCCAGAAGCCGGCTTTGGTTTCAGCACCTTTCTTGAACGGGTTGAAAGTTGGCTCGGCGATGAGGTCGGTGCGCTGGTCCTCCTCCATGAGCATCATCTTGCCGTGGGCCACGACCGAGTCGCCGATCCCCTCCCCCTCGTAGCCGAAGCCCATGCCGCGATAGAGATAATCGTGCGGGGTCGCCACGACATCCAGCTCGGGAAAGTCGAGCATCTCGGCCATACCGAAGGCACCCGAGACCGCATGCATGAGCCCCTGATGGGATCGGTAGTCGCCCGTCCAGCGCGGGATGAGCGGCCAGCCAAGCATGGACTGCTTGAAGGCATCGATCCCGGCCAGCCGCGTAGGGGCCGTCCGCTTGATCGGTGCCAGCAGGGCCTTCAGGTAGCGCGCGGTCAGCTCCCGCATGCAGAGGCAGTAGTCCTTCTCGGCGGTCGTCTCGCGGGGCTCGGGCCAGTGCAGCCGGTGCGGCGTGGCTTTTCCCTGCGGGGCGCTGACCTCGACCTGGTCGCGCCGCGTTTCGCCGCGCGCCTTGAACACGCGGTCATCCGGGACCTCGGCCAGATCAAACGTGACATCCGTCCGGCCCCAGGCCTCCTGTAACGCGCTGTCCGTTCCGTAAGTGCGGCGAAGGAACTGACGGAAATACCGGGTCATCACGGGACTGCGGTCAAACAGCGACCCTTCGCAGGTCAGTACGGTCGTGCCTTCGCCCAGCGGGTAGAGCAGGTAGCCGATAAGGTGGCTGGCCCAGGGTTGGCGCTCGCAGAACCGGACCGTGTTTTCCACGTACTTTCCGACCTGCTCGATATAGATATCCGAGGCGATGGAAGGCTCGTCGAAGCGCTTGCCGAAGGCGTCCAGCAACAGGTCGTCAGGATGTTTCTGCCGCCACTTGACGGGTGGCGTGGCGCTCTGGAAGCGCACCCAGAACTTCGCATCCGGGCACATCTTGAGCACCGCCTCGACCTGCCGGCAGACGTGCAGCGCCGAAAGATCCTTCGGGTCGGTCAGGTCGGGGAACACGTTGTCGTCGGTCCAAAAGGCCGTGCTGTACCAGTCGCCATCGACACCACCCCGCACGGTGGCGGCGAACACCCGACAGCCGTGGTCCACGAACCGTTGGTGGATCTCCCGGCCCCGCGGCCGGTCGACGTCCAGCGGGTTGCAGTAGAAGTAGGAGGGCGACGGCACACCGTCGATAAAAAGCGTCGGCTTGCCGCGATACAGCTTGGTGGTATAGACAGGTTTCAACTTACACTCCTTCTCTATTCAGTTTTAGTTGGAGCCTAGCCGAAAACCTGCCTGCCTCTTCGGGGAGCGGCGCGGCTTCCCGCGCCGGCCTGCCCTGAGCGCCCTCGAAGGGCCGGAACCGGAAGCGGCTCCGCTCCATGTGGCAGATGAGTTTTCGGATGGGCCTGTTAGTACGACTACCCTTATTGCCCGGCCACTTTACGCAACACGGGCGGCGTCATTTCGGGCGATTCCCATTCGCGAACTTCGATCGCGTGCCTGCCTTCGGTCACCCCGAATGCCAGGCTGAACTGTGCATCGCTCCGCCCCCGGTACGGGGCGGGGTCATCCGGATAGCCCGCGTACCAGCGGACTTTGTCCATGAGATACATGGGCCGGATGATGCCTTCGGGTTTGCTGATCACCAGCGTCCGCATACGGCCAGCCACCGTGCCGGTCACGTTCGTGGCGGTGACGGTGAGGTCAAAGGGGCCCACGCCGCGGATGGCTGTCTTGCCAACCACAAGTTGCGCATAGACACTTTCCGGCACCGCGAACCTCACGCTCGCGAGCCCGCGGCTGACAACAGCCTGGCGCGCCTCAAGCTTCACATCGCCCTCACTGAATGTGACGGGCACAGGCGAACTGACCACGTACTCGGTTTGGTCGCCCTGTGTGGCCTTCCGCACTGCCGGGGACACGGCCTGATGGCCCTTGAGCGTCGGCGCGCAGGCCAGCGTTTCGCCCTGCGCCTGGGCCACGTTCTGCACGCCGGCCTTGAGCGTGTTCGCCGGCACGGTGCGTTCAAAGCCGCCGGTGCCCTCGAATACCTGACCCTTGTAGCCCACGCGGCCGGAACCCCCGAGGAGCGCGAAGGTCACGGCGTCGGGCGCCACGCGCAGGACAGCGCCCTGCCCTTCCAGCACCACGTCCTGCCCCTCGAACCGGTCGTGTGAGGGCGAGAGCAGGATGTAATCGGTGCCTTCGGCATGGGTCACTTTGACCACGTTCGAGGCCAGGCGTTCGAGGGTAGGTTCCGCCTCGCCCTGGGCCTTGGGATAGGCCAGCCAAAAATGCTCGGCTCCGGGCTCGGCCGGGATCCGCACAAGCACGTGGTGTTCGATGTCCGGCACTTTCATGCTGGCCGCATTCGTCCCCTGGTCCGCGGGCTTGCCGTCAGCCCGGCCCCAGTTGGGCGAAATCGGCTGGCCCCGGGTTGCTGCGGCCCAGGTCGGGCCGTAGATGCTGGGTTGCACGTTCAGCAGTTGATCCTCCTCGGTGAGGAAGGGATCAAGCGAGCGCTTGTCCGCAAACGCGATGTCCAGCGAGACGGGCCATTCGGTACTTACGGTCAGCCGGTTGTCATGCGCCTGCACGGCGCCCTTGCGTCCCAACAAATCGAGGTTGAACCACTGGGCCAGTTTGCCATCCCCCTTGACCGTGTCATGAAACACGAAGTAATTCGGGCTCTTGGCCGTCTTGCCGACCAGGAAGGCCACCTGGCGATTCCACCAGAACTCGCCTTCTTTCTGGGTGATGCCGGCCTGGAGTTTGGGGCCTTCGCCAAAGCCCTCGGTGATGCCCGGCGTGACGAACCACGCAGGATAGCCGGCCGAGGCCCAGGCATACTGCACGCGCTCACCAAAGCGGTAGTCGAGGATGTTGCTGTCGGGCCAGGCGTAGCGGAACTCGTTGGCGGGATGCCCGAAACGCAGGTCATTGTACTGCGAGTGTTCGGTGAGCTTCGACGTGAAGTAGGTGTAAGGCTGGGCCGGCAGGAGCACGGCCCCCTTGGAGTACAGCGCCACATTGCCCTGATCCACAGTCCAGTGGCTCCAGAGGTAGCCGCTACGGAAAAGCATGTAGGTTTCGTCCGGCCCCTGGTGGGCGCGGAATACCAGGCCGAACCCCGGGAAATACCGGCTGGTCAGTGCCGGCTCCTTGGGCTGGATCCATGGCTTGGCCATGCCCGTCATGGCGTCGGAGAACTGCATGCCGTTGACGCGCCAGGCCCACATGAGTTCGGCCGCCAGCTCGGGTCGGACGGTCTCGACGGCGGCGGCGGCATCGAGCCACATGCTGGTGTAGTGCGTGGCGTTGTTGCCGAAGCCGGGAACCATGCGCGCACGCCAGCGGGGATCGTAAGGCGTGAGCAGGCTCATATAGAACTCGGAGTCGGCCAGATGATAGGCCCGCACCCGTTCCAGATCCTTGACGCCCATGGCCTCCAAACCCAACAGGCTCCAGATCATGCGCTGGTAACCCCACTCCTGGTAGGTGCCCGGCTCGAACCAACCGCCGCCCGGCGCCATGTTGTCGGCGAACTTGAACGCGGTCCACGCGGTCATGTAGTCGCGCCAGGCGGCGTACATGGGGTGATCGGGCAGCAGGGCGATGGCGGTGGATATCCAGCCCTGTCGGGCCATGCTCATGTTGGGGTTGCCGGTGTGCGAGCCACTGCCCTGCCCATTGACATCCGGCTCGGTGAACAGATAGGCCAGCAGTGCGAGTTGGGTACGGATCGCGTGCCGCTGCTCATCGGGCAGCGCGGCCAGCAGGTCGTCGGCACGGGACATGAGCGCACCCGTGTCGCAACAGGCGTGGTGACTTTGGGCCGCGTATCCGAGGGCGGACAGAGCCAGATGTTTCAGGTTCAGTTGAAGGTAGCTGACCGCACCGGCGTTCGTCAGGGCGGGCTTGCCGGAAATCGCAAAGCACTGTTGGGTCATGGGCTGGGTCAGGGGATTGTCCGGAGTGAGGGCGGTGCGGTACTGCTGGACTTGGCCGGCCTTCACGAAGACGCGCGGGTACAAGGGTTTCGTGTCAGGCCACTCGAGGATGTAATCCTTGTAACGGTCGAGCCCGACCGTGCCGTAGGTGAGGCGCGCCTGGTAAGTGCGGCAGGCAGGAGCGTCGCCGGCATGCGCCAGGATCGGGACCGGCAGCGCGCCGAGCACCAGGCCCCATTGGCGGCGGGCATAGGTGTAAGGCTTGGATGGATCCTGGGGCGCCACGCAGAACGGAGAGGTTTCCACCCAACGCGGCGATGTGCGGGTCATGGGCAGGAACAGCGTCACCTGCGCGGCGCTGGGCCGGGTCAGTTCCAGATCCATGGCCCGGCGCCAGAACCCATTGTGTAAAGGCGTCACACCCACGCCGGCATAGGCCTCGCCGGCCTTCGCATCCGCCGCCCGGAACAGGCCGAAAACCGAAATCCGGTTGGCGCCATACGCGCCCGCGTTCATGAGGAAACTGGCTTTGAAATCCGCCAGCGGAAGAGTCGTGCCCACGTCGCCGCCGCCGCCATTGCCCCAGGCCGCGGCCTTTTCGACGGTGTCCGGCTGCCACCCCTGGGTAAGATCGAGTTCCCAGAGATCCTTCTCGACAACGCGCCCGCCGGGACCGGACCGCCAGTCGTGTGTCGGATTGATGGATTCAACCACATTACTGACGGGCATGTAGCCCAGGTCATACTCTTCGGTCACCGTGGCCATGGGAACCTGGTCGACCACGCGCACCACGGCTCGATAGTAGCCCCCCCCGTCGTAATCCAGTTCGTAGGCGGCATCGGCAAAGACTGTGCCCGGGGTCAGCAGCTTCACGCGCCAGGCCTTGACCTTGCGGCTGGAAAGCACCTTGCCCGCGCCCAGCCACGGCCCGGCGGCGCCGCTGCGGAAGGACAGGATCGGCGCCGGCAGCGTGCTGGCAAGCACCGGCGTCTTGAAGGTCTTTTCCACCGGGGCCGGCACCCGGACTGCCATCATCGTGTTGGCCAGCATCAACGTCTTGCCCTCGGTCTGGACCTGGACGCCGCCGTTCGTGACCGGCCCGCTGCCGTCGCGGGTGAGGGTAAACGTGACATTGCTGTTGGCCGGCAGGGCCGTGACAAAGCTCAGCGTCGCCTGCCCTGTGCTGTCCGGGAGGGACACCTGGCAGGGAACCGGCTGGCCGAGCTTATCCACAAGACGCAGTTTCGGGATATCCCGCGGCTTGACCGTGATGGCGTAGTTGACCAGATCCGGCGCAAAGCCCCGGCCCGTGTAGTCCTTGATCGTGAAGGTCTGGGCAGCACAGGGGAGGGACAAACCGACCGCGGTCAAAACGTTCAATGCAGATACATGTTTCATTCGGATTCCTTTTCTCCCATCCCGTTGGGACCTAACATCGTTTTGGGGTCGCAGCACAGCCGCACGGTCGCCACTCCCTGTGCCGCCAGCGGCACCTGAGCCCAGTGGTCGCCATACGTGAGCCCCGGGCCCGTATCTTCTTCGGCCAGATTGGTCAAGGCGGCGGAACCCAGCGTGACCTGGGGCAGTGACAGGCGCGCGATAGCCGCCTGGCCGCCCGTGTTCCACAGCCGGACGATCAGCCCCCGGCCATCTTCCGCGCGCTTCAGCGCGACAAGATGCACGGCCGGGTGGTCGATGGCGAGAAAACTTCCCGTTGACGGCAACGGGCGCGGACCGGGACGGTCGGTGAAGAGGGTCTTCAGCGGGGCCATGAACTGCTGCCCCAGCATCACGGCTTGGCTGTCCGACATACCGGCGGCCTGTGTCGTGATGCTGTAGCGGAAGAGAAGACTGCCGCTCTGCGTAACGGAGAAATTCGTGCCACAGTTGTTGGCGGTGAGCAGTGAATAGATTGCCCCGCCTTGGAAGTCCGCGGCTTGCTGTCGCGGGTGCTCGATGTCGGCGCGCACCACCGCCGAGTGGGCGGGAGAGAAGCGACCCGGCCACAATCTGGCCAAGCTTGCGACCGGCGCTTCCCGGCTGCTCCAAAGCACCGAGAGCTGGTCATCCGAAACCCGCACCCAGTTCTGCACCCCCAGCCGATCCGCGTAGGCCCCCGGCAGCAGATCGGCGGCCGGATCGAGGATGCTGAGCGGCCCCTCGTAACGGAACCGACCCGCCGGCAGGTGGAAGGGAAAGGCCAGGTACACCTCCAGCAACGGCGTGGGATCCTTCACCAGCGCCACGGCGACGTCCACGCGTTTTTCCCGGGCGTACAGGGTGATGGTTTGCTCGATGCGCAGATGCCCGGGCGCCGCCAGGCGCACGTGCAGGGAGGCCGACAGGGCGCCGCGCTCCCCCGCATGGACACCTTCGCACGTCGAGCGGGCCTCGCCCCCGTTGGGGTCCCGCACGATGATTTCGCCTAAAGCGTACGGGGCACCCGGGACCACCAGCTCCCGCCCGGTCTCCTTGTCCAGGAGGCGGCAGACGTGACCGCTTTGCGGGTCCAGTTCCAGCCGGTAGTAGGCGTTCTCCAGCAGGGAAGCGGAGGCGGTGATGGTGTCGGGGAAGACCGGCCGGTCGGCGCGGGGCTGCAGGCGGTAGAGGCGATATCCCAGGGGCGGCACGTCGTCGGCCGTGAAGGTCAGCTCGTACTGGATACCGTAGCGGTTCTTGCCCGCGCTCTGCCCGAGGCGCTGGGCGGCATGGGGGATCGCCGCATACGGGGACGAAATCGTGGTGATCTGAAATGGCACAATCGAGCCCGTCGCCTCGTCAACCAGGTCGAATTTTCCCTCGAGGAGTTCCGCCTGCGGCCCCACATGCCAGCGATCGTGCAAGTGCACGCCGTACAGGCTGCCGTCCGGCTTTGCCGTCATGGTGATGCCGCAGTTGTCGAACTCCTTCATCGGCGTCGTCACGACACCCGACCGTTCGCGGGAAAGAGGGTTGAAGACGACGAGATGCAGGCCCGGTTTGGCGAAATGCACGGCATCGGCGATGCGTGCCATCGCCTTGCAGGCAACATCCTCCGTCAGCGCCGCGGCCCGGAAGGCGTGAACGGCTTTCTCCAATTCCGACGCGGACTGGGTGGGCCCGCAGGGGGCGTGGAACCCCCAGGTGTGCTCGTCATGCCACAGGACTTCCTCATAGGCGTCAAAAAGCTGCTCATGCGGGTACGCATAGTCGGCAAGGGCACCCGCCATCGCGGCCAGGGTTTCGGCTACGGGAAGTTCAGCATGATTGCGACGGTTCACGCCAGTGGCTTCGGCCGTGGAGGTCGCCCCCACCGGGTAATCCTGGCCGGGAACGTCCCCGCGCCACACCGGCAAGTCGGCCGGAAGCTGCGGCAGCAGGTCGGCCTGGAAACGCGCATTGGTACTGCTGACCAGGCGAGGGAAAGCCCAGCGGGAATTCCACGCGCGGATGGTATGGGCGTAGCCGTCAATGTAGGGAGAGTTATCGCGCGCCCCGCCCTGCACCGGCCACCGCAGAACGTCATAGGGATACCCCTGCCCCGACAACTCCTGCAGGCGCGCGGCCAGTCCCGGCAGATCCGCGTGGCAGTCGCCGCCGCACCCCTGGTTGTTACTCCAGAAGAGCACGCGCTTGCCGCCGGGCGCCTGCCACCAGAAGGCGCCGGGCCTGTGCGCCGAGCCGAAAAGCGCGGCTTCATCCCAGAACGTGGTGGCATCCGGATACCCCCAGTTGTAGTAGGTGGGCAGTCCCGGACAGAACAGCGTGATGCCGGCCTCGGTCAGCACCTGACTCAACCCCCAGGTAAAGCCGGGGATGTCGTTGTGCTCCGCCGAGATGAGCGGGATGCCGTAATCGCGTTTCAGGCGAAACGCATGGTAGACGGACCGCGCCAGCGTCTCGTGCCCACACAACTCCGTGATCACGTTTCCGAACAACGCCGTAACTTCGACATCGCCGCACCGCAGCAGGCGCAGCATGGCGGCCGCCCGCGCCGGTCGGGCGGTGCGCAGGAAGTGGTCGATCGACCAGGCGCTTTCGATCACCGCGCGGAAACGCGCTTCCTCGGGAAAGTCACGCGTCGCCTCCGCCATATCGACCATGGAATCGAGGTAGCGCGACTGCTCCGCGATGACATGCGAAGCCAGGTCCGTGTAGCCCACATCGTGATGGGAGAGCTGCACCACGTGCACAACCCAGTGTTTGGGCGGCAGCCAGGGAACGGACAGCCGTGCCACGGCTTGGCCGTCAAAAATCAGCGCAAACGCCGCCTCGCACGGCGCGTTCACTTCGGCCACTTCGACTTCCAGGGTTGACTCCCCGGGCTGGACAGTTACCGGCGTCAGGAGTTCGACGCCCTGCGCGGAGGCGCGGATGACTCCGGTCTGCGGCGCGCCGGCATGGGTCACCGTGACGCGAGCCACCTGGCGCAGAACGTCCCCCTCGCGCCGCAGGAAGGGCGTAGGCATGATGGTGCGAATGACTGTAGATGCCGGCATCTCTTGCTCCGAACTCCCCCATTCGTTGGACGACCAAAGGGCTCGAACAAGATACATTGTTGGCTCGATTTTCCTATGGATTTCTTCCGTGGATTTTCAGGTGCATTTCCAACGCAGACGGCCTATTCTGGCGACCGTTGGAACCGCCGTGGGGCATGAAGCCGGCTGGCGTTGACCAATCCCATAACAGAGGAGATGGCATGAAGAGCAAGCACGAGATCGTTACCGAGTTGGCGGCAACCGTAGGGATCGAGAAGAAGCAGGTCGAGGCGTTGCTGGAGGCCCTGGCCACGATGGCGTACCGCGAAGCCTCCGAAGGGTTCACCCTCCCCGGCTTGGGCAAGTTCGTCAAGGTGGAGCGCAAGGCCCGCACCGGCCGCAATCCCGCCACCGGCGCGACGATCGAAATTCCCGCCAAGACCGTGCTGAAATTCAAGATCGCCAAGGCGGCCAAAGATGCCGTCATGACAGGCGGCTGACGTCACGGCGCTTGCGGCTGCAGCCCTGCTCTGGCACCCTCTCTGCATGGCTGACCGCATTCCACCGATCCGCAAGACCCCCGCCGAGATTCTCGCGGATCTCCTGATCGGGCACGACCAGGCCCGGCTCGGCGGGGCGGAAAAGGGAAAGAAGTACCTGCTGCACTTCATCGAGCGGGCCGACTCGATCCCCAACGCCGTAAAATTCTTCCTCTACGACCTGCTGGCCGAGGACGCCTTCCAATCGGGCGACCTCGATGCCTGCCGGACTGCCGTGGCCAGGGCGTCCGACTTTCTGCCCGTGGCGCAGGCGGAAACGCCCCAAGGCTTCCGCGCGTACAGCCCGTCCATCCGTCTGTTCGAGCGGGGGATCGCGCTGGCCCTGGACGATGGGGAATTCGAGAAGGCGCTGGAACTGTGCGACGCGGCAATCGCCCTCGGCCTGGGCAAAGCCTACGCGGCCAAGCGCGCCTCGATCGAGCGGATGACGTAGCCGCGATACGTCACACACGATTCAACTCAGGCGTGCGTCGTATCCATGTTTCTGCTATCACACGATTGATGGGCAAGGGCGAAACCGCTGGTATGACAGGGACGAGAATATCTGCACACGGCCAGATGCATTCCATCTTGCGCCTGCACCGTTTGCTGGTTCTCGCGCTGTGTTGTTGTCCGCTCGCCGCCCTGGCGGGCCCCCCTTTCGCCACGGATGATCCCGAGCCTGTCGAGTACCGACACTGGGAATTTTACGTGGCCTCCGAACATGAAAAAACCGCGGACGGCTGGGGGGGCTCCGCCGCGCTCATCGAGGTCAACTACGGCGTCATTTCCAATGTTCAACTTCACCTCATCGCGCCCCTCGCCTATGACTCGCCTACCCACGGAAAGACCCAGGCCGGCTATGGGGATACTGAAGTCGGCGCAAAGTACCGTTTCGTCCAGGAAACGCCGGATCACCCGCAGGTGGGCGTCTTCCCCCTTCTGGAAGTCCCCACCGGCGAGGAGGATCGCGGCTTGGGCAGCGGCCACATGGGGGCCTTCATCCCGGTTTGGCTGCAAAAAGGCTGGGGCCAGGAAGGGCGCCAGTGGACGGCCTATGGCGGCGGCGGCTACCACATCAACCCAGGCGCCGGCAATCGCGACTGGACGTTCGTTGGCCTGGTGCTGCAGCGCCAGGTCACGGAGAAGGTTCTTCTGGGTGGGGAGGTCTTCCACCGCACGGCCACGCAGGCCAATGACCAGAGCGATACGGCCTTCAACCTGGCCACGGTCATCGATTTCGGCGAGCACCACCACTTGCTCCTTTCCGTCGGCCGATCCATTGACGGTCCGACTGAATTCCAGACGTATGTCGCCTATCAGCTCACTTTCGGTCCATGATTGCCTTTGGCGGCCGATGCGGGCCGTCCGCGAGCTGACCAGAAAAGAAAACGCCACCAGGAAGGGGGGGCCAACCTGGTGGCGTCGACGTCGCTTAGACGCCTATTGAAGAGGCCGTAACCCTAGGACTTTCCAGTCCGATCGTCCATCCGCCAACGGCTGAGTAAACGGTTCGAAAACCCTTGGAGAATGGGAAGAGATCAAGAAGTGGCAGACCCACGCGGCTGACTTGGAATTCACTTAGAGGCTTCGAGACGGGTTCCTGGGCTTTGCTACCCACCCGCGAATACTCCAGAAGGTCACTTACCAGAACCTGCATCCGCTCCGCGCCCTCGATGGTGAAGCCAAGATACTGGTTGGCTTTCTCGTCAAGTTTGTCACCATACCCCTCATGAAATGGCGCACAATAAATCGGTATCTGCTTTCGTTAGTTATTAGTGGCCTGTGTGACCGGCGACCTGCAAGAGGACGGCCGGCGCCAAAACCATCAGACAGGAGTATTGACATGAAGAAACTCGCCGCGATCATTGGAATGTGCCTCATCGGATTTGCCGCACGGGCAGCTATTACCAACGACTTTGAGGCCGCGATGTCCCAGGCTGTGGGGGGGCAGAACGAAAAGGGCGGGAAGCATTTCGATCCAGCAAAACTGTCGGCGCTTATCCAGACTCACCTTGAGGAACGTCAGGCTGAACTGAAGAAGGCAACGGCCAACGGGCACACGGATATTGCGGCCGCCTTGCAGAAGCTGATCACTGACCTCACCAACATGCAGACTGCCCTCACCAACAAGGATCGCGCCGCCTTCAAGGCCGCCAATGAACAACGCAAGGCGGACAGGGAGGCGTTGGAGCAACTCCGGATGTCAGACAGGCAGTCCAAACCCAAGCAGAATCCCTCAGCAAAGCCCTGAACGAACACTGCCGTCTTTTCCCATCGGGAAACGGCCTGGGCGGTGGACGCACAGGAAGCGCAGGACCAAGATTCGTGGCATGCCGAAATCGAATTGGCTACCAGTTTCCTTGATAGCTTTGCTCGCGGCGGCGGCTGTCCAGGCAGCGAACGAATCACCCTTCGCCTGCCTTTCCTGCCAGCCGTCGATGCTGGCGGGGTACCGCGACGCAAATGGAAAGCTGGTGGCCGGCACTGAGGTGATGCATCTCGTGCCTCACAAAGGTCGGCTCTATGCCGGCACTAGCCTCTGGATGGAGAGCGATCCGTCCGTCCCCAAGGCGTGCCAAGTGCTCGTGCTTGATTCGCCTAAGGGCCCATGGCGCGTGGATCGACAGTTCACGCCAAACAACCTGCGACTGGGCAGCCTGAAGGAGATCACGTTTTCCACCGACGCCAACGGGAAACGTGTCAGCGCGGTTTCCATGCTCCTGGCGGCGCCGGATGTCGTGCGCGGCCCGGCGAAAGTCTTCAGTCGCGATGACGAAACTGGAGACTGGGTGCCTTCGGTGCTAGGGTCGGTCACAAACTACACGACCACACGCGCCATCGGATTGCACCGGGACCGCGTCACCGGAACTGACCGGGTCTTCGCCGGAACCGACCATCTGGGCGTGATCGGAGGCGTTTACGACCCGGCCGCTCCGGGCCGCATCCGGTGGGAAAATCCGGCGGAGTTACAGACCCCATCGGGTGAAAGGGTGATGGCCTTCTGCAACTGCGACGGCACATTCTACTGCGCGACTTCACGCCACATCTTCCAGCGCGCCGACGGCGTCGCGCCTGCCTGGAAAGAAATCTACTTCTGCGCAAGAGAAACCAGCCCCTGTGGCATACGCGGTCTGTCGGCGGTTCCGAACCCCTCCCGCGCGGGCGAGGTGCTTTTGTTTGCCGCCTTGAGCAAGGTGAGGCGGCTGGACCCGACCGATGGATTCAACGAGACAGTAGAACTCGATATGCCGGCGTTCCTGACCGGGAAGTTAGGCATCAAAGTCGGTTTCGCCCTCGCCGCCTACAACGAGTTTACGCCTTGCACGATGCCGGGGACGGGCGAAACGGTCTGGTTGTTCGGGCTTGAATCGAGTTACCCTCCGCCGGTCGTGGAGGCCAGACAGCCGCCGAAGCTTCGGTTGTTTATGCGCGAGGGCCACAAACCGTATTTCGCGGCGGAAGCGCGCTACTGCATCCGCCATGCGAAGGGGTCGGACATCAGCTATGATCTGGCAGAAGTCACCGATCCACGCCAACCCACGCTTGTCTCCGTCCGCGTCATTGCGGCATCTCCGTTCCCGGAGGACCGGGGCCAAGCGTTCTACTTCGGCGGTTTCGACTGCAACGCGATCGCATCGCACAACACTGCATGGATCTACCGGGGAGAAATGCCTTAGATACCCCCCCACATGTTCCTTGGCGCATGGACTACTGTTGAGGCGCCCACGGTTCATCATCCCGATCTACTGGGGCCAGTTGCACGACGCGGCCGCCCATGTATCAGCGAGCCACACGGAAGAACTTCAGCGCCGCAGCGTCCGGCGCGCTCGTCACAGTCGCCGTCGTCTGCGTGGCCACGAAGGTCGTCTCGTTGGACCAGGCGGGGGTGACGAGGTCTGTGGCGCTCTGGACCCTGTAGGTCCGACCGCTGGACACGCTGGTGACATCGAGCTGCAAGGCCGGTGGCACCGCGCGCATGGCGGCGATGGCGCTGCGGTTCCACGTCAGGCCCTTGATGCAAAAGTTGGCCGTGCTGTTGAAGTTCGTAAGATCAACCCACTGCCCTCCGTTCCAGTAATAACTCTCGCCACCGGCTGCCCGCGAAACAACTTCGATCCCTTGGAGCGCCGCCATCTTTCCCATGGTTCGGAAGAAAGTCGCGTCATAGGGCGCCCCTCCCTCCGGTGCGGACGGCTCGGCGGCCTTGGACGCACTCCACGCCTTCGTCCCCTTCGGGTCCATCAGGGTGTCCACTGTTGAAGTCCGGTCGAACGCCTGCCCGCCGGCGGAAAGTTCAAGCGCGATGTAAAAAGTCTGACCCGGCCGCAGGTCCACGGGAGCATTGAGATCCACGGCGTGGAATCCCGTGCGCTCGACCCAGCCGGTCTGACCCGACCGCAGTCCCTGAATTTGGCTGCCATCAAAGTTATTGAAGACCGAAACGGTATAGGCGACGCCGTCTGTGGTGGTGTAGAAACTGACCGCCGCCAACTGCTCGTTGGTGAGCGCCTGGAACGCATTGAATGCCAGACTCGTAGACATCGTGTCCCGCCATCCGTGATAGTCGTGGTAGTAGATATGGTCATAGGTGTTGAGGACGACGTCCCGGAACGACACGGCCCCCATCTGCGGATGCCGGCAACATTGCTTGTCGTAGTACGAAATCCAGAAGTAGCCGCCTTCACACCAGCCGCTGCCCCAACTGTTCTTGCACAGCCACGCACCGTTGGTGGGCGCCGGGGTCACTCTGTTGTCATCCCAGCCCGCGATGACGATCGAGTGGTTCGGGGCATTGCCGTCAGACGGGGGTTGGTAAGCGGTGTCGTTGCTCCAATTGCAGAGCCAGTACATGCAGGTGCCGATCGCGCCGCCTTGCATGATGGCAGCCTTGATCGTTTCGATGTTCTGGGTGCCCTCCCCGAGCGTGTACCACTCGATATGTCGCGGGTAGTAGAGGTGGTAGTCCGACGAAAACCGCGCTGGCGCTGGGGACAACCATGGCCAATCATACTCCGAGCCGTCATTGGCAGCGGGGCAGAACACCGCGCCCTCGCCCCGCGTCAGATAGGCCGCCGCCACGCGGTAGTCGCCGCCATTGTGCACCTCCAGCCCACCGACCGCCGGCGAGTCTCCATCATCGTTGTTGTACTGGTTGAACCCATTCCACCAGTCCAAATGGTATTCGGCTAGATTCGGCTCGTTAGTTTCGCCGGCGGCGAGCCATCGACCGGTGACCTTCAGATTGCTTTCGATCGCCGCCATCGTGCCATGGCACCAGCACGTGCCGTACCCGTCCTGGTTCTTCACGGACGTCATGAAGTTCGTACCGTTCACGTTGCGAAGATCGAAGGTCGGAGGCGTCGCGCTCAGGGCGGGCGTCGCAACCAGCCCGGCGACGATTAGGGAGGACAGGGTCCCGCCCCCATGCCGATGCCGACCGGGACTCGTGCAGGTGGGCCGTTCTGTGAACATACCGATTTATGTTACGCCAAACTGCGCCGGCAGACAATTCCGGGTAAACTGGATTGTCGCACATTCGTTACCGGCTCGTTGCAGCATCGGCGATCAGGCTCAACTGGAGACTTTCCTCTGAACGGGGGCAAAGGTGTCGGAGTTAATTCATCTCGACTTGAAGGATCTGGACATCGCTCGCAGGCGCAGCACGTCTGTGCGCGCGCTGAAGGCGCGATGGACATCAAGACCGAGCCGAGGTCAATTCTCCGGTATGCTTACGCGGATGCGGTAGTAGGCATTCGGCGGCGCCACATTGGAATGAACGTAGGTATTGGTGGGTGGTGACGCCGCCAGGTCCGAACAAAGGGGCTCAAATGGCTGGGCCAGATTCGTAGTCCACCACACCGCGTAGCTTCGATTGCTGGCACTGCGCCAGCGGAGCTCAAAATCACACCCGCCCCCACCCGAACCGTCGAGGGCCGATACGATCCGCAGGGCGGAATCCCGGTTCGTCGGGACCGTGCCTACCACGTACTCCATCCAATTGGGAGAGCCGTCGCCATCCGTATCCTGCGCCGCGGCCGTTTCAAAATCAGGACTCGTCAGCCCGTAGCCGGCCAGCCACCATTCAGGAGTGCCGTTGGTGGTCTGATTCTCAGCGAACGAAACCGCCACCGTCCCGCTGGCGTACGCGGGGCCCCAGGCTAGGGTGTAGTTCGTCAGGCCGGCCGCGCCCGCCACGCTCCCCCCGTCGGTCAGAATCTCTGCGATGTGGTAGTAAGGCTGTGCCGTGATCAAGAAGTTGCTGACGGTGCCGCACGCCAGCGAAACCGCGCCGGTCGGGTCGATCCCCCCATGCGCCGCAGCCGTTGCTACGACCGGGAAGTAGACGCCCGGCAAAGTGAGGGTGGCGCCGGCACTGGTCACCTGCCCGCCCGAATCGGTAATCACCGCCCGATAGAGGCCCGCATCCGTCAGCCCCACGGCGGGCAATGACAGCAAGGCATTGGTTTCGCCGGGCAGCGGGCTGCCGTTCTTATACCACTGGAAGACCGCCACGGGCGTGCCGGTGGCGCCGACCAGGAAGCTGGCCGGCTGCCCGAGGCTCACCGCTTGGTTCGTCGGCTGCAGGTACAGGCTGGGAGGGCCGTAGGTCTTGGGACCGGCGGCGAAGAAGCGCGTCCGCGCCGGGATGTCACGCTCGGTCCCGATGGGTGGCACGGGCGCGCCATTCGTCGGGCCATAGGGCGGAATGGTCTGGGCAATATTCCACCAGGCGGGCGTGGGCGGCGCGCTCGTGACGCTGCCTCCCAGGTAATAGGAATAGTCCGGGAGGCTATCCGTACCCGCCGGCTTGATCGTGCCGTCGTCGTTGTTTCCGTATTCGAATAGGCCGGGCTTGGCGATGCTGTACGAACCCACGCCCTCATTCCCCACGAACGTCTCGTTGCTGCCGATAGTATCCGTGATGGCCATGGCCTGCCCCACGACGCCCCGGGCGCGGTTCCTGAAGAACACATTCCAGGGCCCGTTGGCGCCGTGCGAATTATCGAGGCTCAGGAAGTATCCACAGTTTCCTTCATAAAGATTGGCGTAGGCGTAGTTGCCATGGGCGGTAAAGTCGGACAGGGACGCGCCCGAACCGGTCGAGTAGTTGTAGCCGATGACATTGCCGTTCACGCCCGCCTGCAGGACCACCGCATGCCGCACAACCTGGAAAATGTTGTTTTCCACCCGAAACTCGCTGCACTGGTATTGGAACACGACCCCGTAGCCCGAACCGCCGCCGTCAAACTCATACGCGTGATGCACGTAGTTCCCGGTGATCTCGGTGTTGGCGCTGTAGTCGCCGGAGCAAGCCGAGCCGAAAACGTTCGTGAATTCGCACCCGCGCACCCAGCAGTTGACGGCATATTTGAAACTGATCGAAGGCACGTTATCGCGCATGGTGGAAGTACCGGCAATGACGCGCGCGATCCGCAGATTCTCGACCCCGACATTCATGATGACCTTGTCGAACTTGCGGATCTGCGGGTTGATCGGAATGCCATAGGGTGCAAGACCGGGCTGATATTGCAGTCGCAACGGGGTGGTGAAGGTCAATCGGCCTGCCGGGGGAACTGTCACGGTGACGTTCGAAACCTGGAGAATCTGGCCGACCATGTCATACCAGGCCGACATGTTCCACGCACTGTTGGTGCCCTCGTGGGTTTCCACCCAGTCGCCGGCGCTGAACGAACTCACGTTGGTAAGCGTGACGGTAGAGGACAGGAGGTCATACCCGGACTGCATGTCCTGCCAGGGCGTGCCAGGGTCATTCGCATTGTTGCCGAAGATCGAGATAACAGCCGTCTGGGTCTTGAGCAGATTCGTGGCCAGGATCGTGGTATTGAAACTCCGTTCCCCACGCAGCACAACGTTGGACGAAAGATACACGGTATCGTTGGGCACCGCGTACGTGCCGGCCGGGAAATACACCACGCCGCCGGCGGAACCCAGGGCCGCGATGGCGCTCATGATGGCGGGGGCGTCATTGTGCGTCCCGTCGCCTGCGGCCCCGTAGTCCCTGACGTTGATGATTCGATCGGGTTCGGGAATTGCGCCGATACGGCCGGCGTGGCGCCAACCGTTCGTGAAACAGCGAGCCGCCGGAATCACCTGCCCCATTGCCGATGCGGCGGCCAGCAAGAGAAACACCACGGCGCACCCTCGCGCCCGCCGTCGGCGCCAACACAGTCCAATCCAGAACATGACCCTACACCTTTCTTCTAGTGGGCATGAATATTCAGGCCAAATTGCCGCTCTGTCCACCCTTTCAGGCGCTGGCCGGATCAGCATGGTACTCAGTATCGGCTTGAACCCGGACCCGGCGGGAGTATTCTTGCTGCCACGTCTCGTCCTTGAGGTAGCTCGCGGGCAGGAGAAACATCGCAATCGACATGCGCAGCGTCAACACGTCGGCCGACATCGATGCGGTCGCCACGCTGGCCCGCGCCATCTGGATCCAGCACTACGTTCCTATCATCGGGCGGGCGCAGACCGACTACATGCTCGACAAGTTCCAAAGCGCGCCCGCCATTGCCCGCCAGATTGCCGATGGCTACCAATACTATGTCGCGTGGGTCGATGGCGTCGCGGCGGGCTATTTTGCCATCGTCCCCAACCCGGAGGAACACAGCGCGTTGCTGAGCAAGATCTACGTGACGAAGGAACGTCGCGGTACCGGCCTCGGCAAGGCGATCGTGGCGTTCGTCGAGGCGCGTTGCGTCGAGATGGGCCTGCGGGAACTGTGGCTGACCGTGAACCGGAACAATTCGGATTCGATCGCCTTCTACACGCGTGTCGGATTCGCTGTGTCGGGCACCGTTGTCCAGGATATCGGCAGCGGTTTCGTGATGGATGACTACAGGATGACCAAGGCGCTGTGAGCCTGCTGGGGGTATCGCAATGAAGACACCGATAAAGAGAATCGTAGCGGTGCTCCTGGGCGGCGGCAGTTGGGCATGGGCAGCGGCGGCGGACCTGCCCGTGCCCGACCCGCAAAGCCTGGCGCAGGCGAACAACCAGTTCGCGCTCGACCTGTATGGCCAGGTGAAAAACGCGCCGGGCAACATCTTCCTCTCGCCGTACAGCCTCTCAACCGCCCTGGCCATGACCTACGCAGGGGCGCGCGAGAACACGGCCCGCCAGATGGCCCACACCCTGCATTTTGGAATGGAGGGGAATAAACTGCACGCCGCGTTTGCGGCCCTGCAGGATCGGATGGCGGCGATCCAGAAGACCGGCCAGGTCCAACTCGCCGTGGCCAACTCGCTCTGGCCGGAAGAATCCCGGGTGTTCTTGCAGCCGTATCTGGACCTGGCAAAGACGTACTACGGGGTGGCGATCACCCCGCTCGATTACCGGAACGCCCCGGAAGCGGCCCGCCTGACGATCAACGCCTGGGTCGAGGACCGGACCCGGAACAGGATCAAGGACATCATCACCAGCTTGAAACCGGATACGCGTATGGTCCTGGTGAATGCCATCTACTTCAAGGGCAATTGGCTGTCGCAGTTCTCGAAGGAGGCCACCCAGGACCAGCCCTTCCACCTGGCCGCGGATAAGACAGTCAGCGCCCCGCTCATGACCTTCAAACAGAAAGTGCCGGAGTTCGGCTACTGGGAGGACGAGACACTCCAGGCGCTGGAACTGCCGTATGTTGGAAACGACCTATCCATGGTCATACTGCTGCCCAGAAACAAAGACGGCCTGACGGATCAGGAAGGGACCCTGACCGCGGCCAATCTGACAAAATGGACCGGACATCTGAAGAAGCAGAAGGTGACGGTCTACCTGCCCAGATTCAGGCTGACGTGGGGCACAACCGACCTGAAAGACGGCCTGGCGGCCCTGGGCATGGTCGATGCATTCGACCCCGAGAAGGCTGACTTCTCGGGCATGGACGGGAACAAACCGGGCCACGGCCAGGACTGGCTCTGCATCAGCCGGGTGCTCCATAAGGCCTTTGTGGAGGTGAACGAGGAAGGCACCGAGGCGGCGGCCGCCACCGCGGTCGTGATGATACGACTCACGGGGATGCCTGCGCCCTCACCGACCTTCCGGGCGGATCATCCGTTCTTGTTTCTCATCCGCGAACGGCAAACAGGCAGCATTCTGTTCATGGGACGCCTGGCAGACCCGACGCGGGAACAGTAGGCGCAGGCGGAGCCCTGGAAAAGGATTGACGGGCATGCGTGACATTGGAGGGTTCGTGGCGGCAGTTCGGGAGATCGTGGCAAGGCACGAGCTGGACAAGCCCGGCGCGTATCGCCGCTGGACCCGGCAGATACCGGGGCAGCATCGGGATCTCGATCTGAACCCATACGGCTGCGCCGATGCGGCTAACATCCTTTACACCATCGGCTACTTTCCCCAGGACCCCGATGAACGCCGCCTGTGGGTTTCCACACTCCAGGGGCTTCAGGATCCGGAGCAAGGCCTCTTTCACGAATCCACGCATCATGAAATCCACACCACAGCCCATTGTATCGCGGCCTTGGAGCTTTTCGATGCGTGCCCGGCCCATCCGCTGCAAGGACTCTCCCGGTTCCGGGACGCCCGGGCCATGGAGGACTTCCTGGAACGATTGGACTGGCGGCAGAATCCTTGGAATGAGTCGCACAAAGGCGCCGGGCTCTATGCGGCGATGGTCCTGGCGAGGGAAGTTTCCGCCGAATGGCAGGACCGGTATTTTGCGTGGTTATGGAAGAACGCGGACCCGGTCTCGGGGTTCTTTCGGAGGGAGTGCGTCCTTCCCGTGGGCAATGCGGCATCGATCTTTCCCCATCTGGCGGGTACGTTCCATTACCTCTTCAATCTTGAGTACGCTCGCAGGCCCCTGCGCTATCCCCACGCCATGATTGATATCTGTCTCGAACTATTCCGGCAGGGCTCTTTCTCTTTGGGCAATAGTGTCGGCTTTGCGGAAATCGACTGGGTGTTTTGCCTGACGCGCAGTCTCCGGCAAAGCGGCCATCGCCATGCCGACTGCCATGCTGCGCTGGCTGAGTTTGCGGACAGATACGTGCCCTTCCTCCTCGGACTTGATCCCAAAACCGATGATGGGCTGAACGATCTTCACATGCTCTTCGGAGCCATGTGTTGTCTGGCGGAGTTACAGGCGGCATTGCCTGGGCAGATCAAGACGGAACGTCCGCTCAAGCTTGTACTGGACAGGAGGCCCTTCATTTGAACGAGCAAGACAAGAAGACGCTGCGTGAGCTGGCAAAGCGCTATCTCGGGGCGTGCGCGCAGCCTGCCCAAACTGAACGTCGCGACCTCTGGCGGCGGCACAACAGCCTGAAAAAGACACGACCCCTGATCTACGTCCGGGCTTTCGCCTGGGAAGAGATGCCGCAGTCGCGGCTGGTATGCGAGGACCCCTTCGCCCGGCACTACGAGGACTTCTTTCGCAGTCACCTGTTCTGGAACACGCTTGAGGATGACTCCATCTTTGAGCCGTGGGTCACGGTGTCGGCCACGCACACGCACAACGGGTGGGGCCTTTTCGGCGAGCGACGCTACAGCCAGGAATCCCACGGATCGTACAAGGAGGACTATCCCCTCAAGGACCTCGCCGATACTGAAAAGTTGCAGATTCCCCGGCATGGGATTGATGAGCGGAAGACATCCGAGGACGTTGCGAGGCTGTCCGAGGCCATCGGCGACATCATCACGATCAACGTTGACCGTGGGCCCGCCTATCGGATGTGGACCGGCGATATCTCGACCGACCTGGGGCACCTGCGGGGGATCGAGCATTTCATGATGGACATGATGGACCATCCCGAGTGGCTGCACCGGCTGGTCAAATTCATGAGCGACGGCATCCTCAAGACCCACCAGGAGGCGGAATCAAAGGGAGATTGGGGCCTGTGTGCCCACCAGAACCAGGCCATGTCCTATGCCGAGGAACTGGAGGATCCCAAGGCCAACGTCAATGCTGTCACCCGAGATCGGCTGTGGGGCTACATGGCGGCGCAGGAGTTTACCGCCGTATCGCCCGCCATGCATGACGAATTCCTTCTCCAGTATCAGCTTCCCATTCTCAATAAGTTCGGCCTGGTTGCCTACGGCTGCTGCGAGGATCTTACCCGCAAGATCGATATGCTGCGGCAAGTCCCCAACCTGCGCCGGATTGCCGTCTCGCCCTTCGCAGACGTTGCACAGTGCGCGGACCAGATCGGGACGGATTATGTCCTAAGCTATCGCCCCAGCCCGGCCGACATGGTGAGCTATGGCTATGATCAGCAGAGGATTCGCACGATTCTGAAGCGGGATCTGGGCGCCTGTAAAGACTGCCATGTGGACGTCACGCTCAAAGACGTGGAAACGGTCGGGAACGATCCAGAGAGGGTGAAGCAGTGGGTTGCCTGTACGCGCCAGGTTATAGCCGAAGTATTCGGATGACTGACAACAGGTGTCCTTCGATGGGCTCCTCTCCCCGATTCGTCCTGATTCGCCCGCTTGACGCGGAGGGATCGCCTATGGCAAGACTCCCGCGAATTTTTTCTGGATCAGCTTCAAAGGAACCATGAACACAAAGCATGCCTCACGTTGTTATGACGAGACCGAACATCAGGAACTGTTCTACCCGGGCGCCCGCGTGTCGGCCCCGCTGCCCGTGCGCATTCCGAGCGCCCTCGGCCCCCTGAAGTACTATGTCGCCGCCCGGGTTCCCCGGGAATGGGCGGACCGCTTTGCCGCGCTCAAGGTTCGGGCCACGCTGAAGGGGTTACGCAGCACGGATGTGACGGCCGCCTGGGGCGACGGCGTGTCCGGCGACGCCGTCATCGCCTCCAAGGCTCGCGGCCTGGTCTGGTTGCTGCTGGCCCGGCTCCCGATGGCCCGCGGTGAAGGGACGTTGACATTCAGCGGGCTCCCGGCCGGACTCGAAAAGCTCGATCTGCTCCTGTGCACGTGGCGCCGGTTCATGGAGTCGGGCCAGGCTGACGACTGGATCCGTTGCCAGGCCGATCCCGCCTGGGCGCCCAGCGGCGTGCCGCTCGGCGGCATTGGCGTCGGCCGCGTCGATATCTGCCGCGACGGCCGCTTCCGCAATTT
Source organism: uncultured bacterium (assembly GCA_903895695.1). GTDB lineage: Bacteria > Verrucomicrobiota > Kiritimatiellia > CAIKKV01 > CAITUY01 > CAITUY01. The sequence continues at coordinate 50,635 of CAITUY010000188.1, forward strand.
TTCGGGGAACAACAATCAGGACATGCCCTTCGAGGAGCCCGACGGGCTCGCGGGGGCGTTTCTCTCCGTTGCGCTCGAGGGCAACGAACGACTGCTCGCCACGCGCGCCGCCGAAGGGATCGCCCCGGTTAACGCGCTTGTCGCGGAGCTGCAGTTTCCGCAGGCGACGCTCACCGCGCCCGGCGCCTTCCCGGGTGTCGCGGTCTCGGCGAGGCTCTCGGGACCGATGATCCCGCACGACGTGGAGGAATCGGCCCTCCCCTGCGCGCTGCTGCGCTGGGAAGTCCGCAACGACCGTCCCACTGCCGTCCGGGTCGCATGCCGCTGGGCGTGGCCGAACCTCGTGGGGCAAGGCGGCGGCATCGGAGAGCCGGAGAAACGCACCGGCTACGGCGACGGGTTCTACCGGTTCTGGACGCCGCCGAACGAGCCGTCCTGCGACGTCATCGCGGGCAGCGGTTGGCGCGGATTGCGCTACGGCAATGCCCCCAGCCCGATCAGCGCCTCCGCGGATGGCGTCCATCTGCTCGCGTGCCGCAGCGGCGAGGGCGTGGTTGTCGAGCCCCATGCCACCCGCGGCTCCGTGCGCGCCACACTGCTTGTCCCGCCGCACGCCTCGGCGACGGTGGACATGGTGCTGCTGTGGGACATGCCCCATTGGATCGATTCCCTGGGCGTCGATCGCGGGATCCACTGGCGCGGCCGGTTTGCCGATGGCGCGATGGCGCTCGATCACCTGTTCGCACAGTTCAGCGCCCTCATGGACGGGGCCGCTTCGCTCCAGCGGCTGCTGGACGAGACCGATCTTCCGCGGTGGATGCGCCTCCGCCTGCTCAACTGCCGGTACCCGCTGGTTTCCAACAGCGTGTTCTACCCCGATGGACGCTTCAGCATCAACGAGGGGCCCACGGAAATGGCGGGCGTCTACGGCACCATCGACCAGCGCCTCGCCGCGCATCCCGCGACGCACCTGTTCTACCCGCGGCTCGATCGCACGGAACTCGACCTGTTCACCGCCACGATGAACGAGGCAGGCGAGGTCAACCACGACCTGGGCGGCGGGCATATCGAGCGGACATCCGCGGGGCAGCGGTGGCCCGACATCCAGTGCTCCTACGCCCTGCTCCAAGCCCGGAACGTCTGGAACCTCGGCGACAAAGCCGCCGAGCGGAACCTCTGGCCCAAGGTCAGGCTGGCCCTTGAACGACATGGCCGCTGGGCGGACGAGGGCGGCGGGGTCGCGCAGCTCGGGCACCGCACCGGCCTGGGCACCAGTTATGACAGCTACCACTACGAAGGCAGCACCGCCTACATTGGGACCCTATGGATAGCCGCGCTGCTGGTTGGTATTCGCTGGGCGGAAAACGTGGGCGACACGGCATTCGCCGGCAAGGCCGCCCGCTGGATCGAACAGGCGGTGGCGCGCCTCGACGCCGATTTGTGGAACGGACGCTTCTACCGCGCTTTCGGCGGCAAGGACGTGCCGTCGAACGAGAACTGCCATGGCGGCATGCTGGCCGGCGAGTATTACGCGCGGTCGCTGGCCGGCGCCGACGTGCTGGGCGCCGGACGCCTGCGCGCTTGCGCCGAGGCGCTGCTGGAACGGCAGGGCTCGAAACGCTTTGCCGTGCCGCCCGACGAGGTCTCGGTCGATGGCTCCACGGGATCCGAGTTCGGCTGGCTGCCGTACATCGAGGCCTTCATGGCCGCGCCGCTGGCCATCCTTGGCGAGGAGAGGATTCTCCCGATCTGGGAACGCATGGTGGGGACGATGCAGGGTGACGGCAAACACCCGTGCGACACGCGGCTAATGTACATCCCGACAACGGGAGACCCCTCGTGGGGCGCCAGTTATATGACGGCGCCCGCCAGTTGGCTCGTCTACGAAGGCCTGCTCGACTTCATGTATCGGCCGGACGAGGCAACCTTGCGCCTGTGCCCGTTGCTCGAGGGCCGGTTCGCCATTGTGCATCCGCTCTTCTGGGCTCTCGGTGAACGGACGGGCAACGACATCAGCGTTCGCGTCAGGCGTGTGTTCGCCAAGCGGCCGCTGGCGGTCGAATACCTGGAAACCACGCAAAAGAACCCGCGGTTGAAGAGCGGCGGCAGATTCTGCGAAGCGGCGGCGACCCGCGGCGCATATCACCGCTTCAAGATCCGCGCCGTCAATCTCGCGGAAGGCGCGGTGATTTCCTGGACCGTGTCGCCCGTGTAAAACGGCCCCGTCAGAAACTGAATGACATCCTGAAGGTGAGCAGCGCCGACGCCGCCAACTGATTCCCTTTGACGTCCTGGTATACCGGGAAAGCGACATCGGCGTAGAGCGACGCGTTGCCCCGATCGACCTCAACGCCGGGCGAGAGCAGCACGCGATCATACCCGGTGTTCTCAGGGTCACCGGCGGCGCCGTGGTCGCACCAGCGATGAGTCGCAATGGCCTGGGCCACCGGGGCAATCTTCGCGTGCCCTGCGCGCCAACCGTTGTAATAGACCCCCGCCACGGCGCCGATCTCGCTCCCGGGATCGTAGCCGTCTGCGGTGAGGGCCGGCAGATCCAGTTGACCGTTTATGAACCCGTACCAGCGGCTTCCGATGGGCAGCATGCCCATTCTGTACGCCCCCAGCAGAATATCCGTGCTCCCGGTCCCGATTTCCGTGTCACGATCGAAATGCCGGTAGGTATAGTCGCCGGTTGGCAGCTTCAGGCCAAACGTGCAACCGGACGACATATCGGGCGAAAAGCCCGAGTAAATGCCCCTGATACGCGCGTCGCCCAACGCGCCGTGGGTGAAACTCACCGAATGGCCGAGCTCATCAACCGTCGTGAAGGTCCGATTCCAGTAGGGCACTTGCGCGATGATGCCCCATTCGCGGTCGAACATGTACTGTGCCCCGGCCGTGTAGAACTCCGTCCGGATATCCTTGTCGCTATTGTCGGCTGCCGGCGCCCTGGATTGACCGCTCCAGTTGTGGTTCTGGTCGGCGTAGTTGTACTCGACGAAGGCCAATCCCCCTTCACCCGCGGGAAACATCGATCGGGTTCGCACGTCGAACATCCCGCAACCGCAGGCGCAGGCCCATCCAAGGACGGGAACCCATGCAACGGCTGCTATGCCCAGCAATTTTTTCATGTGGTACCCGGGCCTCTACAAGCTGGCCGGTAGTTTGCCGGATCTGGCTGGAAGGCGGCATGGGGCCGAACCCTAGAACAGGATGCCAAAAACGTGAGATGTCAGCCAGGCCTCAGCCGTATTCGTACGCGGCGTCCAGCATGGCGATGATGTTTTCGGCAGGCACGTTGGGCTGAATGTTGTGCACCTGGTTGAAGACGTACCCGCCGCCGGGTTTGAATAGGGCGAGTCGTTCCCTGACGTGCTCGCGGATTTCCGCGGGCGTTGCAGTCGCCATGACGCTTTGGGTGTCGCACCCGCCGCCCCAGAAAACGATCTTGCCGCCAAACTCCTGCTTCAGCCGTTCCGGCGCCATGTCTGCCGCCGAGGTTTGGATGGGATTGAGGATGTCCACGCCCGCCTCAATCATGTGCGGGATCAGGTGGTAGATGGAACCGCACGAATGCAGGTACGTCTTCCAGTGGGTGTTCCGGTGGATCCAGTCACACAGTTTGGCATAGTGCGGCTTGATCATCTCGACCCACAGCTCCGGCCTGATGAATTCGCCCCGCTGTGTTCCGCTGTCGTCCGCGGCGATGCCCCACGCGAAACAACGATCGCCCACCGCCTCGTGCAACTGCTTCAGGCATTGGATCGAAGCGTCGACGGACTTGCCCATCATCTCGTGGCAGGTTTCCTTCTCGGTCATCAACATCATCATCCACTCCGAGGGAAGCCCCACGGTGACATTGCTCAACCGATCCGTGATCAGGCTCAAGCCCAGGAAACAGACGCCCCCACCCCAGCCCAGCAGGGCATATTCCGTGTTGTCGTGGAGGTACTTGCCTCGCGCCTGGAGGGCAGCGAGATGCTCGTCGCTGAATCCTGTGACCGGCCGGAACGCCGCCGGATCAATCATTGCGCCGGGTTCGTTGAAGGAAATGTCGTCAAAGTAATAGCCCTCGCGGGGCATGCGGTAGGACGTCGGGTTCCCGGCTCGGTCCAGCAAAACCCAGCGCCCGTCCGGATCCGTTCCGATGTCGGTGCCGGGCGGCATGAGACCTTCCGCGCCTTGGTAGAGAGTCTTCGGCACCCACTCGCCGTCCGGCCGGGCGTCATGCAGGACGGATGAGATATCCAGCGGAAGCACATCCAGGTGGAACCTGCGCATCATCGCGTCCTCGACGGAAGCGATCATGAATTTCGGGTCCCAGATCCGGGTCTTGGACTGGATGCCGAGTTTCGCCTTCACCCGGTTGTAGGCCTTGACGCCGATGCCGGAAGCCTTCATGGCTCCCAGGTCAATGGGCACCCGATCGGTGTCCTGGAAGTTCACCGTTCTCAACACGCGTTCCCGCGAAGTCATGGCAGTCATGCGCAGCCTCCTCACGCCGGGACCAGGATCTCCTCGTCGCGCACGACTTCCCCGGCATACTCCAGGGCGGCATGCACATCCTCTTCTGTCAGTTCCGGGTAGTTCTTGATCACCCGAGCCACGTCGTAGCCGCCGGCCAGCAGGCTGAGCACGTTGGCGACATGATACGCGTCCCCTTGATGCAGGGCTTGCCGTGGCAAATGTCGCGGCGTATCTCGATTCTGGCCTGCATGAATGATCCTCCGTCTTGACTGCCTATACTCTACTCCTGCCCATGGTCGGAATCAATACGCCCTGACGGCGACCCTACTTCCGGTATCACACGTTCCGGCTTGGGCCCACGTCCGCAGCCACACCGTATCCGTGAATCACCGGCGACACCTAAAGAGCATCAGGATCGTCGCCTTCTTCAGCGCGTCTTCGTAGTTGGCGGGAATCGTGTTGAGGGGGTCAATCCCCAAACCGGACGCGGGCGGCACCGCGGCGCGCTGGCGTTTAACCTCTTCTTGGAGCGCCTGATAAACCGCGTCTGGACGCAGGCGCTCCAGCGGCGGCAGCGTCTCCTCATCCAGGCAGCGCCACTCGTCCACGTCAGTCCTGCTTGGCTTTCCGTTTCACGGCCGGCCGTCGCAGTACCAAGTCGCCGGCAGGAGTGATCTCCCACTCCACCACCTCGCCCTTCCGAAAACCCATCATCTGGGCGCAGGCCGAGGGAAAGTTGATATACCACTGCTGACTCTCCTGGCGCTGGATCAACTGCACTTTCGTTTTGAAACCCATCGTTGCCTCCTTTCGTTATCTAGTCATATAACTAGACAACTCCACGCAACAAAGCAAGCCCAAAATGAAACTAATTCGAGAAATATTCCGCGGTCGCAGAATTCAGGAAGAAGGGAGCTTGACTGTTACACCCTTACGGCCCACTCCCTTACGGCCCACTTGACTTCTGAATGCAGGCGTTGTTCTGCCAATCATCGGCGCTGGCGAACAACGGCGGGAGTTGTGTCTTGTCGCGCTTCATTGCCTCGGCTCGGATGAGCGGTTGCAGCGCGTTAGGTCCGCTTGCCCCGCCGTGCCGGCTTCCCCGCCTTCTTTACCGGCTCCATCGCCGCCAACCGCTGCTTGGCTTCCTTGGCTCCAATTCCCCTGACTGCAAATACCGCCGCCTTGGTCTTGTCCCGCAGCTTCAACATGGCGGACTTGCTCTCCCACTGGTAGACGGCATTGGACGATACCCCGACCAGTTTGGCGAACTCACCCTGCGACAAGCTCAGCCGCTTCCGTAGGCTCTTGATCCCCTTCCCTGAGATCCAGCCCTTCTCGGCGGCTTCAGGGGTAGGCGCAGGTTGTGCGGCCTTGCACTTCGCCATCAGGGCTTGAATGCCCTTGTACGCCTTTTCCAGAGCGGCCAGACGGGCTTTCAAGCTGGCGACATCCTTACGGAGACGGATGGTGGGCTTGCGGATAGGGGTTGTGGCGAGTTTGGCTTCGTGGTGGGAGATGCGGGATATTTCTTCTTTGAGAACCTTGGCGATATTGGGCATGGCGAATCCTTTCTAACGCATTCGATGACGATGAGGGTAAAGATACACCGATGGGCGGGAGGAGCAAGGCGGGAGTGGGGCATGGGTTACCCGAACGGGATCGTATACTCGCTGGATCGCTTCCTCCTGGCACTTGTTCATGCAATTATGGGGAACGACGTCGCACAGCCACACGTCATCCCTGATCTCAAGTGGCATGAGTTTCCTTGCGTGGCAGGATCAATGTGGCGCAAGTACCCTTGCTGGGAATGCTTGTGATGTCAAAGCGCCCTCCAAATGACTCCACTCGCTCCTGTATGCTGAAGAGCCCGAAATGGTTGTTTGCAGGTTTCTGTTGATTCGGGTCAAACCCAGCGCCCTTGTCCCTGACCTGAATCGTGACCCAATCCTTGCCCGTCGAACTCAATCGAACCTCAGCCCTTTTCACCCCAGCATGTTTAGCCACGTTCAGCAGCAGTTCACGAACCGCCTCAAAGACGAATATCCCCGCCTCATCCGAAGGCAGTGAGAATCGTTTGCTGGCCCTGACGCTGACCTCCAGACTCAGCTTGTCCCTGGCATCGGTTGCCAGCCATTTGATGGCCTCCCCGACTCCTAGCTGGCTCAGGACTGGCGGATGCAGGTCGGTAGTCAATGTGCGGGTCAGAAGGATGGCCTGATCCATTTCGTTTATCAACCGGTCCGCCAAACCGATTGTGGCTGGTTCTGAACTTCCTTCCTTCAAGTGAGAGGCCCGAAACTTCATGCCACACAGATGTTGCTGGAGATCCTCATGGAGAACATGGGCGATGCGGCGGCGTTCCTGATGTTCGGCCATCAGCAACTCCGCCGTCAGCTTCCTGAGCCGGTCAGTACGATCCTTGACCTTCCGTTCAAGTTCTTGATTCGCCTTTGCGAGGGATTCCCCCAGCCGTTTGCGTTCGCTGATGTCCATCAACGTGCCCAGAAGGTATGTGCCCTCACCCAGTTTCAAGGGAAGGGTACTCATAAGCACGGTTGCAATTGCCCCCGATTTTCGCCGAAGCTGAATCTCTACTTCATTGAGCCGGCCTTGCTTGCGGAGCAATGCTACAGCCCGATTGCGATCTTTCGGGTTGGCCCACAGCCCCATACCCAACACAGTGTGTCCAATGGTTTCCGCCTCCGAGTACCCGATTAACTTGAGGCAAGCATCGTTTGCCTCGACAATCTTGCCGTCGCACACCCGTGTGATGATGATGCCGACGGGACTGGTGCGGAATACGGCTTCAAATCGTTCTTTGCTCTCCCGCAGTGCCTGTTCAGTCCGCTTTCGTTGGGTTATGTTCCGTGAAATGACCAATACTGCTTCCACCTGTCCCTTCGGGTTGAATTCCGGAACACATCGTGACTCGAAAAACTGGATGCCTGCCGGCGATGGAAAGGTATCGGTCACATCCATGGGTTTAGCCGATCTGAACACTCTTCGGATTCGATCTTCCCACTTGCTGCGGTAGGGTTCAGCAAGACCTGTCTCCCGAATCGCCTTCCCAATGACCAGTCCCGCCGGTAATCCCAACAGCTTTAACCCGGCGGGATTATCGTAGAGGTGATGGTACTCACGATCAAACCGAGCAATGATGTCGGGTGAATTCTCTGCCAGTTTGCGAAACTGACCTGCCGTTGTGCGTAAGCGCTCATTCGCCAGACGCAGTGCCTCTTCCGCTTCCTTGCGTTCAGTGATGTCAACGACTTGGGTGAGCCTGTACTGTGGCTTGCGACTTCCATCATCAATGCGGCACGAGTTCACCTCACCCCACAAGACTTTCCCGTTCCGGTGCAAGAAGCGTTTCTCGAAGCGATAAGCGTAGGGCTGACAGCCCGAATGCAGTAGGCGCACGTTTCTCGCCGTTTTGTCCCAGTCGGCAGGATAGGTAATGCCTCGAACCGTCTTACCGAGCAGTTCAGCTTGTGAGTATCCCAGGAATCGACAAAGGGCACGGTTGACCCGAAGAAATACGTTCTTCGCTGATAGGATCGCCACGCCAATAGGGATGTTGTCGTGCCAAAGGTATTCTCCACCGAGGTGGGGAGCAGCGGCGGCTGTCGCTGTTTTTCCAGAGTCAGATCGGTTCATAGGCAGTCCCCCATCGGCTCGCATGAGCGCAGTCCTGAAGAAGCGCATCGGGTTGCCCATTCCAATCCGTCCCATCAGGCAAAGCCCGTGGACCTTGCTACCCCAATCCCACGACTAACACAAGCACGGAGCGGTTCACTATCCCCCGAACGGCTCAATCCCTGCCGTCCATTCAAACTGATCCGTCTCAGGTAATCCCTGATGCCAAGATCAGGTGTTGAACCGCTTGTGCATTGAACAGGGGATGGTGTTGAATCAGCGGTGGAAGACGACATTATGAAGGCGATGATACTTGATGATGATCCGACGACTCTGTTGCTGCTGTCCCGCATCTTCCGTCGCAGGGGCTATGAAGTCGTTACCTATGGCGACCCCACTGCCTGTCCCCTCTATATGGATCAGTCCAACCAATGCCTGACCGATGACTCGTCCCCCAGCGTCATTGTTTCGGATTACCAGATGCCCTTTGTCAACGGCATGGAATTCATTGAAGCCCTACGCCGGAAGGGATGCAAGTGTTCCCGTGTGGCGCTGATATCAGGCACCTTGATTGCTCAGACAACCATCGAACGGTTAGCCCAACTTGAGGTCAGGTTCTTCCCAAAGACGACTTTCATAGATCAGATCTCTGACTGGTTGAATCAGATCGAACTGGCCCAGCCTTTGGAAGCAGCAATGCTCGGTTCTTGCCGAGCATGACGGGTGTGGGCCGAACGGCGATCATGGCGCTGACTTACGAAATATCACCATCGGGCGATCAAGTGCGGGTTGTCGGCACCGGCGAGATTACCACCGCCGATTGCATAGGGTTGGTCAGACGTGTCATAGCCGACCCTCGTAATCACCCCGACTCCTCCGCCCTTGTTGACCTGCGCAATGCCACCTATCAGGCCGCCGATCTGGCGGAAGTCATCGACATTGCCAAGGCACTGGAGACGTTCCATTTCGGGGCCAGAAACCACGTCGCCATCGTCGCCAAGGAATCCCTACTCCTGCCCACCGAGATATTTGTCACCCACGTCAAGATAGCGACGGATGCGGGCATCAAGGTCTTCGTGGATCTCGCCGCCGCAGAGGCGTTCGTGCGGGAGAATGCGGCATTTGACCGCCGCCCGGAATGATCCGACATCCGATAATCCAGATCCGAGACTAGGAGCACCCGAGCGTGCCTTTATCAAGACATTTTTGGACCTTGGCAGTCCCCTGGACCGTTGGGATAGCGACGGTTGGTCTCGGCATATTCGTACTGTTCTTCACCCAATTCGTGAACACCAACGCTGCCAATATCGGTCTGGCCGCAGGGCTCCTCCTGCTAATCACAGGCTCTGGAGTCATGAAGATCGCTTCAGCCCGTGGTCGATTCTGACTCCCTGAAAACAAAGCGGGACTGTCGGGATGGAGGGTCGGTAGCACTGTTCAGAACTGCCCGACCCTACTCTCCTCCGAGCAGCCCAAGACAGGATAACGGTGAGTTGGAAACGGGTATGACAGCTACTGGCATTGAAAACGTCAGACCGTGAAGAGGTCCGCTATCTTCTTCGCTTCTTCCTTCGACGCTACGCAAAATGGGACGCAGACCTTCGTCGGTGGGTGCACGGCTCGCTTTGCCTTTTCTATGTCCGCCATCGCTTGGTCTTTGGTGGCGTATGGTCCTTGAACCCATAGACGACATTCTTCAGACCGGCAGCCGAACCACCAGTTGTTGCTATTGTCCATGCCGGAGTATAATCGCCGTGATGTTTGGTTGTCAAAAGGCAGGGATTGGCGGCTCCGCCCAAAAGCCAGTGAGAGATCGTGTCCCCTCAGCCCCAAGCAAGTACATCCGAAGCGAACACCCCGGCTGACGGCATAATCAAATGACGGCGGGGGATAACGGCCCCCTCCCCCCTCCTGAACCTACGACATCCAGCGCACCTCAAATCGCCCGGTAAATCTCCCGGAGGATCGCCCAGTAAATCGCCCAGTCCTTGAAAATGCCCGCTAAACCCCTCAACGCCCAAATCATTCCCGATTCTGGAAGAAGTTGGGCATTTCATTGGGAAATCAGGGAAAGAAATGGGCGGCATGCGTGACATGCCGCCCAGAATTGGGAGTATGGGCGGTACAGGGTTCGAACCTGTGACATCCAGCGTGTAAAGCCCTGGACCCGCCCCATTTGTCATTCCTGTCGTTGTGTAACATGTTAATGGAAAGCATGTTCCATCTTATTTAGCCACTTCGAGAACCACTTCCGTTCTCTGTTTTGGGGGCTGTTTTACAGTTTGCGCGGCCCCTGTTTTACAGTTTGCGAGACGAGCCGGATTGCCGGTAGGGCCGACTTCCGAGTCCTTGATAAACTCGAGAGCATCGATCCTCTTGATCAAGCGTACCCGCCCAACCATCTTGGCCGTGTACTTCTCCGCAACCGCCCTTACGACCAGTTGACCCCTGCTCACCACGGCTGAGACCGGCACGTACTCCGATGCCAAGGCTTGAACCGCAAACCGGTCCAGATGCAGTCGACCGCCCAGCCCTACACGCTGCGTAGCGATCTTCTCTGCCCTCCAGAATGGCCGCATGGATCGTAGGGGTGGCACGGTCTTCCACGAGGCCCGCAGCAGCTCCAAAGCGTCTGTCTCCGGAATCCACACAACAGGAGCCGCTGCTGGCGGGGTCTCGACTGTATGGGGACGCATGGCCTCTACCTGAGATCTTACGGGCGCCAGCACGTCCACGCTGATACCGAGGCGGACCAGTGCCTCAACATGGGTAGCCGCTTCTTCGGCAGGATCCATCACGATACGCTTACGATACTCCGCATCCGTCATGGCCGACCGCAGTGGATTGCGCAACACATAGTGCCGGTTGACCACGTCGTAGCCGGCACGCATGCGGTCCGCCAGTTCGGAGGCCGTCAGCTTCAACCCGAGTGGTGCGGCGTTCACGGTGGCAAAGGTACGCCGAAGGTCATGGCAACCCGGCGGCTCACTGCTGTGGTAGCAGCGTAACCCAAGCCGTGCGCCTTCCCGCCCCACCGACCTGTAGACCACCTGAGGGCTGCCGTCGTGCCCATCATTATCCACGATCAGCGCCACACCCCGGTACCGGGGCCGTATGTCCTCCAGGTAATGCTTCAGTAGTTTGCCGGTTTCCGGGTAGATGATACCGAGGTGGGCCGTCACCTTACCCCGCATCTTCTGCGCCTCAGGGGGAAGCGTAACCTGATACGATCCGTCGGGCATTACGCGCACATTGTGCGTCAGGACAGCCGCCAGCTCCGACTTACGCATGGCTGTATCGATCAGCATCAACATGACAAGGCGATCACGTACCTGTAACCAGTTGCCCATGTCGACCGTCCGGAGGTCACGTACACGATCGACCTCCGCGGGGGGCAGGAAGTCACGCTGGGCCCGGTCCGTAAACGTGCTGTGCGGCACATCCGACAACGGGTTTGACGTGAGCAGCCCCTCTTTGCAGCAGGCCCGGTAGACGGTCGAGGCTTCACGTAGCGTGTGGACAGCGCGGCGGTACTGGGGATCGTCATCATCGGGATCCGGCAGCAGCCCTGCGATGTGCTCACTTGTCACCAACTCCAAGCCCCGTACGTCAAGCCGGCGCAGCAAGGCCAGCAACGCCACCAGGGCGCCATCACGCGTTGCCTGAGTCATCAGTTGCGGGCGACCATGCTTGGAGGCCGTACAGGCTGCCTTCTCGTGAAACCAGACCAGCGCCTTACGGGTCACCTCAGTCAGGCCCGCAATGAACTTGAGGCGGTCATACTGCCGGGTATCGATCAAGCGGCGTATGACCACTCCATCCGGATTCACGGCTGCGTTATGCAGGGTAAAGATGTCGGAGGGCACCTGCCGTTCCATGGAGCGGTACCGCCGCCCCGTCTGGGTCCGTAAGCGACCCGCCTGAATGGCAGACCGGAAGCGACCCAGCAGATCCTCATCCATCTTCAACTCCCGGGTGAGCCCCTCCCGCCCCAACCAACGCTCGAACACGTTCAGGCTGGCGGCATGCTTCTTGTTGGCCCCGGTGACGGCCCTCAGCGCCAACAGGTAGTCTGCTGAGGTTGTGCCGGCCTTCAAGGTAGGGGTGCTGACGAGACTGGCATCACGCAGGTCTATCGTACGTTCGCGCTTCATGCCCGCACCTCCCCCACCCTCCGGACCTCTGCCGTTGCCGACTCCAGCGCTCTATTGACCGTCACGCGCACCGCATCGATTACGCGCGCCACAGTGTTTACGGCTTCGACCAATGCCGTACCACCCCGCCCGGGCCAGCGCTCAGCGCATAGCCGGATCTCGACACCAGCAGGGCCACACGCCTCACGCGTGAAGTACCCCAGCGTCCCCAAAGACTCTGCCCAGGTTTTCACCGTCGTAACTGACACGTCCAACCTCGCTGCCACATCGGCATATTTCAGCCGGCAGCTCTCACCATCACCACACCGCTCGTTCACCACGGCAAGCAACGGCACTGCCGTTCCCGCCTGCTTGAGGGCCAAGGGATCCGCCAAGACCCCTACCGCCCGCTCTTCCGCCCGCATGGTCAATCTATGCTGACTGCCCGCATTCCCCAAATCGGGGTGCCCGACCACTGCCGGGGCCTGATTGGTTACGCACGTCGTACTCCCGCTCGCTACCGTTTCCATTCTGTTCCAACCTCAAGATCATCTTGTCTCCTGTAATTCACGCGTATCTGCGCGTGTCAACGACGTCACGGCTCTGGGCCCGTGATAAACCACGTAACTCGTCCACGTACGCTTTCAGGTTTTGGCTACGCTACCGCCTCCTGGATTCGTGGGTACGGCCCCTGTTACGCCGGTGTTGTGCGCCAGCCAATAATCAGGCGCGCATAACTCAACGATCCGGCAATCGCCACGCAGCACCCTGGAGGCGGCACGGTTACCTATCCGGTTGTGGAGTTGGTCGGGGCTGTAGTTCGACGTGTAGAAGGTGGGCATCTGCGCCTTGACCCGCAGGTCAATCAGGCGCTCGTAGGTCTCCCCCAGCATGCCGGTCAGGTCACCCTGTCCGACATCATCCAGAACCAGCACGCTGACTTGAGCGGCCGTAATGCCAATGTACTGGTCGAACAGGTAGTACCGTCCACCCCTGGCATGATCAGGAAACCGGTACTGGGGTCGCTCACCCGGCGAGCAGTCCGCTAGATCCCTGCGGAACCTGTTGACCACCTCTCGCAGGTCCCAGAACGTGCAGGGCAAGCTCACGCCATACGTGTAGGGGTACAGATCCAGCTGAGCCGTCCTGCGGGCAATGAACTTGAATGCTGACCATGCCAGGAAGGTCTTGCCGTTACCGCAGCCAGAACCGTGGCTGCCGGGCTCGCTGAACAGGTATAGGGACGTACGGCTGCCATTGACGGCTTCCTGTGCCCAATCGATTACGGCATCGCGGGCTGCCGCAACAGAAGCTCCTGCCGGTCCACTGACGTCAAGGGTGTTGAACTCAGCCTGCCTGTAGAGGCGCGGAACGGCATTATCCAGCAGGTCCTGAAACAACCAGCGTCCTGGCTCGGTACCCTGAACGTAATGCTGGACGAAACACCTGCGGCAAAGCCTGAACATGCTGCGGGGGTACGGATCGTCTGTGTCAATCTCTGCAGGTGACCGAAGCTGAAACGGTTCACCACATGCATCACAGACCTGCGGGTCATACGTCAAACGTTCAGGTAAGCGATACCGTTCCATGTCAGGCTGAGCCATTACGGCTTGCAGGTTTTGATTTGCGACTTTGGCAGGGCTCTCTCTCATTTCCTTGTTCCGTTGTAATGTCATGGTTTACTGGTTTTGGTTGTTCTCTTTGTATTCATTGTATAGGTGTGACTTGTGTGTTGCCGGTCCGTTGCCTTGTGTGTTGCCGGACCGTTGTCTTGCGTGTTGTCTTGAGAGTTGCCGGACCGTTGTCTTGTGCGTTGCGGAACAGCCGTGTAGGCATCGTAATGGCAAACACTTACGACGATGCCGTGTTGCGTGCATCGCAGCAGTTTCAGTTCGCCTGACTGCTCCATCTTGCTGATGAACCGCTTCACCGTGTCACGGCTCAGGCCCGACCTTTCGCTCATGGCCAGCATCGACGTGGCGACGGCGCCCCGGGGGATTTCGATGATCTCGCCACCGTACTCCGCCCGGCGCCCCTTGTGGTTCGCGGTCATCAGGAGCCACAGAAACATGTGCCCGTAACTCCACGGCTTGTGCTCCCACCACCATTGGCTCTGGAACTTCCGGTGCAACGCGACAAAGCCATGGGCCTTGATGTCATCCTGCTCGATATCGCCGCCAGTTGCCTCCACCGGCACATCCATGCCATCGGGATCATCATCTGGCTCAGGTGGCTGGGGTAGGCCCTGCAGTTCGGCATCCTGTGCCGGCAAGCCCGTGCTGGCGGCCGCAGGCGCGATCATTGCCGTGGGGCCTTCTTCAGGCTTTGAGGCCGTACAGGGCACGCCAGACGGCAAGGCGGAACTATCGGTCATAGGGGTCTCTCTCTCCTTTGAATGGATAAGGGGCGGAGATCACGCCGCCCCTCATGGTTGGTTTCAGATTACGCCGCCTGCGGTTTGATCAGGACGGGCTGTTTCGTGTTACTGGCAACGGATCCAAACGCCAGCCCCACTAGGTCCGCACCCAGACGCTCATTCATGAGCGGGATTTCGGACCTCAGCAGCGCGGCCTTGTAGATGATCTCGTACGCTGCGGACCGAGCAGGCTCTGTACCGCCATCTTCGGCCGTCATATCCCATGACTCCCGCTCGATGGCCGCCAAGCCGTGACTGGACGCAACGGTGTGGGCGCGCAGTATGCAGCGGCCGTCATGCGCATCGACGCGTTGCTGATCACCGGCAATGACCATCTGGTGAGTGTTCGCCGTCACCCGCTTGTGGTAGTGCAACGCATTACGAGCCATCTCCAAGTGGACCCATGGCGTGTACGCATGCCCCTTCGAGGTGTAGGCTTCACAGCCTGTTACCCAGAGCTTGAATTCGGGTAGCTCCTTGAACGATCGCATGCGGATCTTCACCTGATCCCGCCGGGCGCGCAACTCAGCCACCAACAGGTTGGGCAGGATGCAGCCGGTCAGTGGGTCGAGTACGTAGACCTTCCGGCCACTCTCACGCGCGATATCCCGTAGCAAACCACATACGCCATCATCGACGATCAACACGGTGGTTGCGTCGCTGTAGGGCGGATGTTGTACGATGCCGTATATGGCCGCCTCAACGTTGTCTGGAACCACATGGCATACGGGCTCAAATTGACCCGTAAGCAGCCAGTGACGACAGTCATGGCGATCCCATAGGCCGGCTGTATTATCCATCGGCACGTAGATGGTGAAGGTGGGGGTCGGACTCTCGGCCGCATCCAGAGGTTTACGGTTCATAGCCGGCCTCCGCGATCGGTCGTGTGGGTCGTTGTAAGGCGAGCAGTAATGTTCGAGAATTCAGACATAGAGTCTCCATTGGTTGAATGTGCAACGATGTAGTGAGTAACATGTGGCCCTCGCGCGGACCGCAATATCTCGCAGCGAGGGTTCCTGCAGTCGCCCCCGCCCCCCCCCCCCCCCCCCGGGCCTTCCGGCAGGGGTACGGGCATGTCATAGGTGCATGACTTCCAGTACGCTGGCGCCCACCAGTGCGGTGGCCAGCAACCGGCGATGGCAATGGACAGCCGATTTCTCGGCGCATAGCAAACAGGGGCGCTCGAACTTACCAGCGACTTGCTGCCAGACTGCCAGCATGCCCCGCTGTTGGATCAAGGTCACGTAGCTGGCCACGTACCGATCCCAGTCGTGGTCGGCCCTGATGCGCTTCATCATCTCAGCTGTCGGCGCAAACGTCAGCTCATGCAGGTACTGAACTCCCTGACTGACCGATAGATCCCGGATCTGCCGCCCCGACGCGAAGCGGTACCGGGCACCTTCAGTCCGTAGCCGGATATCAATTACGGCATCAGTCTGGCACTCCCTGAGCAGGGCAATGAAACGATCATGAGTCATGCCGGTCGTGCCGGCCGTGTAGAGAGTCTGCATAGAATCACTTTCCTTTGGTTGATCTGGGCGCGTAGTCCCACTTGAGAATGGTTCTGCGATGCGTAATCAGTCAGCTGCCAGATTGGCCGTGCGTTCATCGTGATTGTGCACTCCCGACAATGTCGCCTTGGCGACCGGTGTCAGCAGTCCGGAAACCTGGGGTGTTACGCGCAGGCTCCGAACTCCGGGAGAGGGCGAGAAACCGATCCAAGTCGGATTTGACCAACCGGGTTGACTTGCCCACTTGGATGGACGGCAACGTGCCGGCGCTGACCACGTTTTGCAGCGTTTCAAGGTCGATCCCGAGCAGGCCAGCCGTCTGCTGATCGACGCAGTACTTCGGTTCGAGCAGCAAGAGCCGCTCTATGCCATCCATGATCGGGTTGCCGCAGTAGTGCTGGCGAAGGGCTCTTTCCAGTCCGGTCGCGTCGTAGTGGATACGCCCATACACTTCCCGGCGGGGAATAAGCTCCCCCTTGCGCACGAGCCCCCGCAAGGTGCCCCGGGTCAGTCCCGTCAGGAGTCCGACCGTCGGAACCGGTAGACGGCACGGCGTCTCCGGCCGGCTCAGCAGGTCCGCGATCATCATGGCCAGCTCAGCCTCCTCGCAACCCGTGGGTGTGTGATACGGCAACAGACTGGCACTCACCGTGCCCCACTCCCCCGCGTTCAAGCGCTTACGCACGTCAACCAGGGTTTCAGAGAGGTATTGCCGATCTGGGTCGACATGCCCGCCATGGCCGGGGCCGTTAGCCATGAGACGGTTACTCAGTCTGTCGACCAACTGGAGCGCGGTGGGCCGCCCCATAAAGAGGACGAGTGACCCCTTGGGCAGTTGCATGCCGCGCGGGGTGGTGCTGAATACGTTGAGAGGTGTAGCCGCTGGGGCCGGCGCCGCAGCGCGTGACGTGAACGTTATGACCTCGAGTCCAAAATTTGACATGATACTGTTTCCTTATTGGTGGATGTGGGCCGCCACGGGCCGGGGATAGAACCCAACCCGTGGCG
This sequence comes from uncultured bacterium, assembly GCA_903895695.1. Classification (GTDB taxonomy): domain Bacteria; phylum Verrucomicrobiota; class Kiritimatiellia; order CAIKKV01; family CAITUY01; genus CAITUY01. Next base: position 67,806 of record CAITUY010000188.1, read on the forward strand.
GGATCAACCTCACTCAAATGAGAAGTGCTTAACCCCGGCTTTCTCTGCGGCCGCCCTCAACGATGCCTCTAGCTGCGTGCTGTATGCGGCCCACGCCTGAGTATCATCTATGGCCTTCATCGCATCGGCGTTAGCGGTGAAGCCTGCTCGCCGCAGAAACTCCTCGCATCGCAAGAAGTTCTCGCCACGCTTGTGCACGGCCTCGGCCATAACTTGCTCGGCGCCCCACGCAATGGCATGCGCCATTAGCTCGTCAAATTGCCGTTTCTCAGTAAAGAGGCCAGGCAGAAGAGGGCTGAATACCGCTTGCGTACGCAGGCCACGATCATGAGCTTCTTGCATCGCAGCGATCCGCTCAGTAATCAGCGACGCATGTGGCTCGACAGCCTTGACGATCGCTTCATGCTCAGGCAGCCCCGTGACGCTCATCCCGAACAGAACCCGGTCGCGGTACTGCTCCATGAGGGAGAACTCCTCACGCACATGCACGCTTTTTGTGCGGATCACAACTTGGGCAGACGAGTTCTCGAGCACGTACTTCAGGCTGTCACGTCCGATTCCATGCCGATGCTCCAGTGGAGCCCAGCAGTCCGACAACGAACTCAGCATGATCGTGTCTTCCGGCGTAAGGCGCTGCAGGGTCCGGAGTTTCTTGGGCAGCCGCTTAGCGACCGTAGGGTCGACGATGGCGTACCCTTTCGCATACACGTCAAGCCCAAGCTGATCCCAGAGCGCGAGACGGCGGAGTGTGCACGACACCGAGCAGTAACCGCAAAGGTGGCTGCACGCGAACCCGGACTCGACTGCGAGGAGTGGCCGGCCATTGCACTCAAACACTTCTGCGGTAGACTTCCGCAGGGCGCTAACTCGCGCGCATTCATAGACGTGGAGCCCAGTCTCAGGGTCTATGCCCCGATCGACAACGTCCTTCACCACGGGCTTACGGGACACCTTCTTGGCGCCACCTTCCACCACCGCAGCGCTGACATCCTTGGCTGCATCTTGATCTTCAGCCAAGTCAGGCTGCATATTCGGAGTTGCCGACTTCGCGGTCCGCGTGGCGGGCACTACAGTCACGAGTCCGGCCTGCACCGGTTCGACCGGCGTGGTGTTTTGATTTAGAGATACTGATCTTTGCATTGTGTGGTCTTTCCGGGGTGCGGAGACGAGCTCCGCACCCCAACGGGAGTTAGTTAGATTCGACGCCATTCTCAATCTGGGCCGTGACGGTCACGACCTGTTGCGGGGACTGCAACTTACGGATACGCTGTTCGATCTCAGCCGTTATCTTATTCAATTTGCCCGGTATATCTGGGTATTTAGTGGTCTCCAGCAGCGCGTCGGCAGCCTCACGAATCAACTTCATGGCGTGCTTGCCTACGGCTGCGGGATCATTACGATTCACAGTCGCCGTGGCATCGGGTTCGCTTGGCGTTGCAGGCACGGGTTCCGAGGCAGGTACGGGTTCGGTCACGGTATCGGCGCCAGAGGTAGTCGCCACCGCTGCGGCAGCAGTGGGGACGGCGTGTTCAGCCGGTACAGCTCGAGCCTGAACCTTCTTCTTCCGGGCCTTTATATTACCCAGTGCATCGTCAAAATGATGCACGGACCACCGGTGCGAATGCGCCTGCTCCATCAGATTCGTGATCTCCGGCGTCAACCCTTGCTTTTCGATGGTGGCCGCAACGACAGCCCAGTGCGACGGCGTAATCGCAATAGTGTGATTCGTATCACACTCTGGCGCCGTGCGAAGGTCCTGCTGCCACCCTTTAGGCAGTTTGTCGATTACCGGCGGCAACAGTTTCAGCCTGCTCACGGTGGCCACGGGGATCCCCATCAACTCGGCGATATGTTCACGGGGCTGGCACTCCTCGTCTATCAACCGCGTAACGTATTGCGCCGCTTGAAGAACCGACGAGGTTTGCCGCATCGAGTTCTCCTTGAGGCTTACATCCAAACATCGAGGGTCATCCTCGGTCAGGTCGGGCAGAATACGGTACTCATGCGGTTGCAGGACCCCGTCGGGCCCCCGCTCCTCGCGCAGGGCGAGAAATCGGTGCGCGCCTACGAGAACTCGGAACCCAGAACCAGTCTTCCCTGCCCGCACGAATCCAACCCCCTGAATCAGGTCGTTTCGCTCGATGTCGGCACGGAGACGTGCCACATGCGCGGGGTCGTACCCGTCCTTGTAGGAGCGATTCCATCGGCTAATCTGGAGAGCGGCCATCGCAATTGGTCCGATGTCCTCATCCTTGACTGCGGATGTTTCGGGAGAGACCGCCATTGCTGGCGGCACGGGAGGCGGCGCGACCTGACTTGTATCAGGTTCGGCCGATATGGCGGGTGTAACTGGCCGTCGCTTGCCCGAACGGGGTCCGGAAGCTTTGACCGGTTTTGGGCTGGCCTTTTCCGCCGCAGGGCTAGCGGGCTCGGACACCGAGTCGGCGGTGACCTCCGCACCAATTGCCGGCACGTCAGTCGCGACCGATGGTTGGGATTCCCCAGTTGGGATCGTCCCTTCCGCCCTGCCGGCCGCTTCGAGTTTCGCGGCGTACTCTTTAGCTATCGCGTTGCCTTCCTGTAGCTTATGTACGAGTTCGGGAAGAAACGTTTCACCGTTCTTTCCTTGTCGCACGCCGGACGCGTGGGCTCGTATTCGACTGAGCCCGTTCGTATCCACCCCAAAGTCGTCGAGCCGCGTTAGCAGGTCGTCGATGATGATGTTTACGCCAGTGAGTGAGGTCGCAATGGCCGGAGCCACAGCAATGGGCTGGGCCGCAATGTTCGCGCGTTCGTTCATGTTAGTGCTCCTCTTTGCGCCCACATGGGGTGGACGATGTGTTGTATCGATGGCAATGCCCACAGGAGGCACACTTTGCTGCCGCCATGGGAATCGCCTGGGATCATGTTCAGCATTTGCTCTATGAGCGTTTGCAGCCATTTCCGCATTTCCGGTGTAAAACTCTTCATGTCTGGGTCCTTGTGTCTCGGGGTTGTTGATCCTGTGTTCGTAGGTGCTGTCATCTGCTGGGTACCGGCGACAATATGCTGCAGAGAGGGGTGGGTCGCCCCACCCCTCTCCGCCATCCTGGATTGCCCGGTCTATCAATGGCCTTCAGCGACTGGTCGTGTCGTCAGGCACGAGACCGCACCTGTAGATTAAAGGCGTGTCGGGCCGACCGTCCCAGATGCTTAGCAGCCACCCATCCCTTGCTGGGAACATTGATGTCACGATCACGCCCTTCTTGAGCACGCCGCCAGCACGACCCATAACCCCGACTGCGACCAACCCTTCCATAAGGATATTCTCCACGGTCTTCCCGCCATGTGAGTCCTCTTTCAGGATGTCGCATGTGGTCCGCGTGGTGCAGGGTTGATCGCCGAACAACACATACTTGGAATCCATTGCCGGACCAGCCCCAAGGATTAGTGTCGCCGTCTCCTTGGCGGTCTTCAGCAGCCACTCCTCCATAGATGTGGAAAACGCCTTCATCCGGGCCTCCCTGCTCCACGCGATAGCTGGTTGACGGTTGCGCTTTTTCCATGCCCATTGTGGCCAAACGCCAATATCGTCCAGCCCGGCATGTCATTCAGATAGATGGTCTGTGTCAGTTTCATACGTCCAATCCCTTCTCCGCAGCTTGAGCAATGCCCACGACCTTCTTGATCGAGTCCTTGAACTTGATGTGGGTGTCGTTCTTGTAGCGCGCGTACAGGCCGCTGACCGCATCATCGGTCCATACGGCGTTCAATTCCCGAGCCTTGGCGATCGCCGAGGCATCACCACCGCAGTTGAACGTCACCGCCGGCACCAGCCGGTTTGCCCGGCCGAGCCAGATCGCATCGGTGACGAAGGGGCGCACGGCCGCGACAACGGCATCGATGTTGGCGTCCAACATGGGCTCGCAGGACACGCTGGTCTTGAATCCCAGTCCATGGGCATGCTGCAGGGCCGCCAAGCGTTCACCAAAGGCGGGAGCGCCGGGTTCCCAATAACTCAGCACGCTATCGTCCGTTGACCCGATCGTGAACCGGAACAGGATCTGGTCACGATACTTGGCGAGCCGCTCGCACAGGACCGTGATACAGTCCAAATGCGGCTTGCTGACGATCAACACGCGGTTGCCCACGGTGAGCAACTTCTCGAGCACGCCGACGCACGCATCCAAGTTCTGAGGCGTTATGTCATGCGAACTCGGGAACATGATGGTTCCATCCCGCCGGCTCCGTTTCCGCTCCACTTCATGCAGCCGGATCTTCTGGTCGCGCCAACTCTCCACCGTCGCCCTGCCGAAACGAATCCCCATGCCCTTCGCATAGCAGTAACGACAGTCGTGCGAGCAACCGTTTGTGCAATTTACATTCGAGCTGGCCCATTCCGCCGTGCCTGACACTTTTGCGGCGAGCTTCTTTACAACCTGCGATAACATATGAGTAATCTTTTTCATGATACGAACCACGTAACTGCCACGACCGCGCGTTGCGCTCCGTGACGCACACTGGCCTAGAAGGTCCAGCGGGGCTATTTCTCAAAGCAACACGTACCGACTGTCCTGCGCCGACGGCCGATAAGCCATCGAGCAGGATTTGTAGGGAAACCGATAGGCAAAAAGACAGTGACTAGGTTTGCATAGGTTGGAAGCGAACGAGAGCCCGCGATAGTGACGGCCACGAAATCGAGAGTTCGATGTGGGTTACCATGCGGAATGCGGTGCCCGGCGACACAATGGTGCCCGGGACTAGTTGGAACTGGCGACAAGAAATGAATCTTGCCGAGTTTGAGGAACTGCCTCTCGCGAGGCGAGAGGCATTGCGCTAAGAAGGAGAGCCTCAGCAGCGCGTGGCACTGCTGTGGTCTCCCTTCCATCATATCAAGGCCGGAACTTCAGACCTCCTGACATAGGGGTCTCACTTTCGCTCTGACAGTTACCCCTCCGTTTTCCCGGCAGAGGCCGTGGACATTGGTCCAAACGGTTATCTGAAGTTCTCCTGACAAGTCGCAACCACGGTCTGGAGGGTGCGGAC
>CAITUY010000189.1 GCA_903895695.1 uncultured bacterium
AGTCGGCCAGCCGCTTGTTGAGACGGTCTCGCAAGCCCGGCTTGGCAACAACGTCCTCGCCGGCTGTCTGGGTCTGGCTCTTCACCAGCCCAGTCAGCCAGTCGAGGATCGCGGTGAACAGTGCGAGCCACATACTTGCCTACCCGTTCTTGACGGCCGTGCGGCTCACGGTGTAACCCATCGCGGCGAACGCACTCACCACGAGCGCCACGATCTTCGGCCACATGCCGGTGTCCGGCACGATGCCGCTGGCGATCGCCAGGCCGACGAACGTCGCGCCCGCCGTCATCCAGAACTCCGTGGTTTTGTACCCCGGCTTCACTGCCGCACCCGCGGCGGCGTTGTCGGGAGTCGTTGTCTGTACCGGATCCATGTTGCCCTCCTTCTGCCGGATTCCCGGCGTTTGTGAACCTGCTTAAGAACGGAATCCGCTTTCCGTCCCCGCCGTCCTCACGGCCGCGCGCCGCCTGCGCTCCAAACACGCTGCATTCGTGCAGCCCCATTGGTGCCGCCGGCTCGCCACTGGGCATTCGTACTGACGTTTCGTCGGCCGCTGCCGATAACGTCGCGCAACAGCCCGTTGAAGGTGCTGAGCGCGGCTCGATTGGTCAGAGACCCCACATTCCCAGCCGCGGTCACCACAACGCTGCCGTCACTCATGTACGACGTGAACCGCGTCGGCGCCTGATCGGCGTCGATGTCGACAACGAACCGCCGCAATGTGGCGTTTGTCGCGACGACCTTTGCCAGCCGCTCCACGCGGTTTGTCGTCACCCGCGTGAAGACGTTCGTCGTCACCACCGTCTCGACGACCATCACGTTGCTGGTCACGGCGGGCGTTGCAACCACCGGGGGCGCGACGAATACCGCCTGCGGCACGACCACCGCACCAGAAACAACAGTAGGCGCGTCCCGGGCGACCACCGTTCCGGTTACCACAACCACGCCACTGGTATCCTGGGCCTGGGCAAACCCGGCCAGAAAGAGGGCGACGAATACGCTCACGGGAGTCTTCATGGGTTGTTCCTTTACAGTCTCGTCAACATCAAACCCGCCGTGGGCCGTTGCAAAGCCGGGCAGGAAGACGGCGAAATCGATGAGTTCAAAGGCCAGGTCCTTCCGTACCCCAAGGACATCAGCCAGTTGTTTGAGGCCGACCAGATTCGCCACGGCTTCAAATGGGCGCCAATCAAAGTCTTCCGTACCACCATGCGCAACCTGCCTGTCTGGGACAACTGGCAGATCAGCATCAAACTGGAGGCGCGGAACTACCATGAACCCGTCAAGCCACAACCGATTGCCGTGATTGTCACCATCCGTGATCCCAAAAAGGAACAACCGGTCTACGACCAAGTCGTCGCCATGATGAACCGAGTTGGCTGGCAGACCCAGAACCTGCAGGTTCGCACACCGACACGCATCCGGATCTAGTAGGCCGCGCGCGCGCCTGCTTCCGCGCCACTTGCCGCCCGCATTTCTGTAGCCGCGGCCGCTGGCCGCGGTCCTGCTCGCCCCATTCTCACGCCAGCCGCTGCCCAGAAGCGCCAACGAAGCGAACCGGTCACCGTCACCGCCACCGCCCCATCCACGCGATCCGTAGCCTAACATTCAGCCTTCAGCCTTCAGCCTTTCTCACCGCCCCCGCCAGGGCCGACGCATTTAAATCGTAGCGCCGGGTTGAGCGGCAGGACCGCCGAGGACTCGTAGCAGGTAGCGATGATCCCAGCCGGCGTTCTTCTGTTTGCCCCGGATGCCCCGTTTTTTCGTGGTTTCGCATTTCAAGAG
>CAITUY010000190.1 GCA_903895695.1 uncultured bacterium
AGGCCCATTCTAACAAACACCCGCCAAATTCCAGCACACACACTCCCGGCTCGTGTCACCCCCGCGCAAAATCCCCGGCAAATCCGTGGGGATGTTGCCCCGGTGTGCCGTCCGTGACTGGCCTATGGGATGCCAGTGATATTCAATCTTCAATACTCAACGTCCTGGCCTTGGGCCCTGCTGATTCCCGCCTACCTCTATCTCGGGCTGGCTCGTGGAAAAGCGCCTTGGCTGGCGATGTGTCTGTACCCGGCCTGGGCCACGTTGGTCGGCCTTGCGGCCCATGAATTGCTTGCGGCGATCAGCCGCTTTCATCTGCCTGTTTTCGGTAGGGCGACGGCGAAAAAGAATGGGGGGGGCGTTTTGCTGTCGGTTCCGCCGCCGCGCTGCTGCTGCTGGCGCTCTTCGTACCGGCCTCGCTTCGTGACTTTTCAGGCGATCAGTCCAGGCTCGGGTTCGGCCAGCAGTGGGGCGCCGCGGCATCCCGCGAGGCGGCGGTAACCCTGAACGGGCTTGTGCAACCGGGACAATGCGTGCTGATCACCCCGTTCTGGTTCTGGGGTGACGACCCGATCCCTAGTCCCTGTCCGATCTTCGCCCACTATCTCAACGACATGCCCGTTCTGCTTCAGTCGTTCCACATGACGCCGGAGGCCTTCGTCGCGACCTGTCGGACCAATCGGATCGCCTGGGCTCTGCTGTCGCCGCCCCCCGGCACCGGCGAGACAACCCTGTTGGGCCCGCTCGTCCGGAAGTACGGCCTCACGCCGCGCAACGTGACCGGCGCGGTGATCTTCAAGACGGAAGATCTGTGGAAATGATTCCTTACACCACGTAGGTGCTCGACGCAGTCTTGCCGCCCTGGCCGGTCCAGTCGGTGTGGAAGAACTCGCCGCGCGGCTTGTCGAGTCGTTCGTACTGGTGGGCGCCAAAATAGTCACGCTGCGCCTGCAGCAGATTGGCCGGCAGACGCTCGCTGCGATAGGAATCGTAGTACGCCAACGCCGAACTCATCGACGGCACCGGGATGCCGAGATCGATGGCCGTCTTGACGACGTTGCGCCACGCCCTTTGCGACTTGCTCATCACCCGTTTGAAGTAGGGGTCGAGCATGAGATTCGCCAGGCGCGGATGCTTCGTGAACGCGTCCTTGATCGAATCGAGGAACTGCGCGCGGATAATGCAGCCTCCGCGCCAGAGAAGCGCGATTTCGCCGTATTTCAGCTTCCACCCGTATTCCTCGGACGCCGCCCGCATGAGCTGGTAGCCCTGGGCGTAGGAGCCGATCTTGGAGGCGTAAAGCGCATCGTGCAATTGGGCGATGAACTTCGCCTTGTCCTTCTTGTAGGGCTTGCGGGGCCCCTTGAGCTTCAGGCTGGCGGCCGCGCGCTCGTCTTTCACGGCCGATATGCAGCGGGCAAATACGGCCTCGGCAATCTGCGGGATCGCTACGCCCAGGTCCAGGCCCGCCTGCGACGTCCACTTGCCCGTCCCCTTCTGGCCTGCCGTGTCCAGGATCACATCTACGGTCGGCTTGCCGGTTTCGGGGTCCTTCACGGCCAAAATCTCGGCGGTAATGCCGATCAGGTAGGAGTCCAGCACACCCTTGTTCCACCCCGCAAAGACCTCATGGATCTCGGCGGCGCTCATGCCCAGCCCGGCCGCCATGATGTGATAGGCCTCGCAGATGAGCTGCATATCGCCATACTCGATGCCGTTGTGCACCATCTTCACGAAATGGCCGGCGCCGTCGGCGCCGATCCACTCGCAGCACGGCGCGTCGCCCACCTTGGCCGCGATGGCCTGGAAAATCGGCTTCACGTGCGGCCAGGCCTTGGCATTGCCGCCGGGCATGATCGAAGGACCGTTAAGCGCACCTTCTTCCCCGCCCGAGACGCCGGTGCCGATGAAGAGCAGGCCCTTGTCGTCCAGGTACTTCGTGCGACGGACCGTGTCGGGAAAATGGCTGTTGCCGCCGTCGATGAGGATGTCGCCCGGCTTCAGAAACGGGAGGATCTGCTCGATGAACTCATCCACCGGCTTGCCGGCCATGATCATCAGCATGACGATACGCGGCGTCTTCAGGCTATCGACCAGTTCCTGAACGCTGTGGCAGCCAACGAACTTCTTGCCCTTGCCGCGGCCCTTGATGAAGTCGTCGACTTTGCTCACCGTCCGGTTGAAGCACGCCACGGTGAACCCTTTGCTCTCCATGTTGAGCACCAGGTTCTCGCCCATGACCGCCAGGCCCACCAATCCGATATCCGCTTTTTGTGGCATTGTAAGTTTCCCTTCGGGCTCTCTATCGTCCGTGACGCGCGCTCCAGTCTCAACACTGTGTCCCCGGGCTTCTTAAGTCGCTACCGGCCGGGGACGGCCGGCTCCATATCAGTCCTGGAGCCGGCGGTCTCCGCCGGTGGTCCATAGGCCGTCCCTGTCTCCCGTCTTCCCGCTACACTCCGCTAAACGCGCTGAAGCCGCCATCAACCGGAATCACGGTGCCGGTGACAAACGCGGACGCCGGCTGGTAGGAGAGCCAGAGCAAGGCGCCTACCAGGTCGTCGGCCGACCCGAACTTGCCCATGGGCGTATGCGTCAGTATCGTATTCCCGCGCGGAGTCAGCGCGCCATCGGCCTGCGTGAGCAACGCGCGGTTCTGATCCGTCAGGAAGAAGCCGGGCGCGATCGCATTGACGCGTACGCCGACCTTGGATAAGTGCACGGCCAGCCATTGGGTGAAGTTGTTGACCGCCGCCTTGGCGCCGCTGTAGGCCGGAATCTTGGTGAGCGGTGTGAAGGCGCTCATGGACGAAATATTGATTACCGTCCCGCGCCCGACCCGCGCCATGTCCTTGGTGAAGACCTGCGTCGGGAGAAGCGTGCCCAGAAAATTGAGGTTAAAGACATGTTCGATGCCCTTGGCATCGAGATCGTAGAACGTCGTGAGACCCGCAGCGGACCGGTCAATATCCTCGGGCAAAAGGTACTCACGACCGGTCGTGCCTTTGGGATGGTTGCCGCCGGCACCATTGACCAGCAAGGTCACGGGCCCCAGTTCCTTGCGAATGATCACCTGCGCCTGCTCAAGGCTGGGCTTCTCCAGGACGTCGCAGGATACGCCGATCGCCTTGCCGCCCTTGGCACAGATCGACGCCGCCACCTTGTCGGCAGCATCCTGTCGCCGGCCGCACACCGCCACCTTGGCTCCGCACTCGGCCAAGGCCTCGGCCATGCGACTGCACAAGACGCCGCTCCCGCCCGTTACAACCGCCACATCCGCCGATAGATCGACCTTGAAAGGCACGCTCATAGTGCGCCTTTTATCGTGTTTGCGGCTGGGTAAGTCAAACTGTTTACTGTTTACTGTTCACCGCTCACTGTTTACTGTTCACCCTATGATACGCATGCCCGCCGAGTGGGAACCGCAGGATGCGGTCCTGTTGGCCTGGCCGCACGCGGCGACCGATTGGAAGCCCTGTCTGGCGGCCAGCCAAGAGGCGTGCGCCCGACTCGTTGCGGCCGTCACGCCCCACGAGCGCGTCCTGCTCCTGACCAGCGCACCCGGTGAATCCGAGGCCGCCCTCCGCAAGGCTGGCGCCCATCTGGACCGCGTCACGCCGCTCTCCATCCCGACCAACGACACGTGGGCCCGCGATTTCGGACCGATCACCGTGGACGAGGATGGCCAGCCCGTGCTGCTGGATTTCCAGTTCAACGGCTGGGGTGGGAAATTCCCGGCCGACCTCGACAACCAAGTGACGACCCGCCTGAAGCAGCACGGGGTGTTCGGCGGCCGTCATGTCCGATCGATCCATTTCGTGATGGAAGGCGGCGCCATCGATAGCGACGGCCAGGGAACGATCCTCACGACAGCGTCCTGTCTGGCCAATCCCAACCGCCTGGGCCGCGGAAGCCGGGCCGACGTGGAGGCCGCCCTGGCCCGTTTCCTCGGCGCGAGGCGCATCTGCTGGCTTGAGCATGGCGCCCTGGCGGGTGACGATACGGATGGCCACGTGGATATGCTGGCCCGCTTCGCCCCGCATGACACGCTCGTTTATACGGCCTGCGATGACAAGGGCGACACCCAATACGCGGGTCTTGCGGCCATGGCCGAGGAACTGACTGCCCTGCGCACACCCGCGGGGCAACCGTACCGGCTGATCCCGCTGCCATGGCCTGCCCCGACGTTTGACGACCACGGGAGACGCCTGCCCGCCTCCTACGCCAATTTTCTCGTTATCAACGGCGCAGTACTTGTTCCAACGTACAATGACTTCGTCGACTCGGCGGCATTGGCAGCCGTCGGCCAGGCCTTTCCTGGCCGCCGCATTGTCGGGCTGGACTGTTCGCTCCTGATCCGGCAAGGCGGGGCCGTGCATTGCGCCGCCATGCATTTGCCGCGGGGGTCGGTGGGATAGAGTGGTGGACAGAGGAAAGACACGCGGTCCCTTCGACGGGCTCAGGGCAGGCAACGCCCTATCTACAGAAGGCGTGGCACGAGTCTCCTGCTGTAGCCGCGCGCGCTGAGCGCGGCGAGTCTGAACGCGGAAGATTCGCCTTTCCCTGGCTCGTCGCACTTCCTATCCTGTCGATAGGTCATGCCGTTAATGAACATGCAAAGCCCAGTGCCGGATACGGCCCTCATTGCCGAGCAACTTGCCCTTGTTCCAGGCGTCAAGTTGGCGATCCTGTTCGGTTCCACGGCGTTGGGGCGTGCCCGGCCGGACAGCGATATCGATGTTGCCGTGTGGCTTCAAGCCGATGTTGCACAGAGTCGCTATGAAACCATCCGCACCTTGCTGGGCGCCCTGAGCCGAGTACTGCCCGCCTCGCGAATCGATCTGGTCGTGCTCAATGATGCCGGACCCCGATTGACCGTCGAGGTCGCCCGGCACGGACGTGTCTTATACGAAGCCGAACCTGGCACGGTCCAACGATTCCGGCGGCAAGCCGCCGCCGCCATGCAGGACACGGAGATCAGGCGGCGGCTGATACGTCCCATCCGCCTCGAACGTCTCAGACAGGAGAGCCCCCATGGTCGACCAGGAGATATTCTTGCGAAGGCTCGAGGCCTTGCGCGACTATTTGCGAAAGGTTCGGGCCTTTCAAGCCACCCGGCGTGACGACTTCATTCGCGAGGAAACGGTACACGATCTGGCCGAGCGCTACCTGCACCTGATGATGGAGTGCGTTCTGGATCTCGGAAACCACTTCGTGGCGGATGGCGACCTCGGCATACCGGAGACCAACCGGGAAGTCTTCGATATCCTTGAGAAGGCCGGCGAATTGAACCCTACACTTGCCGACTCGCTCCGCAAATGGGCCGGGTTCAGGAACATCCTTGTCCACGACTATCTCCGCATCGACCATGGTCTCGCGTGGGATGCCATCACCAAGGACGTGACCGACATTGAAGCGTTCTACGCCTGGGCCATCGGCAAAGCGGGTGCCTGACGGGCGCCGAAGAGAGACACGCGGTCAGGGATCTTGACGATACCGCTCACCGCTCATATGATAAGCAGCGTAAGAGGAGATTAACGTGACCTACGTTGCCGTTCAGGATCTGAAGCGAAGCCGCGCTATTTGGGAGAGTCTGGCGCAGAAACACGAACTCATCGTGACCCGCGATGGCAAGCCTTGCGCCATTCTGATCGGCGTGACCCCGGAGAACGTCGAGGATTCCCTGGCGGGAATCCGGCGCTCTCTCTTCTCGTCGGCCGTCGACCGTGCCCGCCGGACAGCGGCCAGACGGCCACCAACGCCCGCTGCCATCGAGACAGTCATCCGCCAAAACCGCGCTCGTAGGGCCTGATCGTGGCGATATCCCGTTCCTGTGGGATAGGGTGAAGATGCAAGGACACGCGGTCAACGCCGGCGTCTACAGTCGGTCGCGTTCGTCAGGTTCAGTGTCGGGGACCGAAGACAGAATCCGCTGGAAGTCCCTCTTGCTACCGCGCTTGGCGCGCGCCACCAGGTAATCCTCCGTCATAAGCGCGGAAACCTTCTCTGCGATGGCTGTCGCAATCAACTGATTGATGGAGGCGTGCTCCCGCTTTGCCAGAGTCCGGGCGGCGTCATGCAGCGAATCCGGCAAGCGCAAACTGAGTGTGCTCATCATTGTTCTCCCAATAGGTTCAAGAATTGCCCTGGCTTCAAAATCCGAATACCGAAGCGCTCCACGCCTCTGAAATCCCGGATGTTGTATGTGACGACAAAGTCGCATCGCCCAGCCACGGCGAGTTCCAAGAGCATATCGTCACTTGGATCGGGGAGGCAGGGCCTCCACAGGTAATATATCTTTCTCTTGTCCGCGATCGTGCAGATGTAATCGATGAACTTGCCCACATCGGCACGCGAAAGGGGCACCTTGGTCCGCGGATCAAGCAGCGCCTTTTCGTACTCGATCACCAATGGCACCGAAACGGCGATGCCAAACCGTCCATTCCCCAAGAGCGTCAGTAGTTTGTACGAAGCGCCCCGCCTGGAACGAAGTCCCGAAACGAGCACATTCGTATCAAGCACCACTGTGTACGCTCTCATTGCGATACCGTATACGGTATCGCAATCCGACGCAAGTCCAAGTTGGAGCGGGACCTACGAGACTGCCCATCCACGCCATGACGCGCTGATGGATGGAAGGCCTATTCTCTATTCAAAGGGCTGACCCTTCAGCGCTGACCCTTCAGCGCTCTGACCCTTCAGCGCTCCGGAAAGTTTGACCGGTGCCACAAAATCACATCGGGACGATATCTTGAAGCAACCGCGCGAACGCCACGGCGCGAATGCCTTCGCTTAGCGGATACGTGTGTTCCCCCGCGTGGATCACATCCAGCGAGGTCAGTCCCAGATCCTGCCGCGCATGGCGCATCGACGGCGTGATCGAGGGGGCGCTGGCGAGTTTGATCTCAAAGCCGCGGCGTTCCACACCGCGCACGACCAGGAAATCCAGTTCGGCCCCGGTCTGCGTTGCCCAGAAAAAGCACTCCTCCGGTTCGACCCCGAGCCGCGCCACAAGCTGCTCGATCACGAACCCTTCCCATGAGGCCCCCACTTTCGGGTGGCCTTCAAGATCCCGGCGCGTCGGCAAATTGAGGAGACCGTGCAATAGCCCGCTGTCCGCTACGTACACCTTCGGCGCCTTCACCTGGCGCTTGCCGATATTCTCGTGCCAGGGCTGAAGTTGGCGCACGACAAGTGCCGACGTAAGGACGTCCAGATAATGCCTGACCGTCGTGTCGGCCACTCCGAACGAGCGGGCGAACTCCGATGAATTCCAGGTCTGCCCGTGGTAATGCGCCAGCATCGCCCAGAACCGCCGCATCGTGCTGGCGGCCACCCGGATACCCAACTGGGGAATGTCACGTTCGACGAAGGTCCGGATGAGCCCGCGGCGCCATTCCATACTGTCGGCATCGTTGCGCGCCAGGAATGACCGCGGAAATCCACCACGACGCCACAGCGTCGCGTAATCCGAGATACCCACTTCCTCGGCGTCAAAGCCGGCGAGCCGGTACAAGGCGATTCGCCCGGCCAACGTCTCAGCGCTCTGCCGCAGCAGTTCCGGCGCCGCGCTCCCTAGAACCAGAAACCGGCAGGGACACCGCGGCCGGTCGGCGAGAACGCGCAAGGTCGTGAACAATTCCGGACGCCGCTGCACCTCGTCCAGAATTACCAGCCCCCGCAAGGGCTTCAAGGCCAGCAGGGGATCGGAAAGCCGAGCGAGATCCTCGTCGTTCTCCAGATCGAAGTCTGTCACGACGCCCCGGTAGTGCCGTCCCACCTGCCGCGCGAGCGTGGATTTGCCCACCTGCCGCGCCCCCAAGATGGCCACCACCGGGTGCCGCGCGAGCAGGCCCCGTAACGCTTCGACATGATGACGCCGAGGAATCATGGCCAGATCGTACCCTGCATATTCGGCGACTGCAACCGGAAATGCAGGGTTCTTGCGGGACGGGAAGACACGCGGTCAGCGACCGCGTCTATCCCCCGCCTTGTCCGTCGCGCAAGAGTCGCAGGCGTACCAGATCGGCGCGATCCTGCTCCCGGTAGGTTTCCTTGCTGGCGATGAGGTCGCGCAGACTCAGGAAGGGGACGATCACCACAGCCGGGGATTGGATTGTGCGCGGCGCCAAGCAGTGTAGTCGGCCCAGGTCTTGGCTTTGAAGACGAAACCACGGGGCCGGAGGAAGGGATTGAGATCATCCATTGGGTCTACTGCTTACTCGCGATTGTGACGGGACAGTCGGGCCCAGACAGGATTTACAGGATTGAGTGAGATCTGGGTTGCCGTGCCGTCGCATGCCTTTGCCCTGCGACTTCTACACCAGCAATCCTGCAGAATCCTGTGAATCCCGTCCAATGCTTCTACGGGTGGACCCACGGAGGTGCCTTGCGCCCGAGAGTAACGAACGGCTGTGATGGAACGCGGGAGCACGGTCATGATCGGAGCGGCGCGGCTTCCCGCGCCGGCTCGTCGCGCGTGCTCCTCGCCACGAGCGGCCGGAACGCGAATGCGTTCCGCTCCAGGGGCATGGTTGTCTTGTGGACGTGCTGTGTGGAATGCCGGGTCTCTGTCCCCAGTCTGACCCTGTGCCACCCACTTCGGGCGACCTACTGCACGCGGTCACCGCCCGCGTCTACAGAGCAAGAAAAGAAGACACGCTCCGGTTGCCCGGAGCGTGTCTTCAAGGATAGAACCTAATCGGGAGAACTTACTTGCGGCGCATGCGCATGGCCACGATGCCAAGCCCCGCCAGCATCAAAGCAACTGTGCTGGGTTCGGGGACCGTCACAACTTGTGTCGTCTGAATGATTGCCCCGAGCCCATTAGCGTCGGACGAATCAGTGAAGGATTGCGGAGTTCCCGGGGGAGTGGCAGAGGCTCCTTGGACAAGCGTCACTGGCGACATCGACGACACACCATAATATGTTCCTGCCGCAATGTTGGCCACATTACCTCCGAGCGCCCCCGTGAAAGTGGAATAAGACAGATTCACTAACACCATATACGTGTACAATCCCACGTCACTCCCTGCACCGGCCCCAGTCGTCCCTGGCGTCTGATACCCAATCGTGTAACGACCGGATAATGTTGTAGCTGCAGCACCAACATACGTGTCATCACCGTATGACGTCTGGATTGGCCCAGTGACATTACCACCCGGGAAGTTCACGCTTGCGTCTGTACTAACATACAGCAGCACAGTCGAGGCAGCCGCGAGATTGACACTGGTCTGGTCTAAAGCTTGTGCGCTACTGCTCGACCACCGGAAGTCCACGTCAGCCAACGCTACTGATGCCATAAGCACTGTTAGTGCCGTTGCTGTGAGTATTCTGTTCATCTTGTCTTGCCTCTATAGCTTACGCTGTCTCTCGCTACACGAAACACAATGCTTACGGCCACTGATATGGCTTTGTCTGATTCCAACTCATGCTTTGTGACGATTGGTACCAGTACCCTGCACCGACCTTGAGGGCAACATCAGGGACGAACACACTGTTGTTGTTATCATACCAGCCGGTGTCAGCAGGATCGCCAGGCGAATACACGTATGAATACGTTTGCCAGCTACTTCCCGTCCACGAGAATATTGTGTCGCCATCTGACGGGGCCAGACCATTTGTCACTGATCCGGTGGCAGGATAAGCGAAACTCACCATTTGAAATCCTGTTACCAGCGGAACTGTGTTTGTTCCATTGCTAGCACCAGGGACCTCACCCGCCAGAACGATATTGGTTGCGCCGGGAACCTGTATCCAGAACCCTTCGCCACGAAGGATTGCGTTGGACCCTCCCGTAGGTGAAGAAGTATCCGTAGGCCCCCACCAACCACTCGCGGGATCGCCAAGCCCGTTATCCACAAATGTATATGCCGCATACCCAGCCCCTGGCATATAGAAGAATATCGTTGTTGAATCCTGAACAGTCCCGTACGGAAACACGCCGCCAATCGTCGTCGCGTTACCACCTACCGCGTTGAATGGAAGGGAGATCATTGAAAACCCCGCAGGCAGCGACAATTTCGCATACCCGACCGCATTGACGCTATACACTGGGTCGGCCGCTTGCGCGACCAAACCCGCCGCGAGAACCCCCCCTGCCACGATTGCCAACAGCCGTTTCATTGTGACTCCTCCTCGATTTGGTTCTATCTGTATCCTGTAACAACTATAGTGCCGAGGCTCAGGTACCGTCAACACGATTTTTGTGTTTTTTCCGCCCTGCGGACCTGATGACACTGTGCATAGGATAGCGCGGTGATCGGTTAACGTCAACAGTCAATTGACAAATTCCGGAGCGGATGCAGCGCATTTCTGTGGTTAGAGCCCAAAAGTCGGGCACTGGCAGCCCGGCGGAAACGGAATCTGCACGAATACCGGCTCGCGAGGACGCTCGCCCTCCAAGGAAATTGGTGCATTCTTGAATTCTTTGGAGGGCGAGCGTCCCCGCGAGCCGCGACCGATTGAATTGCCGCGCCCTCGCGGTCCCGGATGGGTTCATTTTGTATTTGTGAACGCATGAAGATAACCGGCGCGGAAAGCCGCGCCGCTCCCGCAACCCTCGCTTGGTGTGTGGGTCCTCGCACTCTTCAACCGCTTGCACCGTGCCCGCCCTTGCGCTATCTTGCCGCCATCGTCAAACAGGAAAGGACACCATGAAGACACGACTTGCTCTTGCTTGCTTCTGCGGTATGGCCTTCGCACTCGTCTCCGCCCCAGCCCGGGCGGCGGACGTGAAGTCGATCGCGCTCGTGGATGCCGGGTACGCGGCGCCCTGTAACGTCGAAGGAATTCGCGCGCAGGTCGAACACTACTTGAACGTTCCGGTGACGCTCCGAACGATCAAAACACCAAAAGGCGATCGGACGGAAAAGGAGTGGTATGACGCGCTTCAGAAGACTCGCACGAGCAATGACGTGCTCGTGATCGGTCTGGTCGCCGTGACGAACCTCACTACCCACCAGGGATTCGTGCCGCAAATCGCCACGGGCATCGTCAACGTGCCGGCGTTGCGCACCAATGACACGGTCGCCTTCGAAAAGCGCATCCTGCGCCTCGTCATGCGTGACGCGGCTTTCCTGGCCGGTCTGTCGCCGTCGCTGGATCCGCTCTGCGTGACCCGTCAGTACAAGACGCTTGCGGATCTCGACAACCTGGGAATGAACTATTTCCCACCTTACCAGATCACGTTCGCCAAGAATGCGGCGTCCCTGGGGCTCAAGCCTGTGCACGACTTCAAGGCCGAAATGCTGAAGCGCCGCGCCGCGAAACCGCCGGCCCCGCCCGCACCACCGACGCCGCCGGCGAAGTGAGTGGAGAGTGTAGCCACACTGCCACAGTCGCACCTACGAAAGAGGGTTGCGATTGGACTCTCCAAAAGCGTCTTTGCCGCCCGGAGCGGAGCCGCTTCCGGCTCCGACCGGCGCGGGAAGCCGCGCCGCTCCCGTAGAGGCAGGTTAGGTTTTCGAAGAGGGCCTCAAGCCGTCTGCCGTCTTGGGCATTTCACGGCACCACTGGCGGCAGGACGCCTTCCTGGACCAGTTGCTGATCCATTTCGGGCGTCAATTGGATGGGCAGGGGCGGACCTTTGGCCCCGCGGGCGCGGATGAGATCCATCTGGTACTGCTGGATATGCTGCTGGAGCGCGTCTCCGGACAGGGTATTCGTCACGCCCATCTGCGCCCTGCGGGCGGCCATCACGGCATCGCGTTCCGTGGTATAGCGGTCACCGGGTGCCGTCGAGGTGGGTGTAGCGGCGGCCGTCGCGGTGGCAGGCACCGATGAAACGGCCGTCGCACCGCTCGCTGCTCGCGGCGCGACTGGTGGCGGGACGCCCGCATTTTGGCCTGCCGTTCCACCGTGCGAATATGCGGGACGCGAGGAGGGCATGAAGCCGGAGCCACTGCCCGCTCCGGGCCCGCCGGCCGTTTGGCCTGCCATCATGCCGGGCGGGAATGCCGGGCGGCCAACTCCAGGCCCGGGGCCGGGCATAGGCGCGGGCCCAGGCGCAGGTCCGGCGCCCGCCATGCTGGCGACATCGCTCATCGTGAGCCGGCTCTCCTGATCGCCCTTGCGCACCAAAGCCGTCTCGCCCTCGTAGTCGGCTTCGACCAGCGTGATGCCATCCTCGGAATCGCCGACGGTCAGAAAATAATTCTTTTTGGTGGCCGTGTCGACGAGGCCCACCTGGAGGCGACCGGTCAGGGCATGGCGCGTGACGGCGCACATCTTGAGCGTCTTGGTGAAACTGTCGGCCGGCGGGAGCGGCTTGCCATTGGCGCCCAGCCCGGGCACCGGCGCAGGCGGCGCCTCAACGCCGAACGGCATGCGGTCGAGGATGACCTGATAGCGCGTGAAGTCCGCACGACACAGGGAGGCCGAAAGCATGCCAAGGACGATGATCCAGCAACGTTTCACAGGATCCTTTATACCACAAGTCGGGGACGAAGGAAACACCCAACGGCCAGCTTTGACGGCCATGACGAGGGAACGCAAAGTGACTACTGAGACCGGCCTCAACGCGGCCGGCTACAGAAGAGAAACCAAGCGCCCTGTGGCCGCGGGCGTTGACCGCGGTGCGAAGGCAGGGAGGGTGAACAGCCCCCTACTCGCGAAACGTCGGCTTGAACAGGACGGCGACAATGGTGGAACCGACGCCGAGGAGCACGGACAGGAATACGATGTGGACGAACGCTGAGACTACCGGATGGCCGGCGAGCCCGTTCGCGCCAGCCGACGGCCCCGCCGAAGTCGTGGCCTGCGCCTCGGCGACACGGCACAGCACCGTCGCGCCGATCGCGATCGCCATCTGCTGGAACCTTTTGGTCTTCATTTCGGTTCCTTTGATACCGTATCGCCACTTGCACAACAATCGGGGCGCACCTGATTTTGCATCAGGGAAATCCCTATGGGGAAAGTGATGGGAAGAGCCTTCGTGTGCCCACGCAGATGCTCGCCACACGAAGGTAGTGCGAATTTTACCACCCGCTCCGCTGGAGGCACAGAGGCACGGAGGGGGAAGAGGGGAGAACGCATGGGGCGACGCAATCCATCCTCTCGTGCACTCACCACCCGGTGTTGCGCGAATTTGGTACAGGGCCGTGGCTCTCACGGTACTGGTCAGGCGCCTTTCAAGGCCCCGCCCTGTGCCAAATTCGCGCAACGTTTCCTCGGGGAGAAGGAGCGGAGCAGACACGAAGCCAAGTCTTCTCCGTATCTCTGTGCCTCCAGCGTAGCGGGTGGTTCAACTCTCGACATTAGATGCGTCTGCCCTGCGACTTCCGTCTTCTGGCGGCATGTTGGATTTGCTAGGGTCGGGCCATGAAACGCCTTGAATTATCCGACTGGCCGGCGCTGGCGGCGAAGCTGCGACGGCCCTACCATGCCGCATTCCACGCCATGTACTCGAGCGTTTACGATGCGATCGTAACCGATCCCGTGCTGATGATGGTGCCGCTCGACGACCACCTGGTACACCGCGGCGACGGCGTTTTCGAGGCCCTGAAACTGACGGGCGGCTGCTTCTATAATCTGCAATCCCACCTCCAGCGGCTGGAGCAGTCGGCCCAGGCCATCGCGTTGTCGCTGCCCTGCCCACCGGCGACCATCCGCGATATCGCCATCGAAACGGCCCGGGCCGGCGGCCGGCGCGATGGCACGCTGCGGATCTTTGTCTCGCGTGGACCGGGCGGCTTCTCGGTCAATCCCTACGAATGCCCGGCCCCGCAGCTTTACGTCGTGGTCAGCGCGGCCGGCGCCCCCTTCATGCGGGCCCATCCCGAGGGCGCCCGCCTGCGCACCAGCGCCGTGCCCGCCAAGACCGGCGGCATGGCCGCGATCAAGAACTGCAACTACGCGCCAAATGTCCTGATGAAAAAGGAAGCCATCGATGCCGGCGTGGATTTCACCGTCGGCTTCGATGATCGCGGCTGCATGACCGAGGGCGCCACGGAAAACGTCGGCATCGTGTCCGACACCGGCCGGCTGCTGTTCCCCTGTCTCGATCGCATCCTGGCCGGCACGACCATGCTGCGCACGATGGCGCTGGCCGAACGGCTCGTGGCGGACGGCCGACTCGCGGGCGTAGGGTGCGGAGATATCCCGAGGGCCACCATTCTCGCCGCTCGCGAAATACTACTGACAGGCACGACGATCGATGTGACGGCCGCAGTCTCGTTTGACGGCAAGCCCATTGGCGACGGCCAACCCGGCCCCGTCTATCGGGCCTTGAGCGCCCTGCTAGCCGAAGACATGCGCAGCAATACCGACCTGCTGACGGAAGTCACCTGCTCCACCGTGATGCCATCCATGCAGGCGATGGAGTGACAGAGTTTGTGATAGCCGAAAATGGCGCAGGGCGCACAGGCGAGGTCGCACCGCACAATCGCATGGCGCGGTCCGGGCGCCCCCCACTTGCGGCTATCGCTCGGGCCGAACAGGATGACGGTGGACGCGTCCAGCGCCACGGCCAAGTGCGCCAGGCCCGAGTCGCCACCCACGAACAGGGCGGCCCCAGCCAGCACGGTCGCGGTTTCTTTCAGCGTCAGGCGGCCGGCCATGTTCTCGACCGGAACCCCGGCGCGCTCCGCGATCCACGCGGCTGCAGCGCGGTCTGAAGGCCCCCCCACCAGGATGATCGGGCCGTTGTTTGGCGCGGCCAGTTGGCCGACAAGGTCGGCCCAACGCGCCCGATCCCACCGTTTGTAGCGCGTCGTCGCGCCGGCATGGATGACGATCCGTTTTCCCAATGTGGCACGGGCATCTTGCCCGTAGCCGGGGGCAGGCGTGGCGATCGAGCTGTCAAGCCTCAGGCTCCCCTCCACCACGGGGACGACGTCCTTGATCCCGAGCGGGGCGAGCAGGCCCATGAACTGGGCGGCCTCCCAGCCGTCGAGTTCATACGTAATGAGGTGGGTGTAGAGGGGGTTACGGCCGGGGTTGATCTTGAAGCCGATCCTCACCGGGGCGCGGCTTAACAACGCCATGAGCGCCGAGATGTGGTGGAATTGTTCACTGTCCAGGGCGACATCGTAGCGGGCGCACCGCAACCCGAACAGCAGGGCCAAGGGCGCCGAATCGTAGCACCAGATCCGGTCAGCCAGGCCGGACAGGCGCAGCACCGCGGCATTCCGGCGTTCGCAGACGACATCCACGGCGGCCGCCGGGAGCCGCTCCCGCAACACGCGGAGCATCGGCAGCAGCAGCACCATGTCGCCGAGTCCGCCCGGCCGGATCACGAGCACGCGCCGGACCGGCTGGGCCGCGGGGTCGGGCGGCACCGCGGGGTCGAGGCGCAGGAGGTGCCGTAACCGACCCACCGACCAGCACAAGGCCGCCCCGATCGTCGCGTCGATAAATTTGAAAATGAGAGCTTTCATGCTGGTAGGGCGAGGGCCTCCGGCCCCGCCGAGGATGAGAAGCGCAAGCGGCGCGGCGAGGACGCCGTCGCCCTACCTTTCGGATTCATGTTTGGCGTTCACCGTTCACTGTTAACTGTTCACTTTCGTCGCCGGCGGCGCGCCCGCGCCGCCGCGACTCCCGCCACGCCGACCCATCCCAGCCAGGTCAGCGCGAGGCCCACCCGGTCCGCGGCAGTACGGCCATAATACAGTTCCACGCGGGCCTGTCGCGGATAAACCAGCATGAAATCGGGCGTGACGCGATAGACGGCGTCGGCTCCGCGGACCTGCCAGTTGGGAAACCAGTTGACCTTGATAAGGTGCGGTCGACCGATGGCATCGGTGACGAACACGATCCGGTCGTCGGTGACCGATTCCCAGCGCACGGGGGTGAGAGGAAGAGTGGAAGGCTGAAGGCTGTAGGCTGAAGGCTGTAGGGCAGATGAGGACTCGGGTCTGTGGGCCGGAGCAGGAATGACGGACGGTTGATGGTTGATGGATGGCGGGGCGGGGTTGGTGCGAGTGAAGGAGGTGAACTCGGAGGCGGTGATGCGGGTCATACCGGAGGGCACGGAGCCGCCCGGCGCGACGAGAAGAACCGGCCGGTTGAGGGCGGTGGGCGCATAGATCCACTCCAGGCCGCGCTGCTTCCAATCCGCTGTTTCAAGAGCCACGGGCTCCACCCCGAGCACGTGGACGACCTGCCCCCGGTGCGTCAAGAGTTCATAGACCTCCCAACCGTCCACCCCGTACAGGAGCCGCCAGTCGGCCGAATGCGCGAGCGCTTCCTGCAGGGGCGGCCACCGGGCGATCAGGTGCTTGACGTTGAACAGCTCGAGGTGCCGGGTTGCGTTAACAAGATCGAAGCGGGACGGAATCATCTGCGGCGGAAAGCCGGCACAGTCCTTCGACGTCTCGCTCTGGATATAATAGGCGAAGAGCGAGCCGGCTGCCGAGTTGACCAGCCCACCCTCGAGGATCGGTTTGCCGATGAGACTTGGAACAAGCTCGAAGATACGGCTTGAGCCGAAACGTTCGTTGTCGGGACTGAGGTCGTTCGCGAGACGTCCCGGCGTGCCCTTGAGCGGCATGACCAACGCCCGAAAAGTCGGCCAGGAGTCTTTCGTCTCCAGCCCGCCGTAGTTCCAGGACGCCCACGTCCGGACCAACCCGCCGCCAGCCGGGAGTTGCTCGGCTCGGGTTACACCGCCCATGACGCCGGCCAGCAAGGCCAGAACAGCCAGCCCCGGGGCTCGCGTCCGGGCCAACAGGAGCGCCGCCCCGACACCCCCGAGCGTCACCAGCGAGAAGAAAAGGAAAGGCCACAGCCGCACGTTGACGAACACGGGCGACAGGACGAACCCAAAGCGAAAAAGCAGGCCGGCCACGATCAGCATCCAAGCCAGGGCGAAGCAGGCAGAAAGGTGGGAGGTGGAAGGTGGAGGGCGCCGCTCATGCCGCGATCCATCTGGACCCCCGGGTTCACTGGCAGAATTGCTCTTCCACCTTCCACCCTCCACCTCCCACCTCTCCCTCGCGGCAGCGCCCACCGCCAGCGCACCCAAACCGGCCAGCACGACCGCGTAGGGCGGGAACGTCTTCCAGAGCGTCACCGGCCAGTTCGTGCCGAACTCCATACTGTAGGCCGAAGTCGCGACCAAGGGCAGCCACCACCACGCCATGAGCAGGACGGCCAGGGCTCCCTCGCCCGCCAGGACCGCGAGGGCCCGAGCCCGGCGATCGCGCGGCTGGAGCAGCGGGACACTCGCGAGCACCACCGCGGTCATGACGGACGTGAAGAAATGCGAGGCGACGACGAGGGCCAGGAGACCCACTGTACGCAGGCGGAAGGCGCCCTCCGCGGCATCGCGCCAGGCGCAGCCGAGAGCCAGGAGCATGAGCGAGAAACTCAAGCTGTTGGCAATCATACCCGCCAGCGTGCTGCGCAGGTTAACGCCCCACATCGAGTGCGTATCCACAAAAAGAAAAGGCACCATCAGGACGGCCAGCAGTTCGGGCGCCGGGCGGGGCAGCCGCATCGAGCGGGCCATGGCGAAGGCCGCGGCCGGCAGCAGCACGGCGCCCGCCACGCTGACGAGCTTGAAGGCCATCGTCAGCGGCACCGCCGCGCCGAGCAGCGCCATCGCAAGGTAGGGCAGCACGAAGTAGTATTGAAACATGGGGAAGCCGCCCCACCACCCGCCAGCCCAGGATACGAGGCGGCCGTGCCCGAAGAGCTCTTCCTGGAGATGGCTGGCCAGATAATTGTGGGCGGGCGTATCGCCTCCCACCGGCATCGTCGCGCTCAAAACATCGCCGGGCGAGAGGTGCCAAAAGACGAAGGCACCGGCGGCCACGACGACAAAGGAAGAAAGCCAGGTGGGACGGATGTGGAGGGCCGCGAACCGGCGGGAAGACTGCGCGGCGAGAAACGCCACGGCCAGCAGGCCCGCGAGCCCGAACCACACCACCTGCGAGCCGGCGGCCCAATCGAAGGCCGTCTCGATCGTGACCGTGCCGCTGGCGACCGTGCTGCGGTGTACGCCGTTCGTCTCCCAGTCGAGGACCGCGAACACGGCGTACTCGCTGCGCGCCAAGGCCCCGGCCCGGCGCACGTCAAACGTGAGGTTGGTCGTCACATTCGGGTAAAGGCACCCAGACTGCGATAGACGGTCAGCGACGATCTCCGCGGGCAGGATCAACCGCACGGTGACGGCTACGGGCCGAGTCGCCAGTGGGATCACCTTGAGCGTCAGCCGGCCTGAGCGAACCAGCCGAATGTCCGGCAGATCGGCGGCGGCGAACGCGTCGAACTGCGGATGAGACGCGGGGAGTGCCGCGGTGCCAACGCCGACATCGGCCAGCGACACGGCCGAAAACGGGGCGCCGTTAAGGTCGGTGTAGGCGAGCGAAACGGCCGCTTCATAGTGGCCCGGCACGGAGGGGACTCCGACCGGAGCGAGGCGGCGACTCACGGTCTGTCCGGGCCCGATCTCCCGGGCCACAGTCGCCCGGTTCGTGAAGTCGCCGAGGGTCACGGTCGCCCGCACGGCCCGGGCCGCTTCGTCGCCGCGGTTGGCCACCTCGATATCGAAACCCGGAGCGGTTGCCTCCAAATCGGGCAGAATATCCGGCTCGAGCCGGATCGTCGTCGCGCCCGCGGAACCGACGCCTGCCAGCAAAGCCAAAAACCCGGCGGATAGCTCACCACGAAAGCCACGAAGGACATGAAGAATGATCCGAACCCACCCGACCTTCGTGTTCTTCGTGATCTTCGTGGTGAGAATTCCCGACGGGCTTCAGTTGATCAACCGCACGCGCTCGGCGCCCTTCTCGATGCGGCCCACGACGACGGGCCGGGTGCCGGCCTGGCGCAACACCTGCAGAGCGAGTCCCGCATCGGCAGCCCGGACCATGACGACCAGCCCGAGGCCCATGTTGAACACGCGGTACATTTCGTCGCGCTCGACGTTGCCGGCTTGCCGGATGAAGTCGAACAGGGGCGGCACTTTCCAGGCCGTGCGATCGAATACGGCGGTGACTCCGGCCGGCAGCACACGCGGGACGTTATCCGGGAAGCCGCCTCCGGTAATATGCGCCATGGCCCGGACTTTCACGCGCTTCATGAGGGCGACCACGGGCTTGAGGTAGCTGCGGTGCACGGCGAGGAGGACATCCCCCACCCGGCGGCCGGTGCCGGGCAACTCGTCGTCGACGGTCAGCCCGGCCTGGTCGAAAATGGCGCGCCGCGCCAGGGAGTAACCGTTCGTATGTAACCCGCTGGATGGCAGGCCGATAAGAACGTCGCCCGGACGGACGGTCGAGCCGTTGACGATCGCCTTGCGATCCACAACGCCGACGATGGTGCCCACCAGGTCGTATTCGCCCGCCGGATAGAGGCCGGGCAGTTCGGCGGTTTCGCCTCCAAGCAGGGCGCACCCGTTTTCGCGACAGGCCTTGCACAGGCCGGAGACGACCTGCTGGAAGATGGCGCCGTCGAACCGCGACAAGCCCACGTAGTCCATGAAGAACAGCGGCACCGCGCCCTGCACGAGGATGTCGTTGACGCAGTGGTTGACGATATCCTGGCCCACCGTGTCGTGGCGGCCGGTCATGACGGCAATCTTGAGCTTGGTGCCCACGCCATCGGTGCTGGCCACGAGCACACGGTCTTTGCCGGGCGAGGCGAAGAACCCGCCGAACTGGCCGATATCGTTCAGGACGCCCGGCGTGGCCGTGGTCTTGACCATCTTCTTGATGGCGGCGATACCGGACATCTTGGCGTCAATATCAACCCCGGCCGCGGCGTAGGCCGAGCCGGGCTTGGAGGTGGAACTCTTGCGTTTCATGCGTGCTATCCTTTCAGAGACTGTAGGCTATAGGCTGTAAGCTGCGAGAAGTCTGGCCTTAAGCATTGTCACCATTTCCTACAGCCTACAGGCTAATCCGCTATAGTCTTGGCGTCCCTTGGGACGCCAGTTTCACAACCCCACGGCCTTGAACGTCCGGCTCACATCCTTGAAGTGGACGCCGATATCGAAGACCTTGTCCAAATCGGCGGCCGTGACCTTCGCCACGATCTCCGGATCGGCTTCCAGCAGCGCCCGCAAATCCCGCCCGGAGTTCCACGACTCCATCGCGTGGCGCTGCACCATGCGATAGGCCTGCTCGCGCGTGAAGCCTTTCTGCGTGAGGCAGAGCAACACCTGCTGGGAATGAATCAGCCCGTGCGTCGAATCGAGATTCTCTTTCATGCGTTTGGGGAACACGCGCAAGTTCCCCACCAGTCGCGCGAGTTGAACCAGCATATGGTCAAGGGCGATGGTGCTGTCAGGCAAAATGATCCGCTCGACAGACGAGTGCGAGATGTCGCGTTCGTGCCAGAGGGCGACATTCTCGAGCGCGGCGACCAGGTTGCCGCGGAGCAGGCGGGCCAGGCCGCACAGCTTCTCGCCGGTGATGGGGTTCTTCTTGTGCGGCATGGCGGAAGACCCCTTCTGCTCCTTGCCGAAGAACTCCTCCACCTCGTGCACCTCGGTACGCTGGAGATGGCGGAACTCGGTGGCCCAGCGGTCGACCGAAGCGCCGACCAGGGCCAGGGCCGACATGTACTCGGCATGACGGTCGCGCTGCAGCACCTGGGTCGAGATCGCGGCGGCCCGCAGCCCCAGCTTGCGGCAGACATACTGCTCGACGAACGGTGAAATATGGGCGTGCGTGCCGACGGCGCCCGAGAGCTGGCCCACGCGGATGACGTCGCGCGCCGCCTCCAGGCGCCGGAGCGCGCGGCCGAACTCATCGTACATGAGTGCCATCTTGAGCCCGAACGTAATGGGCTCGGCGTGAACGCCGTGCGAGCGGCCCATCATGGGGGTGAACTTGTAGCGGCGCGCCTGCCGGGCGGCAACCCGGCGCACGGCCTTTACATCGACCAGAAGGATATCGACGGCTTCCACCATCTGGACGGCCAGCGCCGTATCCAGCACGTCGGAGCTGGTCAAGCCGCGATGAATGTAGCGCGCCGAGGGGCCCACGTGTTCGGCCACGTTCGTCAGGAAGGCGATCACGTCGTGATTCACCTTGGCCTCGATCCGGTTGATCCGCTTGACGTCAAACGCGGCACGTTCGCGAATTCGCCGCAGATCAGCCGCCGGGACGACCCCCAACTTGTGCATGGCTTCGCACGCCAGGATCTCGATCCTCAACCAGATCCGAAACCGGTTTTCGTCCGACCAGATGGCCCCAAGCTCGGGGCGCGTATAGCGTGGAATCATAGTTGCCTCATTTGAGTAGTGAACGGTGAACAGTCAACAGTGAACAGCCAAGAGTGGAGACAGCGTGAACTGTTCACTGTTTACCGTTCACTGTCCACTTCTCAGTGCGGCGTCGCCGCCTGGTCGAGGGCCTTCGGGGTCATGACCGCCGGAGCCGTCGGGGTCGCCGCCGTTGGCGACACGGTGCCTGGGAAGCCTCCCATGGACTTCCGTATGTTCTTCAGGTGTTGATGCACCAGTTCCGCATCTTCCGGGAGTCCCTCGGCGCGCTCGATCGCATCCGGGGTCGCGATGGTCACGGTGACGAAGATGATCGTCTCGTCCTGCGAGCGATCCGTGTGGCTGTAGGTGAACAGGTACTTGCCGATGATCGGAATATCGCCCAACAGCGGGACCTTGATCTCCTGTTTGGTGTCGCCGGTCTTGGTCAACCCGCCGATGGCCGCGGTCCTGCCGCTCGCGAGGGAGAACGTCGTCGCGATCGTCTTGGTGATCGCGATGGGAAACGTGTTGTTGTCGGGGGTCACTTTATCGCCCTGATGCGTGCTCAGCGTTGGATTGATGGTGACGGTAATGTTGCTGGCGTTGTTGATCACGGGCGTCACGTCGAGCTTGATGCCGAATTCGAAATACGGCTGCGTGGGATCCAGCGCATACGTGATCGAGTTGGCCTGGCCCTGTTGCCCGGAGGTGACGGTACCCTTGATATTCGGATCGTTCTCGCCGATGTGAATTGTCGCCGTCTGTTCGTTGGCGACGATGACCTTGGGGTTGGAGATAATGCTCGCGCCGTTCTGCTGCTTCAAGGCGCTGAGAATGATCTTGAAATCGTCGGCGCTCAGCGTGGCGGTCCGGATATCCGACAGCGTCTTGGTAACGCTATTCTGAAGCGTCTGCTGGGCCACGGCCCCCTGATTGATGGTGTCGACCACGGTACGCTGGGGGCTCGCCGCCGAATCCGGGTAGGGCTTGCCATTGGCATCGAATCCCTGGTTAACCGTATCGACCACTGAGCGGTTGTCGTTACGGGTTAACGTCGTCGCGCTGCTCTTTTGCTTCTCGGTGTCCTGCTTGAGCCCGACCTGCATGCCGGCCGCCCCGACGCCATAGTTCTGCAACACCTGCCAGTTGATGCCCAGATCCTTGATTGCGTCATCGCTGAGTTCCAGGAATTTCGCTTCGATGTAGACCTGTTTACGCGGGAGATCGATCTCGGTGACCACCTTGCGAATCTCGTTAACCGTCGTGGCGGTGCCCCGGACAACCAAGGCGTTGCAGTTCGGGAAGGGAGAGACCGACCCACCTCTGCCCAGCAAAGGCTGAACCAGCACCGCAACGTTCGAGACCGAGGCGTAGTTGAGAAAGATGGTCGCGGCCGTGAGAGGGTCCTCGGCACCCGGCGCCTTGGGCATGACGCTGTAGATACCGGACGCGGGCGTCTTCTCGGAGATCTGGAGGTTATACATATCCAAAATCGCGCCCAACGCGGGCTTCCATTCGACGTCCTGAAGGTTAACCGTCACCTTGCCGCCCAGATTCGTGGACGTGGCGATAATATTGGCCCCGGAAATACGCGTGAACATGCGGACGACATCTTGCAGGGGGACATCGTCCAGGGCGATCGAGATGCGCTCCTGGGTTTCTGCGGGCGACGCAAAGCCCGGCATGGCGATCGTTTCAGGCACGGACGAAGTAGCCGCGACGGGCATGCCGGCAGGGATTGCCTGGGCAGCAGGGGCGGTAACTGTGACGACTGAACCGGTCGGCGCTGTCACTACGACAACCTCGCCGGTCGGCACAACCACCGCAACGACCTCACCCGTCGGCGCCGCCACCACGGCGACCTCGCTGGTTGGCGCCGCCACGGCGGCGACCTCGCCGGTCACGGGGGTGATGGGCGTCAAAGCGGGTTCTTCCGCCTGCAACACCAGAACGCCACTGGCCACCAGGGCGGCGGCAAGCCAACGCGTAAAGCTCAGATTCAATGTTGTGCGCACTGCCTGTTCCTCCTCATCTCATCAATACGACAGGATCCGATAGAACCGATTCGTGACGCCCGCCGTCGCATCCACGCGATTGGTCACCGCATCGCGCCCCAGAATATTGCTAGCCCCTGGCATGAACTGCCATTCCGTGCCGGGCAAGAGGCTGCCGGCATACTGCACCGCATACAACCAGTTGGCAACCCCGTACCAACTGACAACAAAGCCGTTGGCACCCGGCAGCGCGACCACGGCGGCCTTCGCCGAGCCGTTCGTAACGCCCCCCGGCAAGACCGGCAGCGCGAGGATGCGATTATTCCCGGTGTCGGCCACGTACAGGATCCCGCGCGGATCGTAGGCCACATCGCAGGCATTGCTGACGACGCCCGGGCCGAGCAGGGTTGTCCACACTGCGTTCGTGAGCGACCGGACCAAGATGCGGCTGCTGCTCTGGTCGGCCACATAGAGATTGGTCGCGCCCACGGCCATGCCGGCCGGCTGGCGAAGAGCGCCCTCGCCCGCAGCACTGCTGCCAAGCCGGTCCAGGAACTGTCCACTGGCATTGAACCGCTGAATGCGGTTGAGCGTATTGCTCGCCCCTCCATCGTCGGACACGTACAGGACATCCTGCCCGTCGACAAAAACGCCCAGTGGCAGGTTAACACGCCCTGCGGCCGTTCCGTTCGACACAATCACACTCCACTGGCCGTTTGTATCCAGCTTCTGGATGCGATTATTCCAGTAGTCGGCGACGTACAGGGACAAACGCGAGTCCACGGCGACACCTGTCGGTCCGCTGAACAGCCCCGAAGCCGACCCGACTCCGCCCAGGACCTGCCAAGTGCCGCTCGAGACGCTCCAAACCTGAATACGGCTGCTGCTCTGGTCGGCCACGTAGACGTTGCCGCGCCCATCGACGGTCACCCCTTTCGGCTTGTAGAAGGTCCCCGCAGGGCCATATTGACTACCCGCAGAGCCCCACATCGTCCAGTTCTGGCCGACCGGGTCGTAGACCTGGATGCCATTGTTAGCGGAAACAAAAAGGCGATGCCGCGTATCGACAGCCAACCCGCGCGGCGTATCGAAGTACCCGGCGCCGAGCCCATAGCCATTCCCCACGGTCTCGATCACGTAATAGGTGCCCACCGCCCTGGCCACATGCTGGGAGACGACGACCACGGCCATATCGCCCGGGGTGAGCCAGCCGTCGAGCGGCTTGAAGTTCACGGTATAAGGCCCGGCCGCCACTTCTAGCACAGCTCCGCTGTCCAGCCAGTTCCCGCTACCGACGCGCCACTGGGCGCCGGCGGCGATGGCCGCAGCAGGCAGGATGTCGGCCGACACCCCGGTTACCTGGGTGTAGGCACCCGTGACCACGACCGTCTGGGGACTCGCGAGGACCACCGGGACGCTGGGCGGAGTAATCCAGCGGCCCAGCGGGGCGAACTCGACGGTATACGTGCCCAACGGCAGGTTGCTGATGACCGTGCCTCCAGCCGTCCAAGTACCTCCTACGTAGCGCCACAACGCGCCGTCCGCCACGGCGTCGGCCGGCACAATCGTCGCCGACAACGCACCCCTGACGACGTCGTACTTGACATTGCGATCGAAAAATTCGCCCGGGGCCAGGGTCGGCGTCATTGCCGCCGGCGTGACATAGCCCGGCACCGTCGTGAACTGAATGGCGTGGACGCCAGGGACCAGATTCGTGACGAGCGTACCACTGGGTAGCCAGCCGCTGGTATCGACCTGCCAGAGGGCTCCGGCTGCCACGGCATCAGCCGGCTGCAACCCGATACGGATGGACGCATCCTGCAAGTACTGGCGCGTAATCGTAGTGGCCAGGCCGTTGGTCAGCGTGACGGTCTCCGAGGCCGGTTCCATCCACCCAAGGGCGGGCTTGTAGGCGACAATGTGATCGCCGGGCGTCAGCCCCTGCACGTTGTCGCCGCTGTTCTGCCACAGTCCGTTGTCGATCAGCCAGCCAGCGCCGGCGGCGACAGCCTCGGGGGGCTGCAACAGCACACGCAATGACGGCGGCGGCACAATCGCGCCGGGCGCGACGGTCGTCGTATTGCCGTGGGGCTGCGCCGCGTGCCGCCACTGCATGTTCCAGTCATCCTCGACCGTAAAGTCCTGGTAGCCGCCCGGTGTATGGAACGGGCCGAACGCAAGCAGGTTGGTCGTGGCCTGGCCGTCGTCGAAACGGAAGTCGTGAACGAGCCCGTCGGCATCAGCACCGGATATAACGGTCAAGCGCGAATCGCCGATTTCCTTAGCCGTACGCACCACCCCCCACAGCCTCACTTCGTCCAAGAGGCCGGCGAAATCCTCGCCGATCCGAAGGAAGGCGTCGCCGCCCTTGCCGTTCTGCGGCGGAATAACCTGCTGCGTCGTATTGGTCGTGGCGGCAAAGACGCCGTTCGTGTAAAGAGTCAGCGTCGTGGTCAGGCGGTTGTACGTGGCGGCGACGTGCGTCCATACGCCAGCCGGTACGGAACCGGCACGCAACATGAACGGAACGCCGCTGGCCATGACGTACCCCGCATAGAGGCGAAGTCCGCCGGCCCCATTGGTTTCCAAGCCCATGACATAGTTGACCGCCTGGGACCCGCCCGACAGATTCTGAACCACGCGCCGGACGATGGTGCCCGCACCCGCCGAAGTGGTATTGGTGGGGTTCACCCACGCCTCTAATGTCCACTCGGCCAGCCCATCGTCGAGTTCGGGCGCTACGTCAAGATAATCGTCCGTTCTGCCGCCAAACGCGACTGCCCGCGAGGCGGGAGGATCGGACGGGTTGGCCGGGCTCGTCCCGAGAGTCAGTTCCTCGCCATCGGTCAGCCCGTCATCATCGGTATCGGCCATATCGGGCCGGGACCGCAGTGTCTGCTCGGTGGCATTGTCGACACCGTCGCCGTCGCGATCCTCCTGCGCATCAGGCACGCCGTTGTCGTCGCTGTCCGCCGCCTGGGGATTGGTATCGGCCCAAAACTCGTACTGATTGGCGAGGCCGTCGTGGTCGGGATCGCCCAGCGCGCCGCAGGAACCATCCTTGGCGCCCGGAGCCGATTCGCCGTGCGCGCCATCGTCCCAAGGGTCGAGGTGGTTGACGAGTTCCCAGCCATCCGGCAGGCCGTCGTGATCGGAATCGTCAGCCCCGCGCTGGTCCACGCCGTAGACAATCGCGGCGGCGTTCGTCCACTGGAAACCCGTGACCAGGGCGTAGCCGCGGTCGCCGTAGGTCAAATCCTCACGCGTCGCGCCGATCAGGCTGTTCTTGGCAGGCCGCGCAAAATCTTCTGCGGTCGTGCCGCCGTCGTCAAAGCGGTAGTAGGCCAGCAGGCTGTTCCGCGAGAAGACGCCGTCGCCATCCTTGTCGTTCCATCGCGCATTGGCGATCAAAGTGCCCGCGAGGCCCTCAACAAGCTTCGTGTCGGCGGCGAGCAGGGTATCGCGGGCGGCATTGTACTGACCGTCCCCATCATCGATCCAGTAGTTGTTGCCGTTGTTGCACACGTTGGAGAGCGTCACGCCCGGCTCGCCGTAAAAGAGCGACCCGCCGTTGACGATCGCCACATCGACCTCACCGTAATACTGATGGCTCTGCGCATCGACCCACACGTCGTCACCGCCGCACGGCGGCACGAGGTCGTGGGCGAAGTCGGCGATCTGCCGCGCGGTTCGGGCCACACCCCAGATGCGTACCTCGTCGAGCAGCAGGTGGTTCACGAACGAGCCATCCGCGGAAACGCAGAGGGCCAGGGCGTTGGTGGCCGGGAGCATCAAGCCGGCGGCGCTTTCGCCGCTGACGCGAGTCTCGGTGAAGAGCACGCCGTCCAGGTAAAGCCCCAGGCTGTTGGCGGCGTGGTTCCATGTGCCGGCCAGGTGCACCCACTTGTTGGTCGGCAACGCGTTGGCCGAGACGGAGTAGAGAAATCCGTTGATGTGGGCGGACAGCACGGGCACGTTCCGCACCAGCGACAGCCGCCAGGCGGTGCGATCGATGCCGCCGAACTGCGTCTGATAGTTGAACAGGTCGCCGACGAGGTTGGTGCCGAGCAGCTTGATCTGGCATTCGAGCGTCCAGTCCCGGCGCTGAAGATCCTCGCGCACGCCCGCGGGGGCGAAGTTGGTGGCAACGGCAGGCTCGGGGTCCGGAATGAGTATGCCGGCGGCACTGGTTATCAACGCGGCCTGGGGATGGAACGGATCGCAGGAATGCACCGGGCTCGAGGGCGGGACGCCGGGGCCGGGGTGGATCTCGTCCGCATCCGAAAGCCCATCGTCGTCCGTATCCGTACCCACATCCTTGCCGAGGCTTTTCGTCGGCAGCGAACTGCCCAGCGTTTCGGCGCGGTTAATGCCGGTGCCCGCGCGCGGATTCGTCAGGCTGAACAGAATGACATCGGCGGGATGCCAGCGCCACTGATAGCACGAGTCGGGCCGGTGGTCGACCGTGTTGGGATTCGTCTCATCCCCGGTGCCGTTGATGTACGGCCGGGTCGTGAAGCGGTTGCCGTCCTGCCCGCGGTACTCGTCCAGGTTCTGCAGCCCGTCATGATCGGGATCCCCGTACGGACCGTTGTCCCAGTGTCCAGCCGTAAACCCGTTATCACGCGGATCGAGTCCATACTGAACTTCCCAGCCGTCGGGAAGCAGGTCGTTGTCGGTGTCGTGCCCCGCGGGAATACTCTCGTCGACATACGGATAGCTGGTGCCTTCGGTCGGATCGGTCCACTCGTGATTCCGCAGCGCGTTGCGGTTGACCAGAGCGGGAATAGCGCTGCTTGTCGTGACCCCAAGCGAAAGCGGAACGGTCATCGTGCAGATGCGTCGTTGCACGCCGCCGTCGGTGAGGTACTCCAGATAGTCGAAGGGCACGCGGTCGGTCCAGACCCACTTGTCGCCGTTGACGGCACCCTCGTGGAACACGGCCAGCAAACATTGCTCGCGGTAGTTGCTGAGGCCATCCTGATCGGGATCGGCCCGGGCGATGGACGTGTCGACGTTGGTTCCGCTGGGAATCCCGGCCATGACGCCGGCATGGGGATCGATCCCGCCGGGGACGTCGTACCAAGCCGCTTCATAAGAATCGATCAGAAGGTCGTAGTCGGTATCGATATCGAGAGGGTTCAGGTCGTCGCCGGCATCGCCCGGTGTGGCCCGAGCCGCGTTCACGCCATTGGCGTAGCCCGCCGACTGAAGCCGGGGGCGACCATCGACGCCGCAGTACTCCTGCCAGTTGCTCAAGCCGTCGCCATCGTAGTCGCGGGTAGCGTCTGCGATAACCAGACTCAACCCCGTGACAAACTCGCGCGAATAGTTGTCGTACTCCCATTTGTCGTCCATCCCGTCGCCATCCGTATCCCAGTTGGCCGGGTTGATATAGTCCATGCCGATGCCGGCGGTACAGATCGTCGCCTCAGCGAGGTTGTTGAGGCCGTCGCTGTCAGTGTCCTGCGACCCAGTCTGGCCGAAGGGGTCCGGCATGTTGCGGAACCAATGGTACTCCCACCAGTCCGGCAGCCCGTCGGCATCGACATCGTCGGAGACGATGAGTTTATTCAGGGTCACGGACTTACCGTCGGTGATATCGACATTGGCCATGGCGTACGGCTCGCCGGGATCGAAAACGCCATCGCGGTTGCCGTCGACCCAAGCCACGACCTGATACTTGCCCGCGTATGGCCCGGGAAAGGAAAACGCATACGGACCGTACCCCGGGGGGAGCACGCCGTTGGTCAGAACGATGGAAGCCACATCCGGGGTCCCGCCGGGATCGTCGGGCTGACCGTTCCACAGTCCGACAACCAACCGCCCCTGGTGGTCGCCGTCACCGGGCGGGGCCACGAGATTCTCCACCCACGCGGACGCCGAGAAGACGCGCCCGGTGATGCTCTGGGCCTGGGCGAAATCACCCCCCGCCCCGGCCAGCCAAAGGGCGACTGCCGCCCCGGCCCCTATCCATCGCGCTCTGCTCTTCACGCTGAGTGCTCCTTGTCGATCGTTCGCGCCGCGCCCGGGCTACGGCTGGTTGAGAATAATGCTGGCCTTGGCGCCCAAACTGTCCGTGACCGTCACCGAGTTGTCGCCGGTATTACCGTTGCGCTCGTAAACGACGCTCGTCCCGGTGGCTGTCTGGCTGCCTTGGAACGAGCCAAGGTTCGCGTTGCCAATCGTCCAAGTGTAGGGCGGCTGCCCGCCTGTCGCTTTCAACACGGACAACGACCCATTCGCCGCAAGCGTCGTGGGGCTGGCGCTGACGGCCAGCGCCGCCGCGGCGTTCGACGATGAGCTGCTGGAGGCGCCGGTGATGGACGCGACGGCGGCATTCATGTCGGCGTCGTGGACGATCACGTTGTTGTTGCCAACGGCCAAGGCCGTGTAGACGCCCTGAGCGCCGTTGCCCGAGACGCGACCGAAAGAGCCGTTGGCCACGTCCCACGAGTAGGGAGAGTGCCCGCCCGTCGCCGAGAAGACCGCTGTCCCCCCCACGGTGTTCACCTGGGCGGAGGCCGGTGAGATGCTGACGCCCCCGCTCGTCGTCGTGCGGGGGTCGTTTACCAAAGGATGCGACTCGAAGTAGTTGTCCAGATCGCTGGTATTCGGATCGTCATTGTTGCAGCCGCACGGCCCGAATGCTGCCAGCACTACGGCCGCCGCCACGCCCGCCACCCGTTCCCATGTTCGTATAGTCATGCCAATCTCCCGAATACGCCCTTGATTTCCCCATGCCCCAACGCTCACTCGGACCGGGTATCGATCTTGACAAGCTGAAGGCCGGCTGGCCCGATTTGCGTAACCCGCCACCGATACACGTGGCCGTTCCACGTGACGCTCACAGTATCCCCTTCCTCGACCATTCTGCTATTGACCACCGCCAAGAAAGTCGCACGTCCCGAAGTCTTGTCGCGGGCGATGCGAGTAATGCCGCGAATCTCAAGCTTGCGCCGTGCCTCATCCCAGTCCACGGGATTGACGACCGGGGTCACGGCCGGGGTCGGGGCCGCCGGAACGGCGCTGTGCCGCGCGGGCGCCGCGGCCACGGGCTTCTCCGGCCGGCGCGGCACGTAGCCGACGGGCCAGAAGGGATCGCGCGTCGGCAACGAGGCCGCCGGCGCGACCGCGGCGGCAACGGCCTGGGTATCGACCGCCGTGACCGCTGGCGGATCGGCAGCGGCGACGGCACCGGGGTCCGGGACAGCCGGACCCTGGGCGTAGGTGGCACCGGCCAGCAGCAGGGCGCCCGACGCCATCAAACACAGGGGACGAAGGTTCATTTTCCTCCCTTCGCCGCCGCCGCTGGAGGAGCGGCCTCGGCCTCGATCGGCCACTCGATGCGCAGGGCGACGCGGTGGAGCTCCGGCGTGTCCGGCTGCCCCGTCACCTTCAGTTCCGTGATGCAAACATACGGATTACGATCCTCAACACTCTTTAGAAAGGCGACGATCTGGTCGTACGAGCCCTGCCCGACCAGTTGAATACTGTAGGCATTGTAAGCCCGCACGGACGTTTCCTTGGCCCTGAGGCGCAGAGCCTGAATCCCCCGTTCCTGGAGATCCTCGATGGTGAAGCCGGTCTCGCGGGCCTGCGGGTCCAGGGCTTCGCTCACGCCCACCAGATAGGAACCGAGAATCGGATGCAAAAGGTAATCGTCGGCAATGGCCCGTAGCTTGCCCGTCACAGCGTCGAACTCGGCCTGAATCTGCTTGGAGGCGTGCAGTTCACGCCAGGCCTTATCGAGCCGGGCGCGGTACTCCGCGCGGTCTTCATGCAGTTTTCGCCGCGAATCAAGAATGGGGACGGCCACCAATTGCACAAGGACGATGATCAGCACGATGACGCCCATGCCGATCAGCACGAGCACCTTCGCCCTTTCCTTCTTGTCGGCCGGTAGCTTCATTCGAACCGCCGCGGCTTGTATTTACAGACGATCTCAAAAATCCGGTCCGTCTTGACCTGGGCGTCCTGGCGGAACCGCCCGGGCGGGATGACCGCGGACTCGATCCAGGCCGTGAACGGCGGCTGCCGGAAGGCGTCCGTAAACTCGCTGACGGCGGCTTCCGACTGCGCCGCGCCCACGCGTCCCGCCAGCCGCACCTCATACACGCGGGCCGGCGTGTTGTTCGCCATGACGAACAAATCGTGCGACACCGAAATCTCCGTCAACTGGATTGCGGGCGGCACCGCCCCGCGTAGCGCCGCCAACTGGGCGCCCCAGCCCAGCCGGGTATCGCGCCAACCCGAAATCTCCTTCATCAGGTCGTTACGAACGGCCAGATCGGTCCGTAGATCGAGCGCCGCCTTGTACTTGGGTTCGGTGTGCTTCCATTCCTCGAGCGTCTCCTCGGTATCGCGCTGCAAGGCGCGATAGGAAGTGTAAAACGACACGACGGCCAAGGCGACCAGCAGGCCCAGTCCGCCCACCACGATCCGGATCACCGCGTGCAGCGGAATGAGACTCGCGCTGCGTTGCTCCGATTCGAGGATGAGGTTGATGTGCATAGCTCAGTCCTGCCGCAATACGGCCCACGCGGCGCCCAACGCCGAGGCAAACTGCGATTCCTGCCCCTTGAGAGCATCGGGAATCGCGCCCGACGAAACGGGCAGGCCCTCGAACGGATTCCAGAACACCGGCTCCAACCCCGACGCAGACTGCACTTCCTGCGCCCAGCTCTTCAAAGCGCCCGGCGCTCCGCAGGCGTAAAGCCTCACGACGTGGCAGTTCTCGCGGCGCTCCACGAAGTCGCGCGAGATCACGAATTGCTGCAGGAACGACTCCAGGGTCTGGTGTAAGGCCTGCGAGATGTCGAAGGAACCGTCGGCCAGGATGCCCATAGCGACTTCGGCATCGACCCCCAAAGTTTCCTGGACCTTCTTAAGAATGGACGCCATTCCGACGTCAAACTTACGGATCAGGGCCAGCGTTCTCTTGTTGTAGAAGGCCACGGTCGAGCCGGTGGATCCGAAGTCGATCACGGCCACGGCGTCCTCCGCGTGCTGCCGGCCGGGCCCGCGCTCGAACGCCGTCATGCTGGCCAGTCCAGCGATTTCGATCGAGCACGGCGCGGGCGTGCCGGAGGGGAACAAGGCGCACAGACGGCTGGTGGCAACATCCGGCATCGCCACGGCCAGCGCTCGCGTCTCCGCCCGGTTCTGGGATACGACCTCGTAAGCCACGCGGTACTCGGGACTCTCCGCAAGCCCCATGAGTTCGTTGACTTGCGTGTCTGTCGACTTCTCCGAGTGCACGGGGAAAGTCAGCAGCTTAACCAGCGCTCCCGGCCCGGAATAGCTCACCGCCACGTAACGGGCACGCATG
The DNA here is from genome assembly GCA_903895695.1 of uncultured bacterium. Lineage (GTDB taxonomy): Bacteria > Verrucomicrobiota > Kiritimatiellia > CAIKKV01 > CAITUY01 > CAITUY01. The sequence goes on from CAITUY010000190.1 coordinate 32,480, forward strand.
GACTTGGGGAGGACCACGGGCGTGACGGGACCAGTTGCGGCATCCGGCATCGTGACGCCAGACACCAGGTCAACCGCCACCACCGTCGGCGTGTGGTTCACTGTTCTAAGGCGGACGGCCTTCGTCAAGGCGCTGCCGACATCGACCCCAACCACGTCCGAATAGCCACGCTGGAACCGTTTGATTAAGTCCGTTAGTGCCTTCATTCCCGCGGACCACGCCCTTCACGGGCTCCGACGTGCACCAGCACACCGGAAACCCACGCACACTAAAGCAGAAGGCTGGCACTCACGCAAGCCCCGTGACGACGGCCCTGTGAAGACGCAACGAGCGATCTACCCGACCAGGAACGACAATGCCCGCTGTCTGCTCGTCACCGTTCCCCGTCCTGCACGGTGGGAGCCGATAACAGCGACAGCATGTGCGTTGCATTGGTTGATCAAGGCGCGACGCGTTTCTTACAGAATGACACCGTCCCACCCGTCCTTCATCCTTCGCGAGTTCTCAATAACGATACAACCGCCGCCCAACAACGATCCATTCGGCTGGGGGTGGACGCCGTATTAGGGCGGATGCGGCTGGAGGCATAAGAAGCGAGAGGAGAGCGGGATAGAAGAAAAGGCGGGACATGCGCGGGCTTATTTGTTCTACTCTGGGCATGAAGCCTACGCGCAGGGTTGAGGTCTCGGCGTCGGAACAAGAGG
>CAITUY010000191.1 GCA_903895695.1 uncultured bacterium
AGCAGCGCCACGGCGTTGCCGATGTCCTCGGGCGTGCCGATGCGCCCGACCGGCACGCGCTGCTTGATGAACTTGGCCGGGCCGGGCTTGGCCCAGTGATGTTTGGTCATGTCGGTCAGGATCATGCCCGGCGCGACGCCGTTGCAGGTGATGCCGTACCGGCCGAGGGCAATGGCAAAGGTCTTCATCAGCATGTGCATCCCGGCCTTGGAAGCGGCGTAGTCGCCCTGCGCCGGCCCGGTGACGTTGACGGCCAGCGAGGTGATGAAGATCACGCGCCCGCCCTTGCCACGCTTGATCATCTCCTTGCCCACGAGCTGCGTGCAGTGGAAGGCGCCGGTCAGGTTCACGTCGATGGTCTTCTTGAACATCGCCTCGGACATCTCCATCACATCCACGAACGGGCAGATGCCGGCGTTGTTGACCAGGATATCGATCTGGCCGAAGCGCTTTAGGGTCTGCTGCACGACCTTCTGCACCTGGGCGCGGCGCGTGACGTCGCAGGCCACGCCCAGCGTTTCGACGCCCGTCTCCTTGGCCAATGCAGCGGCGGATGCCCGCGCCGCGTCGCCGTTCATGTCGGCGATAACCACATTCACTCCCTTGCGCGCGAGGCAGGTGGCAATGCCGTACCCGATGCCGCGCGCCGCTCCGGTGACAATCACAACTTTGCTCTTCATGGTGTCTTTCCTTTCACGGCCTGTACCGTTTGATACAAGGCTTCAACATTCTGCAGCGGTGTTTCGCTGTCGAACGACCAGGCGCACAGCGTCGTGGCCGGTGCCGGCGCCGCAGCATCCAGCATCTCCGCCACGACCCCGCTCACGTGCTCCGGCGACGCGTTGAGCATCAGCACGGGGTCGACAAGCGGCTTCAACTCCGCGCGAGGCAGCACGCGAACCGCGGCCGCCAGGTCCGTGCCTGCGCCGAGTTCGATGGCCTTCACGCGCGGGATCTCGGCAAAGGCGCCCAGCAGGTGCGTGGACGCGCCACAGGAGTGGTAGCCGCTGGCGGGAAACCCACCAGCCAGCGCCTGGTTGACCGGGAGGACGGCCTCCCGGTACAGGTCCGCAGACAGCAGGGAGGCGGAACAGTCGCCGAGTTGCAGATGGCCCGGCGCCGGCGCGCCTAGTTCGCGCGCGAGCCGTGCGAAGATCGCCCGGTAGATATCCCAGACCTTCGCAAAAACGGCCTGCGCGGCGGCGGGATCGTCTACCATCAGAAGGAAGAGCGATTCGCCGCAGAGCTGGTGCGCGGTCGTGTACGGGGCATGGATGTTCATCACGCCGCCGCGGATGCCAAAGACGTCCGCCCGTTCGCCGTACAGCGCGCGCATGTCGTGATACTGCCGCACGATGACATCGACGATGGGATGTCGCGCGGCGGCCTGTGGGTCGATCTTCTCGACTTCGGCACGCGTCAGGCCCGCCCACGGATGCCCGCGCGCCTCCAATGCGGCGTCTGGCGGGCAGTGCAGGGTCGCGCCCTGTGTGAGCTTCAGCAAGTCAATCGGCTGGATGAACAGCGTGGCGGAAGGCACCGGATGCCGGCTACCAACGCCGTACCGCCCCAGCGCCTCGTACAGGTACCGGTTTTCGGCGCATTCGACCTCGGCCCGGTAACGGGGCTCGAAGTAGTACGGCTCGCCGTAGGTCACCCCCGCGTGCTTGTGGTAGAACGCGGGCATGAAGTTCAGACTGACGGAGACGTTCCTCATGGCGCGCGCTCCGCGCAGAAGTCGCGGTACACCTGCAGCATGTACTCGTAATGCTCCAGGGGCATGCCCGGGAAGATCGTGTTGGACGTGCCAAAGATGTAGCCGCCACCCGGCGCGGCGTGCTCCAGGCAATAGCGGGCCGACTTCCGGATCGCCTCCCAGGGACCGTCCTGCAGCAGGTTGCACTGGACGTTGCCCATCAGGGCCATCTTGCCTTGGCAGCGGCGCTTCACCTCGGCGATGTCCATCCCCGCCATGGGGTCCACCGACTGGAAGCAGGCCGCGCCGAGCGACAGGTAGTCATCCAGAACCGGCATGATGTTGCCGTCTGTGTGCACAAAGGGGATCGCGCCCAGCGCGCGCACGTGTTGAACCTCGCGGCGCAGATACGGCGTGATGAATTCACTGAACTGCGCCGGCGAGATGAACGGCCCGCCATTGAAGGCCACGTCGTTGACGATGTGGATGAAATCCGCGCCGGCCTCGGCCAGTTGCTCGAAGGTGCGCTTCGCCACGCGCTCCTTCTCGCGCGCCACCTCATGGATGGACTCCGGCCGTTCGACCAGGTCGACGGCGAACTGCATCCAATCCGGCATGTGCTCGATGGACCACGTGGTGTCGCCCACGATGCTCCCGATCAGAATCTCGTCGCCAAAGGTGCGTTTCGCCGCCCGCACCCCATCCGGATCGCTCCATGGCCAGAAGACGGCCAGCGCATCCCAGTGATAACGTTCCACGATCTTCTCGTAGATCGTCATGCATTGGCCGATCATCCGCTCCTTCTCGGCGGCCGTACACGATGCCCACAGGCGGCGATCCGGGAAGGAGAGACCGAAGGCCTCGCGCTCCAATTCGAACATGACCTCGAAATGCGGCGGCCGGTCCGGCTGCTCAAACCGCAGGGTCTTCAGCATCCGTTCCCTGCCGGTCATCGTTTCATCCTTGAAGCCGCAGATGAACACAGATCAACGCGGATTGGCATATCGCAATCAACACGTTGCAGCGCAAAAGCAGATTCACCGGATAGACGAAAGCCGTTGCTGTCGCAAGACCGTGCCAATCGGTGTCCGTCAGCGTTGATCGGCGGCTCAACTGCTCTTATTGGGTTCATGCCCATCGCGACCATGTCTGACGGAAACGCCAGGTTGGTTATTCCGCCGTGACTTTGAACGTTTTGAAGGCGATGGAGCATTTCCCGCAGCCGGACGGGCCCGGGTTGACTGACTGGAGGGTGACGCCCATGCACTCGCCGGCCTTGAGTTCGATCGTCTCGCTGATGCTGGCGTTGTCCTTTGACTTCAACTCGATGGCTTTGACCTCTCTCACGGTTTTCAGCGGCGCATCGAGAACCAACACTCTCAATCTGGCGTTGCCCGCGGTCGGAGACTGCACGGTTGCCGTGCCCGCGATCTCAAGCTTGAACTTGCCGGCGACCGTTGGCTTGAACGTCACCCGCGCATTGGGGCCATCGCCCGGAAACGTCTTACCGTTCGGACAGGCGAGCGTCGTTCCGATGTAGTGGCAGGCAGGATCCTCTCCATGGCCTTCACTGAGCGCCGTACCTTCGCTGGAGCGCCAGGCGAACGTATAGTTGTAGGCCAGGCCGAAGATCATGGGCTTGAAGTCGCCGTTTTCGTCCGTCTGGTAATAGAGACCCCAACTTGCACCCTGGTCGGGCATCGGATTGCCAGACTCCTGCGTCCAGTTGCGCTCGCCAACCCAAACACTCGGGGCATGACCATCGATCCCGGGCAGGGTCCACGCACCCGCCTGACAGGCGAACGCTGAAACCAGAAGCGTGAGCGACACGACGAGTGCTTTTCGTGACATGAGCGTCTCCTTGTTCATGGTCTTCGGTCTACTTTGCTGTGGGTCCGTCTACCACGCGCAACGTGCCATACTTCTCGGGATCCTTGCTTTCCGTGATGCCGCCGCCGAAGCGGATGATATGCCGGTCGCCGCCCTTGTCGGCGTCGTTGACCGCCAGGGAGAATCCGAGTTGCGCGCCGGCCGGCGGCGCCTCCTTCAAGCCCAGCGTCGCCCAAGGAAGCAGAATGTCGTAATCCGTCTCGACGCCCGCGCGCGTGACCTTGGCAACGACCAGCGGTTCGCTGCAGCCCGCCCGCATATCCGGACAATCAGCGCGCCAGCGCCAAACCATCGGAGCGCCTCCAGCGGACGGAAGGCCCACGCCATACTCGCAGATCCTGTGACCGTTGAACCGTCCGTCACCGATGTTGTTGTATTGCCATTCCTTGGCGGCATCGACGTCGAACGCCAATTGCAGGGAATCCTCCTGCCACATCCCGGACGGCGGTCGCGTTTGCAGATGGACGTCGTCGGTCACCTCGACCCAAAGATGAAAGCCCTGCACGCCGATGGCCGTCTTCAAACGCGCGGAGCAATCGGTTGGAGCGATCGCCTTGAGTTGCGGGTTCTGTTTGCCCTTGGCATCCAGATCCGGTCCCCACGCGGAGATGTCGACGGGGGCCTGGCGACTCCAGTCGACATGCCCGGCGGCATCTTCAGCGAGCTTCAGGCAATCCATGACCGTCTGATCGAAGGGCTTCTCCAGGCAGAAAGGAATCGCGCATGCGGACTCGACCACGAAGATGCCCTTCATCCGGGCCCCATTCTTGAAACCCGGGACGGGCAGGGAGAGCGTGCACGCGTGTCCTTTCGCCACGTCCATCTTGGCGGTGGCCACCTCTCCGGAATCCAAGGTGAGCGTGCCCTTGGCCTTGCCGTCGATGGACGACAGCAGGTTGGCCGCCGCAAGCATGGACCGGCCATCGGCCGCCAGCGTGCACGCCAGCGATGGGAACGTGATGGGCGCCACGACCGTGACCGGCTGTCCGACCCACGTTCCCGCCTCCGTCCGCCCCAAGAGCAGGTAGGCGCCGGTTCTGGCCGTGCGTGAGACTTGCGCGGCATCGCCCGCCACGTCGATGCCGGGGATTGAAGAGGCCCCTTTCAACGTGACCTTGAATGACCCGCCCGGAACCGTTGAAACGTTTGGCAGCTCCCGCAGCTCGAGGAACGGAGCAGCCGCGGGCAGCTCAAAGAACATCGGACTTGGCGAGAGCTTGACCGTGCAGGAGCCCGCCGGTAGTTGGAGGGGGCGGCCCATCATGTCCATCGCGCGCACCGGAACGCATGGCAGTTGGCACGTTTCCTCACCGTCGGACGTCCAGGCCGAGCCGACGATGTTGGTCGCGGTCTTGCCGAGCACAAGGTTGAGGTTCGGCGAAAGCCGAAACCAGCGGGCATCGCCGCGCTTGATCTCCGACAGCCATTTGACTGTGTTCACGAATGAAACGTAGGACGGCGTGGGCGTCCCGTCTGGATAGAGCAGCGCATACTCCGGCCCCCGGCTCTTGCCCACGATCTGGAAGCAGAAGTAGGTGATGTTGTCGACGGGTTGCGCGGCCAACAGCGACAGCGAGCGCGCCACGTATCGCATGCGCGTCTCCTCGGGAACCGTCTTCTGCCAGTCGCCGACGACCGAACACCAGCCGAACTCAGTCAGATGAACGGGCATATCGCCCTTGCCGGCCTCCTTCAGGCTCTTGCACATCTCCTGAACACGTTCGATGAACTCATCCTCGGGAGGCGTGGCGTTGACGTAGGCGTGGATCACGACGCCTTCAAGCTTGTCGAACACCCCGATTTGAAGATATTTCGCGAACTCCTTCATGTCGATGCTGTAGAAGCCGGGGCCGAAAACCTTAAGCTTGGGGTTGCCGCGTTTGACGCCATCGACGATAACCGTATGAAACTTGATGAGGCCCTCATCGCTGCCGCGCCAGTTGGCGTTCGGTTCGTTGTAGGGACAGAACCAGGAGAGGTTCGGGTTGTTTCTGGCGAAGGACTCCATAAGCTTTTCCAGAAGCGCCCAGTCCTTCGGCGGGTAGAGGCCGCCGTCGGCCTTGTAGTCCGGCCCGTAAAGCCATTGCGGGAACCCTGACAACGTGCAGACCGATGAATAGTCGGCGGGGTCGGACATGGGTTTGAAATTGTCTGGCGGCGCGACGGAACCGTCGGCGTTCAGCTTGTAGCCGTCAAGATGAGCCCAGCCGATGTTCCAATCCCAACGGGCGCCCGATTTTTTCCAGGTCTCTGTGTTGCCATGCACGCGATTGCTGCCGAAACGCGAATGCATACGGACAGCGTCGGGAAGCGGTTCGCCAACGACGGCCGCGGTGGTCTCGTTCTTGAGCGTGGAACCATTCGCATACGTCGCCGAGGCCGCCAGCCGGTAAAAACCTTTGCCGGGGAAAGCCACGGTCAATGGGACGGGCGTGCCTTTGCCTGACTGTTCGGAAACAACCCTGTCGGCCTCATCATATGACGTGGCGCTCCAGGCAGCGACTTTGTCGGCATGAGCGAACTCCACCTTCACCGAGCCGGCATCGCTGAAGAAAATGTTCCCCGCCGCCGCAGGTTCCGACACGAGGCTATGCGAGAGCGTGAAGCCCTCCTTGCAGGCCAGGCCGCGCAACGAGATGATTGAAGTTCGCCCCTTCGGAACAGCCAGCCACATCTCGAAAACCAGTTTCGAACAGCCGTTGCCGACGCTTGAAGAGCCTTCAAGTTGCGTCCAGGATTTCACCCGCTCGGCGCCGGACAGTTCCAGCGTCGCTTCCCAATAGGCATGGGGAGCGCGGTTCCTGGTGTAGGATCCACCGTCCTGCCTGGCTCTGAGTTGCAGGGCCAACCCCTCGGCGTTCTCGGCATTGACTTCGCCGTTCACCTCCACGCCGCGGTCCCAGGCGAACTTATCCCTTTTCGAAATCGGAATGGACGGGCCGTCGAGGATAACCCAATCCCCCGGGCCGGGCTTGACCTCCAGGCGGAGTTCGCCTTGCGCCCCAGGTTTGATCTGGACCTGCGCAGGGTCCCTGGGGCGCCATGAAGCGCTGTCCAGCGGAATGGAAACCGTATTGTCATCCGGAGATGTGACCGTGAACCCCTTGAGATTGATCGAGGCATAGCCGCAGGAGGCGTCGCCAGCGTTGACGGAACTGAGTGCCAGGGCCAAAGCCTCGCCGGCCTTCAACTCGACGTCTCCATTCCAGACGAACGGCTCCTTGTCCCGGCATTCCACGGCGGAAAGTACGTGCAGGCAGGCCATGGAAGCATTGACCACCCGCAGCTCGATTCTGGCCTTGCCCAGCGCAGCGCGCTGGACGGCAACCAGCCCATCGATGGCCCCCTTGAACGTGCCCGAGACATCGGGCGTGAAGACCACGAGGGTTTCTGGACCGGCCCCCGGCCCCTTGAAGCGCGCGGCGTTGAGCGTCCGCTCGATGAAGAATGTGCTGGGCTCCAG
>CAITUY010000192.1 GCA_903895695.1 uncultured bacterium
CGCGCCAAGGGCACCGAGCTGCACGCGGCGACGGTTGTGGGCGATACCGTGGGCGATCCCTTCAAGGACACGTCCTCGGTGGCCATGAACCCGATCATCAAGTTCACGACGCTGTTCGGCCTGCTCGCCACCGAGATTGCAGTGGCCATGACGAACACGACCGCGAAGTATGCGATCGGCGGCGTGATCTTCCTGATCGCCTTGGTCTTCGTCTACCGGTCCTTCTACGGCATGCGCATCCCGGAAGAAAAGTAGAATTCGAAGCCTGATCCGGTATGATACGGCGGGGGTACAAAAGCCCCCGCCGTTTTTGTTTTGCGGGGTGGGGAGGGTAGATGAAGATCGTCTTTCTCGGGACGGGCACGTCGGTGGGCGTGCCGGTGATCGGCTGCGAATGCCGGGTGTGCCGGTCGCCGGACCCGCATAACAGGCGATTGCGCTCCAGCCTCTACGTCGTGGCGGACGGCACCCATATCGTCATTGATACCTCACTCGATTTCCGCGAACAGGCTCTCACGTTCCGGGTGCCGCGGGTCGACGCCGTGCTGGTGACGCATGCGCATGCGGATCATATCTTCGGGCTCGACGACGTCCGGCGTTACAACACCATCCAGGGCACCGTGATCCCGGTCTATGCCTCGCCGGGCACCGTGGCCGACCTGCGTCGGATCTTCACCTACGTCAGTGCCGACCGGCCTGAGCCGGGGGTGTTCCGCCCGCGCCTGGATTTTATCGAGGTGCGCGAACCCTTTGCCGTGGGACCGGTACGGGTCGAGCCGCTGCCGATCGTGCACGGGCGGGTGGAGACCTACGGGTTCCGGCTGGACGCCGGGGGGCGCACTTTGGGGTACGTGCCCGACTGCAAGCAGATGACGGACGCGGTCGTGGACCGTTTCCGCGGCGTGGACGTGATGATTCTCGACGGGTTGCGGCATCGTTCGCACCCGACCCACCATACGCTGGAGGAAGCCGCGGCGCTGCTCACGCGTATCGGCGCGCGGCACGCCTACCTGACCCACATCTGCCACGACCTCGATCATGACGAGGCCCAGCAGTCCCTGCCCGCCGGTATGTCCGTTTCGTACGATGGCCTGACGCTGGAATGGTGAGGGGTGGGGGAAGTAAGCAGTGAACAGTGAACGGTGAACAGTGACAATTCGTGGCACGGGCGTCTCGCCCGTAGCCGGCAACGGGCAAGATGTCCGTGACATGCCGAGAAGTGGCTTCGGAGCATCTCAGCATCGGCATCAACTAGTCTGAAGTGAGAAGCGCAAGGGTGTGGGGCTGGAGGGAAGCACATGCTGACGGACGAAGGCAACTTGCAGTCGGGCACCAGTGGCTTCACCCGCGATGCTGACGCCAAGGGGTACAGCGTCACCTGCATGATGCCCGATTCCGATATGGCTGATGCGGGGTTCGGCCTGACGCGTTGGGACGTTCCGGTCGTGCGTCTTCGGAACATGGCGGAGACGCGGGCGTTCCTTCACTCCGATGCTCCCGACGAACAGAAAGCCGTCATCCGGGAGGCCATTCATCATGCTGCCGAGTGCTGCTACCACACGCATCGCGGCAAGATCGCGGCCCGGTACCTGCGAGCCCTAGCCGACTGCGCCCCGGACTTGGCGGACAAGGCCAAGCAACTCCGCAACCTCGGTATGCTGTGCGAGGGGTTGGGCGAGTTCGCCGAGGCCGTCACCGTGTACAGCGAAGCCTTGCTTCTGGAACCCATTGACCACGACGAGTGGTATTGGCTCCACAACAACATCGGTTATAGTCTGGTCCAACTGGGCCGGCATGCCGAAGCCGAGCGCCACTGTCGCATGGCCATAGACATCGATTCAGCCCGTTTCAATGCGCACAAGAACCTCGGACTCGCCGTGGCCGGACAAGGCCGTTACCTCGAAGCGGCCCGTTGCTTGGCCGAGGCCGTGAAACTGGCTCCCGGCGTCCCCCGTGCGTTTGAGGCGCTGGCGGAGATGGTCGCCACCCACCCGGAGGTGCTAGATCAGGATGCGGAGTGGGCCCAGTGTTGGGATCAGATCAGGAAGGATCGGGAGTCGGGGAATCGGCGAACGTAGGTTCACGACTCATCAGGTGTCCGAAAGGGAGGGCTCCCTACCTGATCCTGCCGACGGATTCCTTGATCACTGTGAGGATTGCCGGCAAGACTTCTTCTGACCAGTTCGTGATTTTAGTCTTCAAGACCATCACATCGAGTGGATCAAGTTCCCCACAGGCATCTCCATCAGTGCAAGACGTTGGCTGTTGGCTATGTCTCGTTCTCGCGATCAACTTGGTGAGGAGATCCAAACAACGATCCGGCCGCGCATCTTCAACGCAGAATGTGCCGTACGTTTTCAGGCGGTGTCGACATATTTGGTCGATATTCGGATCATGAAGGGTCTCTCGGAAGAGGATGACAAACTCACAAAAAAGGGCATCTCTGACTTCGTCGCGGTGATCGAGGTCGCTTCCGGCCAGAAACTCAAGTACACGCCAGTAACCGTAACAGCCAAGTTCAAAAAGAGCGGCGTCATTCTTGTATTCGTGTAGATGTTGAAGTTGAGGTGGGGTCACCGTGGATTGCTTGTCTTTTCGCGCGAAACTGACCAACCCATGCATGAAACCAACGAATATCATTTCGGGAGTGACGTCATTGGCGTGCCTGAACTGCCACATCTTCATGTCCGTCCAATCAATGAGAGTAGCGTCCCGCTTTTGCGTTGAGTTGCCGAACAGACCGGAAAACAGACCCATAGTGACCTCGTTTATTACCATCACACCTTGTTGCGTAACATCGTCTGTCACCAGTAAACGTAGATGGGCTTTGTGCTACAGACATGCCTTGACGATCTCGGCGACGATTGGTGCTGCATTCGAGCAGAGGCAGATGTCACGTTCGTCGGCAAGTGATTTTTGGCCGTGCTCCAAGTTGCAACGGATCTGGTATATGACGGCTAACAAGTGTTGAATCTTGGTAACTGGGTCATTTGACAAGAGGAAGCCAGCGATACTGGACTTGGTATCTCTGCCATTGCCTCGCATGTCAACGACTGGTCTCGAAAGCAGTCTGTCAACCTGTGCCGGGTGAAGAGCCAAGAGTCTGCCCGCAGTCTCGGGGCTTAAGTGCGCCTGGATGAACTGCCCAATTCGCGCCAATTCCGTCACTCGAGTTTGGTCAGTCCCGTAAAGACCGTTGAACGCGCGCCAGAAGTCGGTGAAAGCGTCCATCGGGTGGGCTGCCTTACAACCTCGATCAAACCACTCGGGTGCATTCATAAGTCTGCTTCACGTAGGATTTCGGTTGCAGTTTTCGGCGCCCAGTAACAGTTGACTCGGCTCACGGTCTAACCGCCTTGACTTATACGTTGGACGATCACATGCGACAAGCCCCATCGAACTCGCTGTAGTCCCATGAAGACGCCCGTCACCGCGCGCGCAGGAAGGGTAGGCGGTTCATCAACTCCGCGCCGAGCACTTGAAGTGACTCGCCGACGTGGCCGCCGTGTTCCCGCGATAGCCGCCGAACAAGGAACAGGGGTGCCAGGAACGCGACAGTGCGGATCAGGAAGACCCAGCGGCTGCCGTCCAGCACGATCGGCCCCCAGTGTCCCTCAATGCCGCCCAGCACCTTGACGATCGCAGCGCCCAGAAAGGGCCCCACGCCGGTGGTCAGGGTGCTGGCCACGAATGCAATGTTGATATAGGCGCTGCGGTGCCCTTCGCGCGCGCCGCCCAGCATCATGTCTGTGATGCCCACGCTGATGCCGAACACAAACACGCCCTGCAGCACGGCGTAAGTGCCGATCAACCAGGTCCAATGCGCCTGCGCAGGGGAGACCACCAGCCACAGCAGGTTCACCAGCGCCAGGGGCGGCAGCAGTAACGCGAAGATCGGGCGCGCGCCGAAGCGGTCGACAAACCGCCCCCACAGCGGCAACGTGGCGGCCGCGCCGATGGAAGCGGCCGTATCCATCCACACAACGAAGTTATCGCCGGCGCCCAGAGTGCCCTTCATGCAACGCACGGCGATCGGGCCGGGCAGGGCCAGCGCCAGACTGTAGAGTGCGCTGAACACGACGAACTTCACGAACGGCGGATCGCGGAACGGGATCGCCAGCATACCCCAGACAGAGTGCCGTTCCGTTCGTGCCACGAGCGGCGCTTCGGGGATGGCCATGATCCCGACGGCCATGGCGATGTTGGCCACGAACGCCACTCCGAGCACGAGTTGGAATCGGGGCAGGGTTGCCGCGGGACCCAGGACGACGCCGACAGCTAGCGTGCAGGCGACGAACATGAGCTGCCAACTCGTGCGCAAACGGCCGAAGAACCGGCCGCGAGACTCGGCCGGCACATTGTCGTCGATGATCGGCATCCAGCCGGCGACCCCTACGGACCTGAGCATGGCGTAGACGGTCAGCACGGCGCCCGCGAGGATCACGACCGCACCCGGGCTCCAGACAGATGCCACCGCGGGCAGGGCCGGCAGGATCAGGAGTAAGGCGGAGGCGGCAAAATAGAACGGGATCAGGAAACGCTTCTTGCCGCGCAGTTCCACGAGGGGGCTGACCACGGCGGTGAGAATGGCGGTCATGGGCGCCACGGCAAAGAAGAAGGCCAGCGTGGCGTCACTGACGGCCGGGTTGAGCTTGAGGATGAAAAGCGACACGACCCGGTCATTCAGGCCTGCCCAAAAGAGCATTGAAATGACCGAACACCGGATGATCCAGCGCTGGCCGACCTCCCGTTGTTCCAGAGAGAGCGGAGTGGACTCGGGGCGGATGGCGAGGCTCATGAGCGACAATGGTCCTTCAGTGGTGCGTCACCGTAACACCCGCTGGCGGTCGGATCAAGCCGGCGCACCGACGCCAGTCACTGCCAAAGGTTGGACCTGGTGTCGACGAAAGCGGCGGTCCCCACAGGATCTCTGGACAGGTGCTGTCACCGATATTAGAGTGGGCTCCACATGGAGCGGGATGAGGACGGATCCCCGTCCGCCTCCGCGACAAGAGAGACCGAGTAAACACGAGGAGGGGTTGCGATGAAGAGGCGTTCGACAGCGTCGGTTCCATCCAGGGTCACGGTCGGGAACACGGTTATCGATTTGCTGGTCAGAAACGGCCGGTTTCTTGGCCTGGGCAAGATCGCAGTCAATGGGGTGATGATCCGTTCCGCGGCGGTTCCGCTCCGGCCGGAGATTCAAACGCCGGACGGCATCCGCTACGATAGTTTCCGCTTGAGAAAGGTGTACGCCGACTGCAAGGAAGTTGTCCTCGTGACAACGGCCATCGGAACACAAAGCCTCTACGGCGAATATCGGGATGAATATGATAATCCTCTGGCTTGGCCCAACGCCGCGCAGTCGCCTATCCTGGATACGGTCGAATGGCGTTTGCGGCCCGAGGCACTGGACTTGGATGGGGTTGCCTACCAGGGCTTTTCCTATGCCTTGCGCTTCAGGAGTTCGCACCGCTCGATTCACTCGATGACCCTGGTCGGCACTTGGGAGCTGGGCGGTCGCGCAATCGGCAATACATTGCTCTACCAGGGGCAGGTGAATCCTCCGGTGTATGCCTGCAAAAAAGCCACGGCATTCACAACGGCCTGCTGGCGGTCTTTGGGCCACATTGGAAGGCCGGAGGACTACTCTTTTCAGTTCAGCCCCCGGTACAGCCCCCTCCAGTGCTTCGACTTCCAGTACGGCCCCGCCGGCACGCTGTTCGGCTACTGGCCGGACTTGGTGAACGTCCATTCCCTGGTGCAGAAGAACCGCGGTGAAGACGTGGTCTTCGTGCTTGATAAGTGTCTGGTGCCCCTGGCTAAAGACGCGGCATTTCCGCGCAAGTGCATTCTGTGGGCGCCGCCGACGGAAGGTGAGAACGAGCACTTGATGCACGACCGATGGCTGCGGGCGCTGGAATACGCTCAAGGCCGAGCGCGCGCGACGTTCAAGGTCCAGACGCCCTATGTTCTTCCCGAGACAAAGCTGCTCTATCGGCCCGGTCTTGATTCCAAGGGCAAGCTGGTAATGCACGTGGCGGGAAAACCCTACGCACCGCAGGACACGCTGGCGGCATGGGCTGAGCACTTTCCGGCGCTCAAGGCGGCGGGGGTGCGCCGGATCTTCCCCGATCCAGTGTCCGAATCGGACGTGACGGAAAGAGGCTACGACTACAAGCTGCAGCGCGGCATTCATGGGGACCTGCAGCTTGGGTCGGTGTGCAATACGTGGTGCTATCGGCCGGCGGAGTTTTGGGGCGGGTGGAAATCCTGGGAGGCGTTCTACCACGCCGGCCACGCCGCCGGCATCGAGATCGGCCACTGGGTCGGCTCGCATTTGTCACAGCACGCGCCCGCTTTGAGACAGCACCCGGAGTTCATCTGCCAAGCGGCCAATACTCGGCCTCACGCCGGTGGATACACCATCAATCTGGCATGGGGATTAAACTGGAATGCAGCCTGCGACTGGCTGCTGGAGCAGTTCGCTGAGTGGAAACGGCATGGCCTGGACTATGTCTTTTTCGACTCGATCGGCAACGGCGGGTTCCTGGGCGTGGACTTCAAAGCCCGGATGCAGCCCAACGCAACCGGCTTGGCCCGTTTTATCGGCGGATTGAATCAAATGGGCATCAAGGCCATCACCGTCGAGGGGATCAGTCCCTTCGGGATGGGGTATGTCGGTGCAACGGACAACATGACGGAGAAGAAGCGGGCCAGCGATGCCGTGGCTGGGCAGATTGACCTGTCTTGGTGGATTGGCCACGAGGATATGCTGGCGGGCAACATCCTCGCCTTTCAGCCCCATCCGCAACGCGATAGGCAGGAAGTAGAGGGGATGCTCTTCCGCATCTTGGCCAACCGGTCCTTGCCTTTGTCCGGTGATTCGAGTTTTGGCTGGGGTGACGCCGACAAGTGGCCGGCGCATCTTGCGAACATGGCGTATTACTACCAGACCTTCAACCAGGTTGAGCCGTTCATGAGACATCGCCGCCTTCTGCCCGGCCGGCGAGGGGTGGAGTGGAGTGGGGAAGGCGGTCGGGTGCTGTTCGCCTACAAGGCGTTCAACTATGCACTGCCACACGGATCCCGTGTCGAGCACATCATGGGGAACAACGCCGAGTCGGTGGCGGCTGCGGCCTATCTGAGGACGGAACCCTACACCACCTACCGGATCGTGTAGCCGGCGCATGGTGGATGGGGAAGCAGGAGGAAGTCCGTCGAGAAGAGTTCTTCTGTAACCGACTCGAAACCAACCAGTTGAACTGGTGGAGCGAACGAGATTCGAACTCGTGACCCCCACGTTGCGAACGTGGTGCTCTACCAACTGAGCTACCGCCCCGTCAAACCGGATGGAAGTGTTACCTGATCGAACACCGGATGTAAAGTGTGGAATCTCGGTAACGCGACAGATCGCCGCTCTTCGCGGCTTATGTCCCGCGAATCTGCGCCCGCTCTGACGTCCCTCAGATTCCAGAGGACCCCGCTCCTGGTTTTGGTAATATTACGACCTTGGAGAAATAATCATGAGAACCGAATCCAGCCGGTGTTCGACCGTCGCCTTTCTGACGCTGTGTGCGATGGCGTTCGGCCGAGACGGGCGGGCCATCGCCGCCGAGGCCCCCGACATTGACGATGCCATCGTCAAGATCTACACGGTGTCGAGTCGTACGGATTACCGTAACCCGTGGAATGCCGGCGATACGGCCGCCTGTACCGGTTCCGGTTGCATCATGAAGGGGCGGAAATTGCTGACGAACGCCCACGTGGTCAGCGACAGCACTTTTCTTCAGGTGCGCCGCTACGGCCAGTCCCAGCGGTATAACGCCCGGGTTGAGACGGTGTCGCACGAGGCTGACCTTGCAATCCTGACGGTCGATGACCCCGACTTCTTTACCGGCGCGTCTTTTCTCGAGCTGGGCGATCTGCCTGAGCCCCAGCAGGAAGTAATGGTCTACGGCTTCCCGATGGGTGGCGACACGATGAGCATTACCAAGGGTGTCGTTTCCCGGGTCGAACATCAAACCTATGTCCACAGCGGCCTGGCGTTGCTCGCCGTCCAGATCGATGCCGCCATCAATCCGGGGAACAGCGGCGGGCCTGCCATTGTCGACGGTCACATTGCCGGCGTAGCGATGATGATGGTCGAGAAGGCTAACAACATCGGCTATATCGTGCCGGTCACGATCATCAGGCACTTCTTCGACGGCATCGGGACCGGCCGACAACCCGGATTTCCGTCCTTGGGGCTCATGCTTCAACCCATGGAGAACCCGGACTTGAAACGCAAGTTCCAAACCACGGCCAAGCAGGACGGTATGCTGGTCACGAAGATTCTGCGGAACTCGCCGGCGCGCGGCGAGCTTCAGGTGGGCGATGTGATCACCAGGCTGGACGACCAGCCCGTGGCAAGTGACGGGACGGTCGAGTTCCGGAAGGGAGAGCGGACCTCCCTGGCGCTTGTAGCGCAAAAGCACCACCTCGGCGAAAAGATGAAGGTGGATTACCTGCGAAACGGCAAGGCGTTGTCCGGGTGGCTCACGCTGACCAACCGTATGACGGACGATTTACTGGTTCCACTGGATCGCTACGACGTTGTGCCAACGTATTACATTTGGGGTGGATTGGTGTTTTGTCCGCTGACTACTGATTTTCTGAAATCCTGGGGGCAGAATTGGCAGAATGACGCCCCCAAGGATCTCATGGCACTACTGGACAACAATGTGGCGGACGACCAGGTCGAGGAGGTTGTTCTCCTCTCGCGCGTGTTGGCGGGCGATCTCAATCAAGGCTATGAAGACATGGAAAGCGTTGTGATCCGGAGGGTGAACGGTATCGCGGTCCGCAGCCTTCGGCAGTTGATTGCCACCGTGGAAGATGCCAAGACCTCGTATGTAGTGTTTGAGGGACGGGACGGCGAGCAGATCGTACTCGATCGCGAACACGTTGAGAAGAATCAGGCTGGTATTCTGCGAACCTATGGTATTGCGCGGGATCGGTCGTCCGATCTTGGACCGGCCACTCCGCAGGCCACGAACGGCCCGGCGAAGTCACGCGGAAACTAGAATCGCATCGCCCGCAGACTACCCGCCTGGGGCCGCATCGTTTCGCCGTTGTCCTCAGGCGCACGATATGCCATAAAGACAACGCTGGAGCCGTTCTGTAACATCAATACTGCGCAATCACAGGAGCAAAGAATGAACAAGACGCGATCGATGCTGGCTATCATTATGAGTGCGGCCGCTGTGGCCGTGGCGGATCCTCAGGCTTCTCCGAATGCGACCCCCCCCGTGGCCCCTCCGAACCTGACGCCTCCTGCGGTGCCCGCGGGTCCCGTGGGAGGGCCGCGAGCCGGGGCTCAGGGCAATCCTATGATGCGGCGCTTCATGGGCGGCGACAGTGTGGGAATGATTCTTAGGGCGTTGGCAGGAGACCCTCGTTCGGGGCAGGACTTGGGGCTCAGTGAGGCCCAAGTCAAGGAGATCAAGGACAGCATGGCCGCGTCCGACCAGGCGATGACGGAACTGAGCGGAAAGCTGGAGCAAGCCGCCCTGCGCCAAGTCGAACTGTGGAAAGCCGACACCCTCGATGAAGAAGCGCTCATGAAGATCGCCGGGGAAACCAGTGATCTCAACTCGCAACTCGCCAAATTGCGCGTCAAGCAAGCCCTTGCCGCGCTCAAGATTCTGACTCCCGAACAGCGTGCCAAGCTTCGTGAGGGCATCAAACAGCGCATGGGACAGATGCCGCAGCGGGTTGGCGCTGGCCTCGGACGTCAACCCGGCGCTGGCGCCATGAACAGCGCGGTTCCTGCGCCGGCCCCGGTACCCAATCCGGCTACCCCGCCAGCTCCGGCTCCGGTCGCCGTTCCGGTCGCCCCTCCGGCCGCCCCTCCGGCCGCGAAGTAACTCTGCAAATGATTTGGGTTTGGATCCGCGGCAGGGAGTCGCCGCTTGCGATTCCCTGCCGCCGCAGTCGTGATATCGCCTGGATTCTAACATCGGGCTAAAACTCATTTCTTGCGCCCTGTAGCTAAAGGTGTATCTTTACCCTTGTTGCTTATCGGAGATGTCGTGGTCAAAGGTACTAACAAGGAAACGCTATGCCCAACATTGCCAAAGTCTTGAAAGAGGAAATCTCTCGCATTTCCCGGCACGAAGCCAAGGTTGCCACCGCTCCCATCCGCAAGCCTACCATCCGGCTTCGCAAGGATGTCGCCAACCTGAAGACTCGCGTGGGGACGCTAGAGAAGGTCTGCAAGGAGCTTCTGTCCGCAGTCAGCCAGTGTCAGGCGGCCCAGCCCGCACCTGCCCCCGAAGAGGCGGAGAAGGGGTGGATTTCGGGTAAGGGTATCCGAAGCCTGCGCAAGCGTCTGGGCCTCTCGCAGGGCGAGTTCGCCAAGCTGGCCGGCGTCTCGGATCAGGCCGTCTACCTCTGGGAGCAAAAGTCGGGCATGTTGAAGCTGCGAAGCGAGACCAAGGCGGCTGTGTTCGCCGTCAGGGGTATCGGGGCCAGGGAAGCCAGGAAGCGTCTGGCGGCCATGGCGCCGGCGCGGGCGGCAAAGAAGTCGTCCAAGCCCGCCCGTCGGGGCAAGGCAAGGCGCGCGGGCTCAGCGCGGTGGCGTTAGTAATCGCCCCTTCGTTGGATAAGCACGAGCCATCAGAAAGCCGGGATCGAGACCGGGCCTGAGGCTGGGACGCTTACGGCATTGTGGTTCGTAATCGTGCAAGTAGCGTTCGTGCCGATCACTCCCCACGTATAGGCGCCGCCACCCGGGCATACAGGTGTGGCCTTGAGATAGGCCGTGCACAGGGCGGTGTCGGCCAAGGCGCCTTGGGCTTGTTTCGCCTCCAGGGCCCACTGCTCCTTCGCTGCTTCCATCTGTCTCAGGTTGTTGATACACGCGTTCTTCTGCGACGTCATCCTGGCCTTCATGAACGACGGAATCGCGATCGCCGCGAGCAGTCCGATGATCGCCACCACGATCATGATCTCAACCAGCGTGAATCCCGATCTGCCCTTCTTCATGCTGATCACTCCTTTCGCTGGTGTACCAATCGTGCGGCAAGCGACATGTAGTTTCAAGCGATTTGATGGAAGGCCGGTCGTTGTAGGGGTTTCACCCCATAGTCAGTGACCAACTTGGATCGCACTATTGTGGAAGAGGGCGTATAGTAGCCGCGCTGTCCTGGTGGTCGATAGATGGGTCTTTGGGCGGCAGCTCTCAGAAGCGAGTGACAAATGAAAATGACAATGAAGGTGTGTGGCGTGTTCATGGCGATCGCTCTGGTCGGTTCTGTAAGCCAGGCCCAGTATCGAGGCGGCCAAGGACATGGTGGCGGTTCGCGCGGATATGGCGGCGGCGGATACCGCGGCGAGGATGGTGGCGGGCACTATGGGTACTATCACAATAGTCGCGGCGATCTGGTTTTCGGTCTGCTGGGACTGGGTTTGCTTGCCGCCGTAGTTGCCGAGCAGCCGGTGTATGTGCAGCCGGCCCCGGTGGTGTATCAAACCGCACCTCCCGCGGTGTACTATGTGGAGCAGCCCCAGGTCGTCTATCAGGCGCCTCCCGCGGTTCAACCGCCCCAGGTCGTCTATGTGCAGCAGCAACCCCAGCAGGTTCAACCGGTGCCTCCTCCTCCGGTGGCCAATCAGGCGCCTCCCGTGGCTCAACAACCAGTGCAGGCCGAGCCCCAAGGCCAACCACAGGTTGTCGAGCAGCCCGCAGCCAAACCGAGCATTCCTGCTGATCCGAAACCGCCCTTGACGATCACGGTTAACGTACAGAATTCAAACGGATCGTTTACGCCTGTGGCCCTGCACCAGGAAGGCACGTGGTGGGTCGGGCCCAGAGGCGAATACTATAAGGACGGATTTCCCACCGTGGGCCAGTTGCGCCCGCTCTATGGGCGCTGAGTCGGAGGCTGGTCACGCGACCAAGATCGTTAGCCGGATCGCGGCAGACCCCGATTTCATTTAGCGAGAATGAGGGAACAGAGAAAGGGAGAGTTCAGGGATGCGGAAGTTACGTTTCAGCCACGTGCTACAACCGTTCGTGGATAGTCGGTCCCTTGCCGGCGCGGTGATCCTGGTGGCCGACCGGACCCGGGTTCGCAGCCTCGAGGCCGTGGGCTTTGCCGACATCGCTAGGGACGTACCCATGCGAACCGGCTGCCTGTTCTGGATCGCGTCGCAGACCAAGCCGATCACCGCCACGGCGCTCATGATGCTCGTGGAAGAGGGCAAGGTGCGCCTGGATGACCCGGTGGCGCAGTACCTGCCCGAGTTTGCCGGTCAGTGGTTGGCCGTAGAACAGGACTCGGAGCACATGTTGCTGCGGAAGCCGCGCCAGCTTCCCACCGTGCGCCAGGCGCTGTGCCACACCAGCGGTATGCCATTCAAGTCGGCCATCGAGGAACCGACCCTTGACCGGCTTCCGTTGGAATATGCCGTGCGCAGTTATACCATGACCCCTCTCCAGTCCGAGCCGGGCAGCAAATATCAATATTCCAATGCCGGGATCAACACCGTGGGGCGCATCATCGAGGTCGTCAGCGGCCAGCCGTATGCCGAATTTCTCGAGCAACGTCTTCTGGGGCCGCTTGGCATGAAGGACACCACCTTCTGGCCTACGCCGAAGCAGGTCGCACGCCTGGCTAAGTCCTACAGGCCGAACGCGGCCGGGACCGGGCTTGAGGAGATGGGGATTGGCCAACTGGCCTACCTCCCGCTCTCCAGTCACGCGCGGCATCCCGTGCCCGCGGGCGGGCTCTTTTCCACCGCCGCGGATGTCGGTCGGTTTTGTCGGATGATACTCAACGGCGGTAGTTTCGAGGGGACCCGTTACCTATCGGACGCCTCCGTCAGGGAGATGACAAGAAGACAGACTGGCGAGGGGATACCTGACGGTTATGGGCTCGGTTGGGGCACGGGCGACGGAACCGCCGGCCATGGCGGCGCCCAGGCCACCAACATGACCATCGACTGGCACCGCGGCTTGATCACCGTCTATCTGGTGCAGCACGCCGGCTTCCCGAATGATGGCGCCAGGAGCCAGGCCGTTTTTCGCGACGCCGCCATTGCCGCCTGCGCCTAGAGGAACAAGACGATGTCGTCGTTAGTGTTCGAGTGTCCCAAGTGCAAGCAGTCTCTTGAGGGCGATGACTCCATGCGCGGGCACGTCATTGAGTGCCCGTGCTGCAACACGCCGATCACCGTACCGGCGCACCACAAGAAGCATGTCATCCGCGCGAAGGTGGGGCCGTCAGGAACTCTAACGGCATACACGCTCAAGCCAGACGCAAAGACCAGCCCGTTTGGCATCTTTGTGGGCCTGATCGTAGGCTTGGTCATCGGCCTCGCCATTGGTTACATACTGGGCAGGAATGCCCCTGCGGTCCCTTGATGATCTGGGCATTCGCCGCCCAGTCGGTCTTGACCGGACGTGGTCATCTCCCAAGAATCACGGCGTCACATCAACCGCGTAAAAACGCGTGTTCGTGGTCGCTGCGTCGCTGATGACGTTGGTGACGACATACCAGGGGGTGGCGCCACCCGCGACCGTGTTGCTGAAGATGACCATCGAATAGGGCGAGCCCACGCCGCTCGCGGCGAGCACGCGATACGTTCGCTCATGGTTGCCGTGCGCAAGCCATGCGATGAAACACTGCCCGGCGGCGTTAGTGATGGCTGTGATCCTTAAGTAGGCGTTCGGGTCGTTCGGGTTCGTGCCGGCAACGGCTTTCGCGCCATCCGAGATCCCGTCGCCCGCCGTGGAGCGATTGTTCGGGTCGGTGGGCGTGGCCGGGCTAAATGACGATCCTGTGATTTCTGCCCAATCGCTCAGTCCATCGCCGTCGTTGTCCGGGTCGATTTCGACCGGTATGCCGTGGCCGCTCAGAAGACCGGGTTTCAGGAAGAACGTGGTCAGGAATCCGGCCTGATTGACGATCGTGCCGGCATTTAGCGGCAGCGTTCCGGCCATCGTTTGTGAAACTCCTCCAGGCTGGCCGGTGGCACTGATGTTCGTGTAGCCGCCGCCGGACGAAATCGAGCCGGAACCGTCGAGTACGTTGCTCTTATTGGTGTACTGCGCAAAGGCGGTTGTGCCGCCCGCGAGCATAAGACTTGCCGCTATGATTGCAGCTTTCATTTTCGTTCCATGATTGATCTTCATTGATGACCAATCGTAGCCGCACCGCCAATCGCGTTAATCGTCATTGGCTTGGAAATGGTCATGGTTTCCGGACTTGATCCCGCGGTTTTGATGAAGATCGTTCCGCCGCTGGCCACGGCATTTGTGCCCTTCGCCAGTGTTGGGTACGGATTTGTGAAGGAGCCGGTTTGAAGAGATCCGGTGTAGTTGAAATCCACCCAAACGGCCCCGCTCCATCGAGCAAGAAGATTGATCAGGCTGGCGCCTTTTGGAGATCCCCAGCCTGTGCAAAGATCGTAGCCGGGGGCGGCGAAGTAGGCCCCGGGGCTGTTGCTCCACGTGTTATTACCCACGGTGACGTCGTGAAAGCAGCTGCTATAGTTCGGTCCCAGACCAATCGCGTAGAGGGCCGGGTTGAGGAAACCGACGGGACCTTGCTTGAGGGCTGCGGCCTGTTCATTTACCAGCGCGGTAAACCCAGCCCAGAGCGGCGTGGAAAAGCTTGTTCCAGAGAAGCTTTCTATTTGCTGGACTCCGTCGGTCCCAGTGAGGAACCCCATTAGGTTGTCCGAAACCATGGCGACATCCGGAAGATTCCGCCAAACGGGGGATCCGCCAACGGCAGTCATGTTGACCGGCTGTTGGTAAGCCGGTATGGGAACGTTGGTCACGATTCCACCGCCGGAGCCATGGGCTTCGCCTGTCCCTGGCGGCTGGCCGTTTCCCCAGACGGTTTCGTTGGACCAGGACGCCCCGAGGCCAGACATGGCCAACTCCGTTCCGCCAACCGCCGTGACATACTGGGCGTAATGAGCCTGCATGGGGTAGGAGCCTCCATCACCCGACACTCCAAAGAATGACTGCCCTTGGACTGCAAATCGCACGAAGGCAGTATCAGTGATGGCATCTAGCGGATACCCCCAAGAGGAACTGAGCTGGAGAGGAAGCGGCTCGCCCTGGGTTGGATCTGCCATCTCGGTTAGCATACTATCGGCATGGGGATTATTGTTCCCATAATAGAAGACCACCTCAGACAGACCGGGTGCCATGGCGATTGCCATGTCGATGTCCACCCCGGGTTCGGGATCGCCGTTGTTAGGATTGTTGGGCCCTGACCAACCCACAAAGACTTCCTGTATATGGACATTCGGCAATCCGTTGGTCGCTTCGTATGCAGTAATGTCGGCAGGGGTGTAGCCATCGAACTCCATCAAGCCGAGCACTTGTCCGGCGCCAGTCAGGGGGGTGCCCGGAACGTAGGCATGCCTGATGTCGGAGGCCATATAAATACTGTTGGAGGTGCCCCAAGGAAAGGAGCCACCCATCGCCGTCGCAGGCGTCCCTCCGTTGCCAATGTGACTTATGTGGTGGGGTATAGCATAATTGTTCAGGCCGCGGACGACCAAGACTGGCACCTCCAAGTCGAGTGACGGCTCGACATCCGGCGCAAAGAACTGGCGTGGTTCCGTCGGGTGCTGATACAGGTGCAGCGTCACGTGCATTGCCTTCTCAATATCCGCCACTGCGGCGTCCACTTCCACGATCGTGCGGCCCGGAACCGTGCGGGTCACGGTCAGGCCGTGCGTTTTGGCAAAACCGATAACCGTCTGATAATCTGCATTGGCTGGTGCAAACCGCTCATTGAACTGCGCGGGAGTCAAGTAGCGATGGAAATTGGTGCTAGACGGGTCGTAGATATCCTGGACCAGGTTGCTGATCGCGTCCTGATTGCGTTGCGGCAGAATGATCACAATGCGCAGTAGGTTCGTGGCTGACAGCCGGTCAACGGGCGTCAAGTGTAACCTCGCTATGGCCTCCGGAACGTATGGCTGATTCTTTTGGCAGGAATGAGAGAGGATGAGTGGGAAGGAAAGCGGGAGCGGCGGGTTGCGGGGAGTTTTGAGGCGGTGTTACGGAGTGCGGCGGGGTGGAGTTGGGGCTGGAATGGCAGCCGGAGACAGAG
>CAITUY010000193.1 GCA_903895695.1 uncultured bacterium
CGGCTCTTCGATGGCGCTCAGGGCAGGCCGGCGCGGGAAGCCGCGCCGCTCCAAAATCAGAACGGCCGGTCGCCCAACTCCGCCTGCAAGCGGTGCAACTCGCCGGTCAACTCGCGGCGGATGGCGGCGTAGGCGGGGTCGTTGGCAACGTTGTTCATTTCGCGCGGATCCTTCTCCAGATCGAAGAGTTCCCACTCCGGCGCGCGGCCTTCGAGCTTGCAGGCCTCCGGGAACTCGCCCCAGGTCGTGCCGGGCAGTCCGAGTCCGTCGTAGTAGTAGTAAATGAGTTTGTGTTTCAACGTGCGGATGCCGTAGTGGGCGGCGACGTTGTGATCGCCGCGGTTCATCCAGTAGCGGTAGTAGAGCGTTTGGCGCCAGTCGGCCGGGGTGTGCCCGCCCAGCATGGGGCGGAAACTGCGGCCCTGGAACCCCGCCGTCGGCGGCAACCCGGCCAGGTCGGTGAAGAACGGGGCGAAGTCGACATTGGCGACCATGTCGCGATTTACGCTGCCCGGCGCGACCTCGCGCGGGTAGCGCAGCAGGAAGGGCATGCGCAGCGACTCCTCGTACATGAAGCGCTTGTCGAACCAGCCGTGGTCGCCGAGAAAGAAGCCCTGGTCGGAGGTGTAAATTACGACCGTATCCTCGGCCAGCCCCGCGGCGTCGAGGGCGTTGAGCAGACGGCCCACGTTGTCGTCAATGCCGGCGACCACGCGCAGGTAGGCCTTGAGGTAGCGCTGGTAGGCCCACGACCGCAGTTCGGATTCCGGCAGGCTGCGGTTGATCTCCGCCTGCAGGTCGCCCTGGTTCATGTAAACGCCGACGCGCATCGCGGCGGCTTCGGCGGCAAAGGCACGGTGGCGGTAGTCGTCCTGCA
This sequence comes from uncultured bacterium, assembly GCA_903895695.1. Lineage (GTDB taxonomy): Bacteria > Verrucomicrobiota > Kiritimatiellia > CAIKKV01 > CAITUY01 > CAITUY01. The sequence continues at coordinate 878 of CAITUY010000193.1, forward strand.
GGTTATCCGGCTCGCGCAGGGTCTCGCCCAGGTACAGGCCGGCATGCGCCTCGTCCGTGAGCCACTGTCGGTGCGGCGCCTTGTGGTGGGTGAGAAGGCAGAACGGCTTGCGGCGGTCACGCCGCTTCAGCCAGTCGAGCGACAGGTCGGTGATGACATCCGTGATGTAGCCTGGCACGGGCCGCTGCGTGCCGCCGTTCGGCCCCTTGAAGATGAAGTCGGAGTTGAAGTAATAACCGTGGCCGGGCAGCACCGCCCAATCGTCGAACCCGGTCGGGCAATGCTCCGGCCCCTCGCCCAGGTGCCATTTGCCGAACACGGCCGTCTCGTAGCCGGCCTGCTGCAAGAGCTTGGGAAACGTCTGGAGCCGGTTATCCATGGGGGTTGCAAGCGTGGTGACGCCGTTCACATGGCTGTGAGTACCGGACAGGATCACGGCCCGGCTCGGCGTGCAGATCGAATTGGTGCAGAAGCAATTGTCGAAACGCATGCCGCCCTCGGCGATGCGGTCGAGGTTCGGCGTCCGGTTGACCCGGCTTCCGTAGGCACTGATGGCGTGGGCCGCGTGGTCGTCGGCCATGATGAAAAGGATGTTAGGCTGCTTCATGGATTGTCCTCAGCGATACTCGGGGCGCGCGGGCCGAACGGCGCCTGGCAATACGGATTGTCGAAACGCGGGTAGTCGCGGGTCGCGATTGGCTGACCCGCGACGGTCAGGCCCCGCTGCCACCCGGTCTCCACCCGACCAAGGCTGGGCGACTCGTAGACCAGCCCATCAAGGTTGCCCTCGACACGCGCGGCGGAGATACGCCCGACAAACGTCGCGAAGTCACCGTGCGTACGCCGGGCTCCGAGCTCACACACCCAAGCGACATCGATGTCGCCGACATTCCATTCGTAGGGCTCGTTGGCCCCCACCCGCGCGGACAGCGCGGGGTCGGGCGCCAGCCATTCGGCCGGCTTGTCGGGGCGCAACGCCACATAGGCATCGCCCTTGCGCCCGAAACACCAGCCTTTGCGTTCGACCACGGCGTCAAACGCGCCGCGCGGGAACCAGGCGTGGACCCGGTCCTGCCTGAACCAGGGCGGCTGGTCGTAGATTGGACAGGGGCGCACCCGGTGCAGGGCGATCAGCACGTTGCGGTACTGGACGACCTTGGGCAGCACGCCGTTCCCGACCCAGGGCCCCGGCCTTCCGTATGGCACGTTGGCCGGCGCGGGATTGGTCGTGAACACCACGGCCCGCCGACCGAGTGTCGCGCACCAGATGAACTGCTGATAGCCCGGCGCGCCAGGGTGGTAGTCCTGGGCACACCCGAGCATGTAGTCGGGCGTGCGGAACGTATAGAGATCGGCCTGCCCCAGCGCGTGCGGCAGCGCCCAAGTGTCGAACGCTTCGCCCCGGCCCTTGCAGCGCGCATAGTAGTCGTGATCGACAAAGTACCCAGGCCATTTTTCCTGCCCGCTGCGCAGCGCGTAACGCGCCCCGACCACCAGGTGATGGTGTTCCTGGCCGGCGCCCATAAAGAAGGGGCAATCCCGCTGGCGATCGGGATACACCCCGAATGCCGGGCCGCCTTCGGCATCCAGGCCATGCCGCTCGCGGTTCTCCATCTCCTCGTCACAGCCCCGGCCCACGGCCAGGACGCCGGGCGGCAGGCGCACGTCGCCGGCGGCCAGGAGCACCGTGGCGAGGCTGAGCCGCCCGGGAACCGGCTCGTCGCCCCAGCAGACCTGGGCCAGCGTCGCCATCGGCGTCTCGTCCGGCGCGATCTGCTGCTCCAGGTACGTGCGGCCCTGCGAGGCGCCGGTAAGTCCGCGCCAACTGTTTAGCGCGACATGGAAGGCCAACTGGTCCAGCACGGCCTTGGACTGGCGGCACAGTTCCGGATCCTCGGCGTATTCCGCCAGGTTCAGCAGCGCCGCCCCATCCTCGTCGTAGTAACAGCTCGAATTCCATTCCGAAAACGAGAAACGCAACCGCCAGTCCAGCCACAGGTAAAGCGCTTCGCGGGCGCGTTCACGGTGCCAGGCGCCGATCCTGCCGGTGTTGGGAAACACCGTGTCGGGGAAGAGTTGGCCGACCAGCAGCTCGGACGACGCGTACTGCACCTGGTGGTTCTCCGTGTGCCAGCAGCAGGTGTCCTCGCCGGGATCCTGCTCGGCATACTTGGCGGCGAGCAGCGCCGTCTCGATCGCGGCCCGGTGGTCCGGCGTGAGCAGGCGTGAGTCGCGGTAGCGGCACAGCATGCGCAAGAGCCCGACCATCGCAAAGTCCTGACAGTCCTTGCGCCGGCGGAGCAGTTCGAGCGAGAAGTCAATCCATTCCCAGCGGAAATCGCCCGCGGGCGCGCCCTGCCTCTCCAGTTCCAGGGCGGGAATGGCCTGGAAACAGGTGCGGCCGGCAAAGCCGGACGGAGCGCCCCAGTCGCGGACGGCGAGTTGCCGCAGGTAGGCGCGCAAACGTTCGTCGTTGCCAGAGGGTGACGTCACGGATGTTTTCCCGCAGACGGCAGCGCGCTCTGTTTAAGCGCCGCCTCGTACCCGGCGTCCCCGAGCACGCCCTTGAGCATGGCCAGCACGTTGTCGACCGGAGTGCCCATCTGGATCGCGTGCGCCGGCGCGGCGATGTAGCCGCCGCCCTCGCCGAGAATCGCGACCAGTTCGCGGCAGGTTCGTTCAACGGTCGCGGCATCGGCGCGCGGCAGGAGTTGCTGCACGCTGATGGCGCCATGGAACGACAGGCGGTCGCCGAACGTGTCCTTGAGCTTTCGCGGCTCCATGTCGACGCAGTCCACCTGCACCGCCTCCAGGACCTCCATGCCGGCGTCGAGCAGGTCGTCCAGCAGCGCGAACACCGAGCCGTCGCTGTGCATCATGACCCTGGCGCCGGGCGCCCGTTCATGCGCCCTGGCGAAGAGCCGGTGATGGAACGGCTTGACCAGGTCCCGGTACATGGCGGGGGATAGCAGTGGACCGTTCTGACTGCCCAGGTCGTCGAAGAAGAACACGATGTCCATCCGTTCCCCGGCCACCTCAAGCGAGCGCACCAGCCGCTGCTCGTAGAACTCCACGATGTGTTCAAGCGCCCGGACCACGAGTTCCGGACGGGCCGCGCAATTACAGAGCACCTCCTCCAGCCCGGTCATCCAGCACAGGGTTTCGAGCGGGTTCATGGCCGCGAATTTCACAGCCCTATGCGCGTCCACTTCGGCCGCCTGCCTGGCCAGCCCAGCATAGTCGTACCAGGCCGGATCGGGCCAGGGGTAATCGTCAAGCGCGGCAAGGCTGTCGACGCCGGCCAGCGGATAGGTATCGACCTCCCGGTACGTACCATGCCCGTAGTTCACATCTTTCCAGCCGATGCCCCAGACATCCCAGGCCCCACCGCCGCGTTCCTTGGGACCGCAAAAATTCGGTCCCAACCAAACGATGTCTTCCGTTACCTGCCGGAGCGCATCCCATGAGATGCCGCGCGCGGCCAGCTCCCGTTCGAGACAGCCGCTCATTTCCGGGGTGGCGCAGAACTGCCAGGAGAAGGGAACGCGGTCCGGTTGGCGATGGGCAAGCGCGCTCCGCACACGCTGCCGGGCGGTGGCCGGACTGTCGAGTTTCGCATTCGTCATAGGGGGCTTTCGCATGTTCATTCCAGGGGATTCAGGCGTTCGTGCGGCGCACACTTACGCCGGCGGGGGCTTTGATATCCACGGCGAGGTGGCCATCGGCCTCACGCTGCCAGCGGACGGCCAACCGGCCGTGCGGCGTCATGACCTCGCCCGACGCCCAGGCCAGGCCGCCGGGACAGGGATCAACCGCCACCTGCGACCACCCCGGCCCGACCGGCCGCACGCCCAGGACATAGGCGGGGAGCAGCCAGGCAGGCCCGCCGGCCCAGCCGTGGCACTGGGTGGTGTTGCCGGCGCTGACGCGGGTCTCCGGGAAAGTCGGGGCCTCCCCGGCCGCGCCCCAGAGCATGTGCATCTGGGCAAGCGCTTCCTCCGCCAGCCCGGACTCCCACAAGGCCTGGCAGAGAAAATGCCCGAACCAGAGCGTGCCGACCGGAACGATCTGCTGCGGCCCCGGACGGGGCGACTTCCACAGCGCGTGCTCGCCCACAGGGATGGGGCCAAGGTTGGCCGGATCCGTAATCCGTCGCAGCAAGGCAGCCCGGCCGCTGTCCGGACAAATGCCGGATAGCACGGCCAGGGCATTGGCGTGCTGGCTGTAGAGCGGCGTGCGGTCGTCGCTGGCCGCGGCGTCGCGGTAAAGCTTGCGCTCCGCATCCCAGAAACAACGGTGTGCCGCCTCGCGCATGCGTTCGATCTGCGCAGGCATATCCGGACCCAGTAACGCGGCAAAAAGCGGGTCGGCGACCAGGCGGCTCAGCGCCCAGATATGGAAGGCGTTGGTCAGCAGCATGCAGCCGCTTTCCTCGATCGGCGCCCAGTCCCAGAACTGCCCAGCCGGCCAGGAGGCGACGAGGCCCTCGTTGTCGGTCACGGACCGGATAAGCCCCAGAAGCCGCTGCGCGGCGGGAATCAACTGCCCGCATCCCGACTCATCGTCGGCAAAGAGTCGATAGTCAACCAGGGCGTGCAGCCACAGCAGGCTGGATGACGCGAAGGCGCAGCCGGTCCGTTCGGAGGGCATGAACCCGTTGATGCGCCCGTCCGGCAGGGCATTCTGTGCCCCTTGGAACAGGGCGCGACGAAGCAGGCGCGTATCGCCGAAGGCATAGGCGGCGACGCGGGCATGGAGGTAGAGATCCTCCATCCACTGCACGCGTTCACGGCTGGCGCAATCCGTGAAGGCGTCGGTGGTGCAGACGCGCACCGTTTCGGCGCCGCGCCGCGCGAAGCCGGCCAGGCGCGGATCGGAGGCAGCGAAGGGTGAAGGGGCGGCGAACGGGTAGGTCTCCTCGAGCGCCTGCACCGCGAGCAGGCGCAGGCTCCCGGCGCCGGCGAGATCAACGGTCAGGAAACGGAAACCGCGGGGATGCACGGGCCGGACCACGCTCGCCCCTGCCGGCAGGCGGAACCGGTCGGTCATGCGGGCATAGGTGCGCTCGGGATTCACCGAACCGTCCGGCCGCAGCACGTCGTCATAGGCGAGATCGATCGTGACGCCCGCCTCGGCGGCCTCGACCGACAGGACCGGATAGCCGGAAATGGTGCGGCCAAAATCCACGGTCAGCCAGCGGCCCGCCTCGGCGCCGCCCGGCAGGGCGAAGTCCGCTGGCAGCACCGTGACCGTGCCCGGCGTCCGAACGCGCGCGGCGACCTGCTTGCTGGGGATATCGAGGGTCGAGGCGCCGTCGAGCCAGCCGCCTGCGACCGTGTTGCGCTTGGGCGTGCCGTCCTCGGTCACCGTTCCCGCTTGCCAAATCCCGCCCGCGACGATGCCTACGGCCCTCACCTCCCGACTTACGGGCGGCTGGATGTCGGGCTCGATCAGCCGCAGCCAGGGCGCGCAGGGGGGACGCCCGATTTCGACCGCATCCGACCAATCGGAGTCATTGTAGGCCACGTCGGTCCAACCGGCCGGCAGCCGCGACAAATCGCACTCCTCCCAGAAGCCGAAGTGGGACATGAGGCACGGCAGGTCCGGCCGCCAGGCACCGGTCGGCCGGCAGCGCCAGGAGCGGTCACTGCCGAAGGCGATGCCGCTGCCAGCAACATCGACGAGCAGGCCCGGACGGCCGGTCATCACGCAGGCATTCACCACGCCGATATGGTGCGCCAGCACGGCCAGCACATGCGTGCCGGCAGGCAATCGCAGGACGTGGCGATCGAAGCCGTAGTAGTCCAGATGCGACCGCGCCGGACCGCGTCCGAGGCGGCGCCCGTCAACGTAGAGCTCATAGAAACTGTCGGCGGTGATGGCGATCTGGATTTCCGTTTCGGACTCCAGAACAAACGACCGCCTGAACAAGGCATAGGCGTTGCGGGCCTTACCCGCAGCCTCGGACCACACCCAGGCGCCATGCCAGTCAGTCTTGGCTTCTCCCTGGCACAGGGTCCCAGCGGTCTCGCCGCATGCCGTTCCCAACGATCTACTCATGCGTTCGCTCCAGTCTTGTCGATCAGGGTGTGGGGGCGCCCCTTAGCAACCTGTTGGAGAACCCCAGAGGACGCCGAGGCCGGCGTCCCTCCCAGTTTGAGATCGTGCGTTTCCTTTACATTTCGGGAGGGTCGGCGGCCTCGCCGACCGTCTGCATGATGGCCAAGAAGATTTCTCATCGGGCCACCAGCCATCGGACCGTGCCCGGGGTGGAAGGAAAACGTTCGAATGGGACTCCGGGCGGGACGCCCGAGCCACGGCCTATTGAAGGCCGTGGCGGGCGATCCCTCCCGTCGTTATTGAATTTCAAAGACTGTTCCGCGAATGACTCCCCAGAAGACAGTGCCATTGCTTCCGGCCACACCGGTCCCGCCGTTGGTGCCGCCGGCGACTGACGTCGTATTCGTGATGGGCGTGCCGGTCCAGAGGTCCGACCCGCGCCAGATCGCGATCCGTCCGCCGCCGCCGCCGCCGCCGGCCGACCCGCCACCGGGCCCGCCGCGGGCCGACACAACCCCGGCGCCCGTGAATTTCATGCACGTGACAAAGATGGAACCGCCGGCGCCACCGCCGCCATAGAGATTGATCGTGCCATTTCCCGTTCCATCCGCCGTTAGCGTACCGTCCACCCTCACCGTACCCCCGGCTGCAATCCACAATGCACCGCCGCCGGCATACCCATACGCGCCGCCGCCGCCGCCGCTGCCGGCCGTTACCGGCGCATTCGTGAGGCCATACACCGGCGAACCACCCACATCGTTGTTCGCGCTCTTGCCGCCCACTCCGCCGTGTGCCCCGCCCCCGCCGTAGGGAACGCTGGTCGCGCCCGCCGCGGTTCCGGCCGATGACCGGAATCCCCTGGCGTTGGCATTGATGCTGCCGCCATTAGCCACGATCACGTTTGCGCCCTGGATCTTCACCGTTCGCCCATAGGGGCTCAGGCAGTAAGAGTAGATCGCGCAGTTGGTGTCCACCGTGATGTCGTTACCCGCGCTCAGCAGCGCCCCATAGGGCGAGGTGCTGTTCGTGTCACCGGCGCACAGCCAGAGCGACGCTCCCGTGTTCTGGCCCCAGCCGGTGCCGACGCCGGACACCCGGGCGTTGCCCGCCACACTGAGTGAAGGGACACCCGCCGCACCGGGCACCAGGAACATGGTGCCGCCGTTTGTCAGCACGAGGTTGCCAGCGCATACGATGTTGGCATTGCTCGTGTCCAGGCGTCCGCCATTCTCGGACACCTTGAGATCGCCTCCCACGCTCAGGTTCACCCCACTGATGCGGACCCAGTTGCTGATGACCGTCAACGACGCCGGATTCCAGGCCGTAAAGCCCGGTATCTTCAGATCGAACCCGCTCGTAAGCGTCGTGATGGGGAAGAAATTGGTGTCAGTGAGATACAGCGTGCCTGGCTCGCCGCGATAGGTGCTGAGAACCCCAGTATCGCTCAAGGCCCAAGTTCCGCTGGTGCCGTTGGGCCGGACCCCGCCTGCCACGGAGAACTGGATCGTCGGCGGGATGGGTTCCGCCGCCTGCGCCGTCGGGCTGTACACGACCGCGACACGGCCGCCGCCGCCGGGACCTTCAGTATTCTGACCAGCCCCAGCGGTTTCAGACCCGCCGTTGGCCCGAATCGATCCGTTACCCGCCATGCTGTTGCACACAATGAATATGCTTCCGCCCGAGCCGGTCGCCGAGTACTGGTCAGTTTGCGCCTGGCCGTCCGCGACTATGGCGCCGTTCACGGTGACCTTGCCGCTCGCGGCGATACAGATCACGCCGCCCCCCGAGCCGCCGCTGTTGAACCCGGAGTAACTGCCGCCGCCGGAGCCGGGATCCGCGGGGTTGGTGTAGGACCCGTACGTCCCGCCGCCGCCGCTCTTCCCGCCACCGCAGCCGCCGTAACCGCCTCCGCCCCGGTCCACATTGCCGCCGCCGCCCGGACCACGTCCAACGTCAGCCGGGAGATTGACCGACCGTCCGCCCAGGTACCCCATGGCGGTGACGTCGATCTTGCCTGCACTCCCCGCCACGGTCAGATTGGAGCAAACGAACCAGACACGGTTGTCCGGATACCATCTGCCATCGGCGTTCGTGGTAAGGGCCGATTGGATGGGATGGGTCACGGTGCCGTTGATTGTGATGTCAGTCGCCGTAATGCTCGTGTTCGTGCCGTAGAACGTCAGCGTACTGCCGGCATTCACCGTGAGCGAGACCAGCGCCCGGCTGGAGTTGCTGATGATGGTGTTATTGGCAATGTAAACTGTATCGCCATCGACCGGCGGCCGGCCCCGGCTCCAGTTGGTAAGCCCCCACCAGTCCCCGGCCGCCACTGTTCCGTTCGAACCGACGGAGATCACGGCGTCCGCGATGGCGACCGTGGCGCTGTTCTGCGCGGCCGCCGCAAACCGGCCCGGCAACAGCGTCAGCGTGACATTCGGGTTCCCCCTGGGAGCATCGCTCCAGATAGGATTAACCGCGATGGCCACCGATGAAACCCCGGCATTCATCACGATGCTGGTGCCGGCCGGGTTCAGCGTGTAGTCCAAGCCCAGCGCGGCTGTGCCGCCGATGGCGTAGTTCACAGTGATCGCCAGGTTTGTCATGGAGGACGCCCGGTACACGGTGACCGTGCCGGGAACCGGCCCTGTTTTCGCGGCATTCGGGGCCGTGGCGATCACCCCGACTGCGCTGGCCATGAACATCGATACCGGGTCGGCCACCGCCTGCCCGCCGCTGTTCTGGGCGGTAAAGCGGTAGTAGTAGAAGGTATTCGACGCCGGCAGCGTCACCGTGGCCGACACCGGGCCGATCACCGGATAGCCCGGCACGTTATTCGTATAGGCCCAAGGGGCGCCGTTGTTCGTGCCCGCATCGGTCGGCCCCCAAACCACCGACACCGTGGTCGGCGTCATGCCGGTGGCGAATAGATAGCCGTTCAGACAGGCGGAGGTGGGCGTCACGTTCGTGGCGCCGAAGGTCGCGTTGGAAATCGTCGGCAGGGGGGCCGGCGTCGCGAAGCCGATGGAGGGCCCGCCCCACGTATCGCCGACGGAATTGGAGGCATAGAAACCGTAGAAATAGTTGGTGCCGGCGATCAGACCGGTCACATTCGCCGTGAGGTTCGACGGGGCCACCACGACATCGAACCAGCCGTTCGTGTCCCACGCGGCCTTGTTGGTGGTGCCGTCGGTCAGCCCCCAATACACCCACACGGTCGTCGGGGCTGTGCCGGAGGACAGCAGCCTGCCATTCAGCGTGGCGTACGTGTAGCTTACGGAGGTGGCGGCCTGGTTCGTCACCCAGGGTATGGACGCCGACTGCCCCACGACGACCGTGCCGTTGCTGCCTGCCGTGGACGTACCGCCGCCCTTGATGCCGCCGACGGTAGACGTCGTATTCGTGAGGAGCGTGCCGCTCCACGTGTCGAACTGGCGCGTGACCGCGATCCGTCCGCCGCCGCCGCCACCGCCGCCGCTGGTGCCACCGGCGCCGCCGCGAGCCCACAAAGCCCCGGCTCCCGAAAATGTCTTGCAGGTGAGATTGACTGAGCCTCCGGCGCCCGAGCCGGCCCAAGCTCCAGATCCCGAGCTCGCTCCATCGGCCATAAGCGTGCCGTCCACGTTCAACGTGTTCGCGGCTGCGAACCACAGAGCCCCGCCGCCGCTGCCGGTTCCCGGCCTGCCGCCGCCGCTGCCAGCCGTTATCGGCGCAGCCGCGACGCCATAGGTCGGCGAACCGCCCATAGCTTGACCCGCGTCGGAATTGCCGCCCACCCCACCGTGTCCCCCGCCGGCGCCACGGTCACTACCGGGGCCGCCCGGCGCGGGCCCGGCATTGAATGGATAGCCGTGCCCGACGGCGGTGACTGTGCCGCCATTGGCGACGTTCAGACTGTCGACCGTAAAGCGCACGACGGAACCGGTCGACGGATGAGAGTAAACGTCGATCTCGCAGTTCGTCCTCACCGTGACTGCCCCGCCGACATTGCACAGCGCGCCATAGTTGGGCGCCAGGTTGTTGGTGGTGGCATAGACCGAGAAGAAAGCCCCGTAAGCGCCGAATCCGGCGGCGGTGCCGCCGGTGGCGAGCGACAGATCACCCGTCACGTCCAGAACCTTCGGCGCCGAAGAACTGGGCCACAGGTGCAACTCGCCGCTGTTGGTCAGCACCAGGTTGCCGGCGCACGTAAGCGTGGCGTTCGACACGTCGAGGCGGCCGTAGGTTTCGTTGACCACCAGGTCGCCAGCCACATTGAGTTGGATGCCGTTGAGTTTGAGCCATGCGTTACTGACGGTCAGCGACGCCGCCGTCCAGTTCGTAAAGCCAGGAATGACCGGCTGGATCGAGTCGATGACCACTCCGCCGTTCGGGAAGAAGTTTGTGTCCGTGAGGTAAAGAGTACCCGGTTCGCCGCGCGAGGTGGCCACAACGTTCGTACCGCTCAGAACCGCGAGACTATCCGTCATCGGCAGGCCGCCCGCCGCCGAGAACCGGACGGTGGGTTTGCCCAGCAACGCCTGATTGGCGGCGGTGTAGTTGATCGAGATGCGGCCCCCGCCGCCGCCGGCGGTGCTCCCCCCCTTGCAGCCGTCGGCGGAGATTTTCCCGCCGCCGGCGAACGTGTCGCAGACGATGTAGATGCCGCCGCCCGAGGAGCCGCCGGACCAGGAAGGGTCTTGTATCACGCCGATTGCCGTGATCGATCCGTCAACCGTCACCCGGTTGGTCGCCTCGATCCACACCAGGCCGCCGCCGTCACAGCCCGACTGATTGTTATTAACATCGCCGCCGCCACTGCCGGGCTGGAGCGGCAGGCTCGCCGACCCGTAGGTTCCCCCGGAGACGCCGACATATGACGAGTATTTAGTCCCACCGCGGCCGCCATAGCCCGCGCCGCTGGCCTGGGTGGCGCCGCCCTTACCGAAGCCGGAACTGCCCGAACCGCTTGGGCCGAATGTACCCCGAAACCCTTTGCCGTCGGCATTAATCCCGCCGCTGGCGGCCAGATTCACGTTCGCGGCCTGGATCTTGACGCCGCCGCCATTGGTGTTCGCGCAATAGGGGTATATCCAACAACTGCCACCCACCGTAATGTCGTTCGTCACGCTCAGCAGCGCTCCGTAGGGCGTAACGCCGTTGGTGTTCGCGGCAAGCAGGCATAGGGAAGCACCCCAATTCTGCGCCCAGCCGGTGCCGACCCCGGCGAGCCGGACGTTGCCTGCCACCCGGAGTTCCGGGGCGCCCGCCGCGCCGGGATAGAGAACCAGGGTCCCACCATTTGTCAGCACTAGGTTCCCGGCGCAGATGACATTGGCGTTGCTCGCGTCCAGCCGTCCGGCGTTGTCCGATATCTTGAGATCCCCCCCCACGGTCAGGCTGACACCGCCCAAACGAACCCAACTGTTGCTGATGGTCAGCGTGGCCGGACTCCACGACGTGAAGCCAGGGATCTTCAGGTCAAAACTGTTTGTAATCGTCGTGGTCGGGAGGAAATTGGTGTCAGGCAGGTACAGCGAGCCCGGCTCGCCGCGATAGCTGTTGAGCGCGCCGCCGGCACCGGTAACCAGGCTACCGCTGGTGCCGAACGGTCGGACCCCACCTGCCACGGAGAACTGGATCGTTGGCGGGATCGCCTCCGCCGCCTGTGCCCCCGGGTCGTATACGATGGCGATACGACCGCCGCTGCCGGGACCTTCATTATTCTGACCACCCCCAAGACTTGTGGACGCGCCGTTGGCCCGAATGACACCGCTGCCGATGATGCTGTTGCAGGTGATGAAGATGCTTCCGCCCGAACCCGTCGCCGAATATTGGTCAATCTGCGGCTGGCCATCCGCGATAATGGAGCCGTTCACGGCAACCTTGCCGCTCGCGGCGATGCAAATCACGCCGCCGCCGGAACTGCCGGCGTAGGTTGCTCCGTTGTAACTTCCGCCGCCGGAGCCGGGGTCCACGGGGTTGGTGTACGAGCCGTAGGGGCTACCCCAGGAGGCGCTCCCGCCGCCACGCCCTCCGTAACCGCCGCCGCCCGGCAGTGCCGCCCCGCCGGGTCCGCGTCCGACGTAATTATTGGCCGTCCGGCCGCCGAGGTACCCCATGCCGGTGACATCAATCTTGCCGCCGCCCGCCGCCACGGTCAGGTTGGAACACACGATCCACACGCGGTAGTCCGGATACCACTTGCCGTCCGCGTTGGTGGTCGTCGCCGTTTCGTTCGTGTGCGTCGCGTTACCGGTGCTGGTGATCGTGACGTTAATCGCCTGCAGAGCCGTATTGGTGCCGACGAAGAACAGCGTGCCGCTGTTCGTGAAGTTGTTGAGAGCGACCGTGGTGACGTCCACCGTGACGGACTTGCCCGCGCTGATCACGACGTCGTCCCCGGGGTTCGGCTGGCCTGACCCACCCCAGGTCGCGTTGTTCGTCCAGATACCGCCGACCGACGCCGTCCATGTGGTGGCCAGCGTTCCCTGCGCCGCTGCCAGCAGCAGGCCCATGGAGATTGCGAATACCGTTCTGCGCGTCCAGTTCGTCGTGCTCATGCTCGTCCCCCTCCTGGCACGGGCCCTATGCCCGCAGCCGCTCCTCATCCACTCATCCACCCGCTCGGGCTACGGGCAGGATGCCCGTGCCACGTTAGTCGCCAGTCCGCATTCAGCACTCGACAGACCGCGCGCATCCACCCGGCTTGCTCCCAGTCAGGGAATTGCCCCAATAAACATCGTAAAGTAACATAATCTCTTCAGGACAACAAGGAACCGCCCAGCCAGGGGGTCGCAGCCCCTTGTCAGGCTCCCGGTCCCTCAATCAGTCGCCACACCGCCGTTTGCCCCCGCTTCAACTCGACCGTGAACTCGGTTCCGCAGTCCAGCACTACCGCACCGTTCAGCGCATCGATTACGCGACACGGCCGAGGCAGTACGATTCGCCGCGTGCCGTCACTGGCGGCGTGAATTGTCAGCCACTCCTTCTCCGCCAGCACCTGGTCGCCAGAATCGGTGTAGATGTGTACCCCCGCTTCGCGGGCCTGCCCGCGCCAATACTCCACCCCGCCCGCCGGTTCGCGGTCGAGTTCGATAACCAGCTTGTATTGCCGCCGGTCGAGTTGCGCCATGTCGCTCCTCAGGAAGACGTCCAGCGGCGCGCCGACGCGCCACAGGTCCGAAAGCCGCTCCAGCGTCCAACGGTTGATCAGTTCGGGGTCATGGTAGAGACGCGCCACGACGCTCTCGTCGGCGATCACGGCGATCTGGGCCACGCTGGCCTGATCGGTATCGAGCCGCTCGCGGGCCAGGCGTTGCGTCGCCGCAATGCTCTTCATGAGCGCCTCGTCCCGGTACCAATTCTGACCGAACCAGTCCATGTACCAACTCGTGCCGCCATCGCGCAGCGACCCGAGGATGTTGCGGCGCAGGACATTCTCCGTGGTCCACCGATCGGGGCAATGATACCGGTACGGCACCGCCGGGACCACGTGGGTGACGGTGTCCTCCTCGCTGTAGACGAGTTTCCCGTGCAGTCGGGCGCTTCCGGCCACCAGTTGCGAATAATAGGTTCCCCCGGCCTCGCGCTGGTAATACGAGTACGGCGCGCACAGGATGTCGACATCCGGCGACGCCAGCACGCGCGCCAGGGCGTGATGCCCGGAGTTGAAGAACGCGCTCGGGTTGCCGGGCGGCGTGAAGTGGTAACCGTAGAAGACGGCCACGACTTTCTCCCGCCCCAGGCGCCCCAGTTCCTCCTTGGCCAGTCGCGCGAAGTGGCAGATCGCCTCGGCGACCGTGGCCGAATGGAACTTCAGGTAGTCGCCGAGCACCTCGTCCCGCACGGGATCGAGTTCCCCGCCGGCACCCTTCGGCCGGCGCCAATCGCACGGGATCTCGGCCTTTGGGTCGTGGCGCCAGCGGCGGAAAGCGGCCACCTGGGCCGGGCTGTAGTCGCTCTGCGTATAGTTGCGCCAGGCATAGGACCACTCGCCGCACTCGCCGGCCGCGAGGTGATACCCGAGGAAATGGTCGCCGTATTTCTCTTCGCAATACCGGATGAGGCGCTGCATGGCGGCGCCCATCTCAGTCCGCCATTTCTCCGACGAGAACGAAACGATGCGGTACTCGGACTCGACGTTCTGGTCGAGGTTGGGATCGTAGTGCACGACCATCTCGCCGGGGTTAGCCTTGACCCAGGCCTCCGGCGGGCCCAGCCACAGCCGCGTCAAGACCAGCGCGCGGGGATTCGCAGCCAGGATCAGGCGCATCTTCGCGTCAATCTCGTCCGTGTTCAGGCTGGCCGTGGAGCCGACGCCCGTCGTGAGGAGATCGATCCCGGCGGCCGCGAAATCGGCCATCTCATCGTGCCCGCGCTCGACGTTGTTGTGGTAGAGCATCAGCCCCGTATCGGGCCGGCCGTTGACAAACAACGTCGGTGCGCCGCGATGCAACCGGATACCGGACCTCACGGCGGTCACGGCGTGGCCCCGGCGGCGCGGGCGAGCGTGGCCCGCGGCGGTGCGGGCGGCATGGCGGGCCACTCCCACTCGCTGATCTTGACCGTGTGCGGGCCGGCCGAAACGCCCAGCGCCACGCCGAACTGCGGCGCGGGCGTGCCCTTGACGATCGAGTGCTCATCGGCAAAACCGGCGTACCAGCGGACGCCGTCCATGGCGTACATCGGCCGGGTGATGTTCTCCGGCCAGGTTGTGACCAGCGTGCGAATGTCTCCATCCACCTTGCCGGTAATTCCATCGGGCGTGAAGGTGAGGTCAAAGGGCCCGACGCCGCGCACGCCAACGTTGCCGTGCGTCAATTCCACATACTTGTGTTCACCCGCGACAAACCGGACGCTATTGGATCCCGGAGTCACGGCCGGCAATTGGGCGTCAATCGCCCAGGACGGGGCCGGAATGGCTTCGGCCTTGGCGCCGGCGGCAACGGTCTTCTCGAAGGGCACGGCGCTCGCGATGACGGCGTTCTTGTAGCCAACCTTGCCCGGCCCGGCGGACAGGACCAGCGTGACTTGCCCTGAGCCTGTCGAAGGGTTGGCCACGCGCACCGCACCGGCTAAGCCGGCGAACTCGACGCCTTCGCCCGTAAACGCGAGCGGCACGGTCGACAGGAAGACGTAGTCGGTGCTTTCCGCCGTGACCACCTTGGTCACGCCCGGCGCCAGTTGGGTGGCGACCGGCGTGGCCTCGCCGACGCCGCGCGGATAGAGAATCCAGGCAATCTCCTGGCCTGGCGCGCTCTGGAGGCGCAGCGTCACGTGTCGCTCGAAGGCGCCGTTGCAGCCGCCCTTGCCGTCGCTGACGGCCGGCTTGCCGGCCGTGTCGAGCCAGTCGCGTGAGACCACCTGCCCGGCGACGGCCCGGTCGCCGACGATCCGGTTGTACGGGCCCAAAGCCAGCACCAGGTTGTCCTCCCGCTTTTCGAACGGCAGTTCCGTGCGGCCGGGAAATAGAATATCGAGCTTGGTCGGCCACTCGGTATCGAGCGCCACTTTTGATCCCGCGACCTGCACGTCCGAGGTGCGACCGAGCAGACTGAGGTTGAACCAACTGGCGAGCTTGCCACCCTGCCCTGAGCCTGCCGAAGGGTCGCCATTCACAGAATCACGGACAACGAAGTAGTTGGGGCTCGCGGCAGTAGCGCCCTTCAGGAACACGATCTGCCGATCCCAGGTGAAGGCGCCCTCCTTCTGGTTCAGACCGTCGACCAAGTCGCGCGGTTTGCCGAAACCCTTCTTGGAGCCTGGGCTGATGAACCAGTCGGGATAGCCGCTGCTGGACCAGGCGTAGTCCACGCTCGGGCCAAAGTGGGCGTCGAGAATATTGCTGTCCGCCCAGGCGTGCGGCAGATCGTTCGCCGGGCTGCCAAAGCGCACGAAATTCTTGTCAGGGAAGGCCTTGTCCTTGGGTCCGCCATACTGGAACGGCTGGCTGGGCAGCAGCACGGCGCCCTTGGCGTTGAGCATGATGTTGCCCTGATCCTGGTTCCAGTGACTCCACAGGTAACCGCTGCGCAGGTAGAGCGTGGTCTCATCGGCGCCCTGGTGGGCGCGGAAGATGACGCCGTAGCCCGGATAGATGCGGCTGGTGAGCTGGGGTTCCTGCGCGGCGATCCACGGACGAACCATGGCCGGCACAGTGATGGCATCGCCGCCGGTGGCGATCATCCGGCCGTTATTGTCCCAGGCCCAGCGCAGGTTGGCGGCAAAGGCCGGGTCGCGATCGGCCACCGTGCCCATGGCCTGGAAGTAGTGCGGGGAGTTGCCAACCGGCGAGTTGGCGCTGCCGGGGATGACGCGCGAACCGTAGCGGGGATCGACCGGCGAGAGCAGGTTCAGGAGGTAGTCATAGTCCGCGCGGTGGTAGGCATACATCCGGTCGGCCTGCGGCGCGCCGCTGCTCAAGATGCCCATCAGGCCGCGCTCGATCTTGCCGTAGCCGTGCATGTGGTAGCTGGCGCCATACTCGAACCAGCCGCCCTCCGGCGCCATAAAGCTGCCCATCTTGTAGGCGGTGAACATCCCCATGTAGTCGCGCCAGACCTTGAACATCGGGTGATCGGGGAGCATCGCCATCAGGTTGCTGCGGTCCGAGAGGCGCGAGATGCCCATGTTCGGGTTGCCGTGGTGCGAGCCGTCGCCGGCGCTCGTCACGTCCGGCTCGACCAGCAGGTACGCCAGCAGCGCCAGCCGCTCGCGGACCGCCTCGCGGTCGGCCGCGGGCAGGTCAGGCCAGGAAAGCACGGACTCGGCGTGACCCATCGGTTCACCATAGGCGGATAAAGTTTGATGATGATGGATGGACAGCGACGTGATGATATAGTTGATGTTGTCCTGGAGCCGCGCTCGTACGTCGGGGAGTTCGGCCTTTGCCGTTTCGGGATCGCCAGTGAACCAATAATACTTCTCAACCATCGACCGCAGCGGAAAGGCCGGGTCGGCCTTGACCGCCTCGCGGTATTTCTTCATGCCGTCGGGCGTGAGGAAGACTCGCGGATACGCGACCTTCGTATCGGGCCAGGACAGGATATAGTCCTTGTAACGGTCGAGCCCGACCGTGCCATAGAGGTTGCGCACCGCATAGCCGATCGCGAGGGTCTGGCCCTGGCCATAGCCGTTCACCAGTTCGGTCGGCTGGGCGAGAACCAGCGCCCAGACGCGCCGACCGTAGGTCGCGGGCAGGCTCGGGTCATGCTCGTGGCAGGAGAACGGCGAGAGATCGGAGGCCGGTTCGTTCAGCCATGAGATCGGGGCCACGTCCATGGGGAAGCGCACCCGCACCTCGCCGCCCTTGACGTAGACCGGGATGCTGTTGGCCCGCCGCCAGTCGCCCTTGTGCAGGGGCGCCACAAAGACCATCGGATAGTTCCCGGGACTGGTCTTGCGCGCTTCCGCCTGATGGATGCCGTAGTAGGAGACATACCGGCTGCCCCAGCACGAGTCGTGGTGAATGCACCGTGTCGGCGCGACAGCGCCGCCCGAAACGTCGGCGCCCACGTTGGGCCCGGACGTGGTGGCCTTCTCTTCGTCGGCCAGGCTCGGGTACACGACCGGGGTGTAGCCCTGGCCGGCCACCGACATGTGCTCGGCGGCGTCTGGTTTCCAGCCTTTGGAAAGATCGAGCTGCCAGTAATGGGCGTTGGCAGCCACGCCGAGATCGTACTCCTCGCTCACCTGCGCGAAGGGCGCCCGGTCGGTGACGCGGATTGTCGCCGCATAGTAGCCGCCGCCCTCGTAATCGAGGCGGTAATGTACCTCGGTGAAGACCGGGCCGGTGGCGCCCTGGGTGATGTGCACGGCCTTCACCGGTTGCTTGTGGTCGATGATCCCCGCCCCGCGCCAGCCTGCCCCGAGCCCTGTCGAGGGGGCGCCATCCGGCCCGCGGAACGCCAGCACCGGGGCCGGCAGCTTGTCGGCGGCGATGGGCTTGTCATAGGTCTTATCCATCGGGGCCGGAACCTTGACCGCCAGATATTGGTTGGCGAGGACAAGCGTGTCGCCGTCCTTGGTCGCCGACACTGCGGGTTGGGCAATTGGCCCCTGTCCATCGGTGCGGATGATGTAGATCGAAACGCCGTTGGAGGGAATTTCGGCCACAAAACCCAGGGAAGCCTGTCCTTTCTCACCGGGCGTGAACTGCACCGGCAGCGATTTGCCGTCGGCGTCGAGCACGCGCAGCCCCTTGCCGCCGTCGGACGGGGTTGGGATGGTGTAGTTGACCAGGTCGGGCGAGAAGCCGCGCCCCGTCAGATCCTTCAGGGTAATCGTCCGGGGCTCGGCGGCGAGCAGCCCGTTGCCAAGCCCCAGCCCGAATCCCAATGCTGCCACAACCACCGTTCCCCGCGCCCAAAGTATCGTGTTCATCGCTAAGCTCCTGTTCGTCATCTGCAAAGCCAACCGAGGACGGCCGCCCGCATCACCTTGTAACTGACCCACTGGCCTTCCGCAACCGCTGCTTCTCAGCAATTCGCGTTATGGCATCCGATGGGCAACCGGGCACGACGGAGCGTGCCCCTCCATCACGGAATCTGACGGTTTCCCGCAGAATGGAGGGCCACGCTCCGTCGTGGCCGCATGGATAGGATGCCATAATGAGAATTCCTGGCTGCTTCTCCCCAAGGGGCGAAACCTAGTCCCTGAAGACCAGTCGCCCGGCGGCGATCTGGGCGAAGAGCTCCTCCAGGCGTCCGCTCACGCCGCCCTCGCTGCCGCTCTCGATCTCCTGGCGCACTTCCGCACGGAGCATGCACAACTCGAAGAGGCACTCCGGTTTCGTGGGGTCGTGAAAAGCGCCAATCGGCAGCAGCAGGTCCAACGCATAGTCCGTGCCGCGGTCACCGCCGGCCCGATGCAGCAGCCGGGCCTGGATGCGCGGCGGCAACTTGCCGTGCCGGTCTTCCCACATCCCGGCGTAGTCCAGGACGGCTCCGCCGCCGGCTCCCAGCATGCCGGCCAGAACCTGCTCGGCCTGCCGCTGAATCTCACGGTCGCATCGCTGCAGCCACTCCACAAGTGTCGTCGCCTTCGGATTCCGGGTTGTCGTCACGGTTGCTCTCCTTTTCGGTATGGCTCGACCGCCTGGAGCAGTTCCCCGGCTTCGGCCGCGTCGCTGCAATAAGCGGTAATATACAGTCCCTCCGCGCCCACGTTTTCCAACAAGGGCACGACCTCCACGGGTTGAACCAGGATCGCCTGCACGGCCTTGCCCGCATCCTTGATCCGGCGATACAGCGGATACCAACACGGATCGCCCCCGCCAGGCACGCCCGGCTCAGGCGTCCATTCCACGGCATCGAGACCCTCTATGCCCAGAATCAGGTCGAGGTGGCGCAATGCCGCCGTGCCGTCCACGTGCAACAGGCTATGATCCAGCCATTCGACTTGCTCCACCAGGGGTGGAAGAACGAATTCCTCGAACATCGCCGGCGAGATCATCGCGACCGGATCCAGGGTGATCACGGACGTCTTGCCGGAGCCCCAGAGCGCGAAATAGGACGTGCAACTGCTGCCATCGGCCAGCCGGATAAGGTCGTAGATGCGCTGATAGGCGGCGAAGAAAGCCTGGTTGATTTCCCGCAGTTTCTCGTGAACCCAGACGGGGTTATCCATCAGATCGGTCATCAGGGATTGCGCCCCGCGCAACGCCGCCAGCACTTCGATATTGGAGCCGATACCAGGCTGGCCGATGACGAAATCGTCGCCAGCCGCCGCCATGCACTGCCGGTAGATGGCCTCGTGGATACGAAACCAGGGGGCGCTGGGGTCGAACCGCAACGGGCCCCACGTGTCCGGCGCGCCCGGCCGGGGGTGGTACCACACGGTCTCTTCCGTCAGGTCGAGTTCGGCGCCCAGGTAGGCGGCCAGCGACACGGTGCCGAAGTCCACGAACGCCACCGGCAGGATGTCGCCGAGATCGTAATTTCGGTTCGCGCGAAGCGCGCGGTTGCGCGCCGCAATCCACGCGGCGTCGGCATGCTTTTGCCTGGGCGACACCGCCTCGCCCGGGTCGTCCACTGGCATCAGCGGCCCGTCGGACGGGAAATCACCCAGGTTCAACACCAGCCCGCGGCCGGCCCACCAGGCGGTGAAATTCCTTTGGGTCTCTTCCCAGTTGTTCTTCCAATTGCAGGGCATCAGAGCCTCTTACGGGGTCACCGCGAACTCCCGGGCACCGCCGCATCGGCGGCAGCCCGGGCTCCCTCCAGCCACTGTCGCGCGCCCTCCTCATTTTCTGGAGCGGCGCTATTGAAAATGAACCGCGTGCCGGGCTGCGCCTTGCGCAAGAGCGTGGCGATATCTTCCGGAGTGCACCAGCCGGGCACCATGACCGGTCCGTCCGGGCCACCGAGCACGTCCAGAGCGATGTCCTGCTCCCAGCCGACGCCCGTGGGCACGCGATTGAAGGCGTAGAAGTTCGGGATCCGGCGAAACTGCGCAAACTGATGCCGGGCATTGGCGCAGCAGTGCATCCCGACGCTGCCGAACGCTTGCGAGAGCCCAACCAGTTCGGGCAGGCAGAACTCCTCGAACATCTCCGGACTCATGTTCCCGCATTCGTCGTTGGAGACCCACGGACCGAACTCCGGCGGCGTCCAGGTGGATGGGCAATGCCCGAAGGTCGTGTTCGAAAACTCGCGGCGGAACGTGGCGATGAATGCTTGCAGCAGCCGGGCACACTTGCCCGCCAGGCGCTTCACAGCCTCGGGCTGTTCGATCATGGCGCAGAGCATGTCGGTTTTGTCCCAGAGGATGCAGGCCGTGTCGAAACCGGTCTGCACGTCCGGCGGACCCAGGGTGACCTCCGGGCCGAGTTCGCGCCGCACGGCCGCGGCCAGTTCCATGACGCGCATCAGCGGCCGGCATTCCTCGAGCTTCGGCTCGGGGATGCGATCGGCCTCGGCGGCGGTCGCCACGCAGGCCTCCGCGTACGGGTTGTTGTCGGGATAGAAATGCGGCTTGGCACCGAAGCAGACGGCGTAGACGTGCGTGCCGGTCATGAGCCTCACGTGGGGAACGGCGTCATCATCCGCGGCTTCAGAAAGCGCCACCCAGCGGCGGTAGTCCTCGACAAAGAAGGGCACGAATTCAGCGATGGGACGGTCGGAGGTGGTGTAGTCCCCGATCTGCCAGATGGGTTGCATCGGGCCTTGAACCACGAAGGCGTGGCGCGTAACTGGACCGCGCGAGAAGATGGCGCGGTGCAGGGCCCGGTTGCGCTCAAGGCGTGACGTCAATTTCTCATTCATAGGCATCGTGCAGGTTTCCTTGATTGGGCAATGGTTGAGGCAAAGCGTGCAATGGATGGACCGTTCGCTGTCCAATCAAGCCGGTCCACACACATCAGGCGGTCACTCATCGCGGCGTTCCACGCATGGTAGACAACATGGTCCGCGCCGTCGGGCGTGGTGACGATCGAGTGGTGTCCCGGCCCGATCACCTGGCCCGGCACGGAACGCATCAACTGGGGCCCGCGTTCGCAACCGATTTCGCGCCACGGCCCGCCGATACGGTCGGCCTCCAGCCAGTCCACGCCATAGGAGTCGTTCTGGTAGCAGCCGCCGGAATAGAAGCAGTAGTAGCGGCCGTCACGTTTGCGGACGGTCGGGCCTTCAAGGGTATACCAGTCGGCGGTGACGCCGTGCGAGGCCTGGTTGGCCTGATAGCGCTGCCAGGGCCAGTGGGCGCGCATCACGACCTGCGGGTTGCCCTCGAGTTCGGTCATCGTCCTCAATCGATCCACAACCAGGGCGGTGCCGCGGAAGGTTGTTGCCGTGAAGTCGAGAAAGTCGGTGGCGTAGAACAGGTACCACTGGCCGTCGTCGTCGCGGAATGGATGCGCGTCGATGGCGAAGGGATTCCGCGTGACATCGGTCAGCGGCCGGCCGGTATCGAGGTACGGGCCCTCGGGACGATCGGCGACGGCCACGCGGATGTGGTAACCCTTGCCGTTTCCGCAGGGATGGTAATACATGTAGAACTTGTCGCCGTGGAACGCCACCTCCGGCGCCCAGAAGCAACTGCCGAACTCCTCTTTCGGCGGGACCAGAACGCGACCCACGCGCTGCCAATGATTCAAGTCCGTGGACTTGATCATCGGCACGACCCGGTCGGCCAGCCCATTGGTGCCGCACTCCTCCCGCCCGGTGCCGACCGCGTAGTAGACGCCGTCATGCCGCCAGCAAAACGGATCGGCCAGGTACTCTGCGAATACCGGGTTGGCGAAACCAGGTCCCGTGGTGCGGGGCTCTGGAACGGCCAGGTCCGCGCAGATCTCCGGCAGGATGAACCGGGCCACCCGACGGCCCAGAATCTCGCAGCCATCGGCATCGGGATGGCAGCCGTCGGGCTGATTGTCTTTCGCCTCGGCAGCGCCGAAAAGCATCAGTCCGTCGAAATAATGGACGTTCGGATCCGCGGTAACCCGGCGCAGCCGGCCAACCGTGTCGGCGATTTGCTCCCGGAATTTCGGGATCGACATGCCCACGGCGTTTTCCACCTGGCGATCCTCCCCCGCCGCATAGCGGATGGGAGAGACCAATGCGATCGGCGCCGTGGGATGCTTCTCGCGGATCAACCGGACCAGGCCCGCCACATTGGGCATGAAGGTGATGCCGTTCAAGGAATTCGAACCGTGGATGTTGACCCCCATCTTGAGCAGGTAGAGATCGGCCGGCAAGTCCCGCAGCACCCGGGCCACCAGCGTATGCGCGTGGCACTGGCCCGAAAATCCCAGGTTGATCACATTCAGGTCATGCAGACGACCCGCCACCGCCGGCCAGGTGCGGGCCGGACTGTGCGCCCCCTGGCTATGCGTGATCGAACTGCCATGAACCACCAGCAGACGGCGCCGATCCGGCGCCGGCGTCAGCGAACAGCCCTTTGGCAGGTGGATGGCGCGCACCGCGCACGGTGCGTTGTGCGGCAGCCAGATCTCGATTGGCGTGTCGCTACTCCGGGCAAGAACGAAGTCAAGGCACGATGCACCGGCTTTCAAGGTGACGGTCTGACACAGCTCGTTATCGACCACCATGTCGAAGAGCCGGTCCCGTTCGGCGAGCGGCAGGCACTCGACCTGCAGCCGCGGGGCGTCCGTCATCAGGCGCAGGCGCACGCCAGTCGACTCGCCGGCCTGCTGGATCAGATGCCAGCCAATCCACCAGGCCTCGGTGTATAGCGCGATCTCGTCAAACGGCAGACGCCAGGGACGGATAAAGCCGTCCCCCTGCTCCAGGGAAACATGCCCCTGAAACCACCCGGCATCCACCGGCAAGCGTTGCAGTCCAGCCTCAGTAGTCATTGAGTTGAGTCAGAGTATCACGCGGAGACGCAGAGGCGCGGAGAAACCAAGTCCTATTCCCGATCTTCTTCTCCGCGTCCTCCGCGTCTCCGCGTGACCCAATCCTTCGTTCAACCCGAACTACCGGACGTCGAACACGGTGCCGGGTGGCGGCGGGTACATTTCGTACGCGCCCATATCGAGGCCGGTGCCGCTGAACGGGTGCCGCACGAACTTAGGCCGGCGCAGGCCCAGCACGTCGTTCGTCACGCCCACGTCCAGGGCCGCATCCAGGCCAGGGGAAAACTCGGTCTGGGTGAAACTGCCCCCGATGAACAAGCAGGGCTGGTTCGTGATCATGCCGGCACCCACGACCAGGTAGTTGGTGCCGTTGTCGGCCCACAGGTTGGTGGCATTGCCGTTCACAAGGCAGTAGCCGATGTAGTCGTTGTAGGCGGCGCCCACGTGGCGCACGCCAAAGGCCCCGTTCCCGGATGAGATGCAGTTCGTGAGCGCCGTCGTTCGGTGGGTGTAATTGATGTCGACATAGCCGCTGCCCACGTTGCTGGCCATGGTGCAATAGACCAGATAACTTTGATACAAGCAGTTGTCGCTCTCGATGCGGACCCCGTCGCCGCCGTTGCAGGCGAACAGGCAGTTCGTCGCCGCCAGCGCCGCCGTCGTCTGCGCGTACACACCGTGACTCGTATTGCTGACGACGATGCATTGGTTGAGGGTGATGCCCCGCTGGCCGCCATACAGGCCTTCATAGACGCCATAGGTGTTGCCAAGAATCGAGCACTGGTCGACCAGGAAGGCCGTCCCGTTGGTGGTGACGTTCACGCCGTTCACGCCGCCACGGAGCGTGACGCCGCGCACCGTGACGTTGGTGGCGGGCAGGCTCACGATGTTCCAGACGCCGGTGATGATCGTCATGTCCCGACCAGCGCCGACGAGCGTGACGTTGGCGGGCATGAAGATTGGCTCGGCGTAGGTGCCGGCGGCCACGGAGCACACGCCGCCCAGGGCCGTGGCGGCGAGAGCGGAGCCGATCGTCTTACGGGCTGTGGACCAGTTCGTGCCCACCGCGGTGTCGTCCGCGCTGGCCTGGTCGGCGTAGGTCTGTGCATAAAACGGCGCCAACGTGTTGGCGGACTGGTAACAGCCCATGTCGAACGGGGCCGTGCGCGCGGTGCCGTCGAGGTCGTCGGTGATCCCCTCCCCCGTGAGGTTGAGACCCCGATCGACGCATGGCGAACCCGCCAGGAGATGGAAATCGGCGGTGCCGGCAAAACGCGGCAGGGCCCCTATGATCGTGTCGTTGATCAGAATCATGTTGGCCGGCGCGTTGACGTTGATCCCGTTGCCGTAAACGCAACTGTTCAGCAGGTAGTTCATGTTGGCGTAGCCAAGGTGGCAAATGCCATACACGCCGTTGCCGCTCGCGATGCAGTTCTTGAGCACCACGGACGCCGACGAAGGGTGCGTATCGCGATACCCGCTGCCCGTGTTGTTGGCGAACGTGCAGTTATAGACCAGGCTCGTGGGCCCATTGTCGACACCGTCGATCAAAATGCCATCGCCGCCATTGCCGGCGAACAGGCAGTTGCGGGCATAGACGGAACTCCTGCCGCTGAAGAAATACACGCCGTGGCTCGTGTTGTTGGTGACGATGCAGTGCGAGAGCGTAATGGTCCGGGTGCCCGTGTTCGGCACCGTAACCCCATACGTGTTGCCGCGCAAAACGCACCGGTCGAGCACGATGTCGGACGACTGGGCGCTCACGTAGACGCCATTCACCGACCCCATGACGGTCAGGTTGCGCAGGACGTTATTGGTCTGGGAAACCGTGAAGACCGTGGTTGGATCCGTCACGATCACGTTGTTGCAGTTCGTGCCTTGCACCGTGATGTTCGCGGGCAGGGTAATGCCCCCCGCGTAGGTGCCACCGGCCACGTTGCATATGCCGTTGTCCAGCGTGACCGCCAGGCCCGCGCCGATCGTCTTCTTGGCGGTCACCCAATTCGTGCCCGCGCCGGAATCGTCGGGCCGCGTGGCGTCGACGTAGGTCGAGGTGGATTTCACGATGGGAACGTAGGGCGACTCGTAGCACCCCAGGTCGTAGGCATTCGACCGGAACGTGCCCTCGAGGTCGTTGGTGAGACCCACCCCGGCAAGGCTGACGCCCGCCCCGACGCACAACGAGCCATTCTGCAGATGGAAGTCGTTCGCGCCCTGGAACACCGGATCGACGGCCAGCATGCCGGCCCCGACAATGAGCGAGCTGCCGTTTAAGTTGGTGAGATTGTTGAACACGTCGCAGTAGGCGATGTAGGAGCTATACGCGGTGCCGGCGTGGCGCACACCGTACAGCCCGTTGCCCGTCACGATGTTATTGGTAAAATACGTCGTATTCTCGGAGCCGTGTTCGTCCCGGTACCCGCTCTGCGTGTTGTTCACAATGGTGCAGTTGAACACGTAGTTTACGTACGCCGAGTTGTCGACGTTCCAATACACGCCGTCCGTGGTGTTACGCGCGATCAGGCTGTTTCGGATATCGACCGCACTCTTGCCGCCGCTGCTATAGAGGCCATAAGTATTGTTCGTCACGACGCATCGGTAGACCTGAAAGCGGCGATTAATGCCGTCTTGCGGCACCCCGTACACTCCGTAGGTGTTGCCGTAGATCGCGCAGGCCTCCAGTAGGTTATTGACGGCCTGCGGCCCCTGCATGAGCGCGCCGAATGTGCGGTTCTTGAGGGCCAGCCCGGCAATGGCGACGTTGGTGCCGGTCACCCACACCGCGTGGGGCGCCAGCGACGCCACGATTGCCGACGCATTGGTTCCCTCCACGCGCACGTTCGGTACGTCGCACAGCAAAGCTTCGTTGTAGGTGCCCGCGGCAACGTGACACACTCCAGCCGGCGCCGTCAGCGCCAGACCGGCGCCGATGGTCTTCTTGGCCGTGCCCGGCGTGGAACCGTCCAACGTGTCGTCGGACTGGTTTGCGTCCACGTAGGTGGCCGCGTAGCGCGTGCCCGCGAAGGCGGACTGGTAGCACCCCATATCGAAGGGCGCGCCGCGCGGGTTGCCGTCGAGGTCGTTGGTAAGCCCGACCCCGCCCACCGTGGCGCCGCAGCCCACGCAAGGCGAACCCGCTTGCAGATGGTAGTCGCCGCCGCCCACGAACTTGGGATACCCGGATATGTTTCCGCCCTGCATCGTCAGGCGGGTCGGGTCGTTGTTCGCGTACCAGTAATTGTTGGTCCCGTTGCCATAAGCGCAGTTGCACCCCAGGTAGTGCTGGTAGGCCGCGCCGGTATGCTTGATGCCTTCCCAGGCGTTCCCCGCCACAATGCAGTTCGTGATATAGGCGGTTCTGACGGAGTTATTGATGTCCAGATACCCGCTGCCGCCGTTATCCGCGATCGTGCAGTTGATCACGTATTGCGCGTAGTTGCAGTTGTCCACGTCCACATAAACGCCGTGGCTGGTGTTGCGGACAATAAGGCAGTTGCGCACGTCAACGGCCGGTTTGCTGCCAGCGGCGTACACGCCATAAGTGTTGTTTGAAATGATGCAACCGTAGACTTGGAACCGGCGGTGTACGCCATCCTGTACGCCGTACACGCCGTAAGTATTGCCGCGGATCACGCACCCTTCCACCCGGTTGTTGTCGGTGCTCGTCGGGGTACCCCACATGGCCGCGCCGAACGTCGCCCCCTGGAGCGTGAACCCGGCAAATATGTCGTTCGTGCCGGTCAGCATCACAATGTGTGGGACTTTCGAGGTGACGATCGTAGTGTTCCAGTCGGCGCCTTGCACGCGTAGATTGGGCACATCCATGAAGACGTCCTCGACGTAGGTCCCGGACGCCACGTGGCACACCCCGCCCGCAGCCGTGAAGGCCAGACCAGCGCCGATGGTCTTCTTGGCCGTGCCGGAGGTCGAGCCATCGCCGGTATCGTCCGGCTGCGAGGCATTCACGTACGCGTCGGCGTAGCGCGAGGCGGCGCTGAGGCCGGACTGGTAGCAACCCACATCGAACGGCGCGGAACGGACATTGCCGGCCAGATCGTCGGTCACGCCGGAGCCGGTGAGGTCGGCGCCGAAGCCCACGCACGGCGAACCGCTTTGAAGGTGGTAGTCGCCGTTGCCCACGAACTTGGGATAGCCGGCAAAGTTACCGCCTTGCAGGCGAAACCCCTGGGGCCCCAGGGCGACGGGATATATGAAATTGCCATTCGTGTTCCCATAGACGCAGCAGGACCCGACGTATTCGATGTTGTTTACGCTGGCGATCTTCTTGATGCCGCCCAGGTTGTTGGCGATGATGCAGTTCGTAAATGCGGTCGGAAGCTGGTTGCCATTGTAGTCGACGCAACCGTAGCCGACGTTATCGGCGATCGTACAATTGAGGATGAGGGAACTTCCGGCGCCGTTGTCCACATTGAAGCTGATCCCGTCACTGCCGTTGCGCGCAATGAGGCAATTGACGGCTTTCAAGTCCGTCTTGGAACCCGTCGCATTGACATTAATGCCTTGTTGCGCGTTATTCGTAATGACGCAGTGGAGGACGGTCTGAATCGCTTGGTTGCCGTAACCGCAATTGACCCCGAAGTGGCCGCTGATGAGCGAGAAGCCATCGATCGTTTCGCCGAAGCCCTGGAAGGCAATGCAGTCCAGCGTGTTGTTCGCGGGCTTGACGATTGTCGGGTGGTTGGTCGGATCCCAAGTCCACGTGCTGGCGTTATACCCACCACGAAGGATCATGGAGTTACGGGTGACCGCCACGCTTTCGGCGTACGTGCCCTCGCCCACGCGGATCTCGTCGCCCGCCGCCGTGGCCGCGTTGGTGATGGCGTACTGGATCGTCAGCCAGGTGTGCGACGTATCCGCCCCCGTATCGGCATTGCTGCCGCCCTTGCTCACGTAGTGGATGGCGGCTTCGCTCGCGACCGCAGTCAATGCAACCACCGCCATGCCGATCAGGAACTTCTTCATCGTGCCCTCCCCCTTTTCGCGGCATCCGCAACCCGCCCACACTATACTCGGCAGCCGAGCGTAGGTCTGGCCCGCCCCCTACGCGCGGCCAGACACCCCTTCCGGAGAAACGTGTATACAAAATAAAGCAAACCATCTTAGCCGCGTGCTGTCCACTGCTATCTTAAGGCGCACTGGGAGTGCGAAACCGCAGTGACATCACGAATCGATGCTGGGAGCGGATGATCGGCGCAATGATGTTGAGAGCTTCGGTTTCGCCGGCCGCGTTCAAATGCACGTCGTCGGCGTAGTAGACGCGAGCCGTCGGGGCGCCGAACGCCCCGATGGTCCGGCTGGCGCCGAAGTCGGCCAGCGCGTCGTACAGTGATGGATTGCTGCGCAACATCGCGTTGTAGGCCAGCCGCTGTGTCTCCCAATCCGACCTCGACCCCTGCGGCAGGACCGTGCACATGATGAACCTCGCGCCCGCGCTGCGAATGGCCGTGCCGTAGTCCTGAATCTGCTGTTGCGTCGGGAGGCCGTTTGCGCCCATGAAGTACGAGACCACCGCGGTGCCCCCGTTTGAAACACACCCCTGGATCGCGGTGAGCAGGTCGGGCAATCGAGCCAGCGCGGATGAGTGCG
The DNA here is from genome assembly GCA_903895695.1 of uncultured bacterium. GTDB lineage: Bacteria > Verrucomicrobiota > Kiritimatiellia > CAIKKV01 > CAITUY01 > CAITUY01. The sequence goes on from CAITUY010000193.1 coordinate 29,838, forward strand.
CGGACCCGCTTACCGCGATGTTGTGCACAAACCAATTGGTCTTGTAGAGGGCCAGGAACTGCAACGGATAGGGACTACCGCCACCACTGGATTGCGCGGTGATGCTGTCACCTTCGGACCAGTAAAAGTTGAACGGTTGAATGGGGGGCTCGCCGTACAGCGCGTGCTGCGCTTTCACCGAGGTGAATACACCCTGAAGCTCGCTGTCGCTGAGCCACTTGTCGAACAGCAGTGCGGTGGTTATCTTACCCGTGAACGGAAAGCCTCCACCGGTGGCGGGGTCCGTGCAGAAGCCGAAAGTCCTTTTGCTGAGTGACACCGTGCTGGAATTGCTCACCAACTTCATCCCATTAAGGAAGAACGCCTCCTCGCCGGCCTTGAACCGGGACGCGGCCAGTACATAACCCTTGCCGGCCACATATAGGAAGGGCTCGTTACCTCGAGTTACTGCCGGGCCACCGTAGGCGTATCCAAGATTCACCCCAACGTCGAACACACCTTCGTTGGAGTCGGAGCACACGATCTTCGAGGCAATGCTGGTGCTGTCGGTCGTGCTGTACATGGCCACGATGGTCGCTTCGGTGAACGACTTGACGTCCGGGAAGGTCGGCATCGGGAACGACCCAGCCCCGCCGGTGACAGATTTCCCGCCCGCCGGGGCTGCGCCCGCCTGGCGCGTCCCGCCAACCGGCACCACATGGGTGTCTCTCGGCTCGGCACTGAACGCCACCGGAATAGAGTTGCCGTCGTAGATCTGGAACTCGTCCACCAGGATGTCGAGGTTCGTGGGCGTCGGGGAGCGCGAGTCGAAAAAAACCTGATAGTTCGCTGACCCGTCGATGGTGTAGGTCACGTTGGTCCAGGCGGATTCGGTGACGCTTACCGTGACGATCTGCCTGGTAAACTGCCCCGCTTGGAACTGCTGATTGCCGGCGCCGTCGTTCGATTTGGCCTTGAAGCGACAGGTATAGGTTCCAGCGGGCAAGGCCTGGCTCATCATGGTGGAGTAAGTGTTATTGAGCTTCACCCGCGAGGCGGTGAGGCGACCGGCAGGACCGTTGGTGTAGAAGTTTACCGTGGCGCCCTGGATCAGGCCGGTGTTGTACGGGAAGAGATTCCCCGACACCGCCCCCGTGTAGGCGCGGTTCTTCAGGTACTTCCGGTTGACGTCATACTGGTCGATGGCGTGCAGCTCGAAGATCGGCGTGTAAGGGTAAGGCGGCACAACCGCAGGGTCGCGCTCACGCGCCTGGATTGCCGCGTACTGCTCGCCCACCCCATACGGCCGGGTCTGCTGGTATACGGCGGTAGCGTTGCTTTTCACGTAGACGTCGACAGCATCGCCATAGGTCTGCTTGACGGAAAATGCCTGGCCGTTCGTGCTGCCAGCCAGCCCCAGGGCCGTGTTCGTGTAGAGGTTGCCGATCTGTTGGCCGGACGCTATGGCCGCGCCCACAACGAACAGAAGTCCGGTCAAATTCCAGATATTCGGCAGTACGGACACACGCCCGCTGGAATCGGTGTGAAGCAGTGCTTTCATGGGAACGCGGGAGTAGATCTTACCATAGAGATTAGGGACATTCACTCTTTCATCAACCCCATCTCCATCAACTGCAGCATCAGGTCGGCGACCAACTCGCTGGTGTAGGGACTGCCCCGCCACTCGAACCCGTTGTTGCGTTCCAGCCAGGGATCGGCGATCGACTCGGTCATGGCGCCGCGATACGGGCCTTCGACGACCTGGACGTAGAAGTTGAGTTGCAGCACCCGGTTCTTGAGTTGTTCGAACAGCGGGTTCCCGGTCTTCTTGAACAACCGATCCAGGCACTGGATCTTGCGGTTGCCGTAGCAGTAGACGGAATACTGGTTGAAGTGCTGTTGCTCGCTGTGCGCACCTTGCGTGGGCGCTTTCACCCAACTGAGTTGCTTCGGACACCAGTAGAGCAGGCCGTAGTAGGCATTGGCCGCGGCCCGGTCCAAGCTCTCCGGGTCGCCCGTCCGGTCGTGCTTGTCCAACCAGTACTCGACCACGGCGTAGACGCTGTCCTGCTCGAAGTCCCCGGGCGGCAGATCCGGATGCATGCCGGTGTACCAGAAACGCCCTTCGACGCTCTGTCGCAGGAACCGCTCCATGTCGGCGCTCAGCTTGAGATAGCGCTCGTCGCCCGTGATCCGGGCAATGATCGGCAGGCCCACTAATGCCCGGCCGCAGACCACGGAAACGGATTTCTCCCCAGTCGCGATGTCCACGCACTGGGGCAGCCCGCCGTCCGGGTTCTGCTGGGACCGCACCCATTCGAGCGCGGCGACAGCGGCCTTGTACCAGTCCTGCCGGTCCACGCCTTCCTTCTCCTTCACCCGTTGCCATGTCTGCAAAATGTACCGCGCCATCCAAACGTTGAGGTCCACCTTGTAACCGTCATGGTTCCAGTCCCAACTGCAGAACCCCTCCGCCACCGCGCCGTTGGGCCGGTCGGCCCGGTTGAAGTACCAGCTCGTATGGAACACTCCGCTGGGCTGCTGCCCCTTCAACGCGAAGTCGATCTGCTCGAACGCGCGCTCGCGCCAGACGGCCTCGCCGGTGACCTCATAGGCGCTGTATTCGTACCACGCGATGTAAGGGTTGTTGCCCACGTAGACAAACGGGGTCCCGCGGTGATGCTCGTAGCCGACGCCCGGCTTCCAGCTCTGCATGTGCCGCCGGCCCTCGATGGCGAGTTCGAAAGCCTCGCGCGGCGTGCGCACCTTAAGAGAATCGTCCACCCGGAAGTCGTTGAGCTTGATCCACGCCTGCATGATCCCCGTGATGGCCGGGGCAAACTCGCCGACATCGCTCAGGACTAATTGCAGCGGCATTTCGTAACGCGTTCCTGCCTTTAATGGACCGCCGACGCGGAATTGCGGCGCGACGTCGCGGTTGGCGAACTGGAACTCCGTCTTGCCTGTCCAGGTCGTCGGGTTGAGATAGTCCGACTTGTCGTCGATGGCAAACAGGACGACCAGCGACAGATCCCGCCGGTACACCAGCGCCCCGGGCACGCCGCAGTAGCGCATTGGCGTGATGGCGACCTTTTCGCTGTTGCCGGCCCACGGATAACTCTGCACCCGCCAGTCGTGGGCGAACCCGTCATGATACGCCAGGCACACCTCCCAGCCCGGCAAATCCTTGTCGACCGACCAGGCGGAAGTCCACCGCGCCGTCGGCGCCTCCGCGGCCAATGCGACCGTCACCGTATATTCGAAGGTCACCCCATCGACTTTGTCCCGACCGGAGAACCGGGCTGTTAGGGGATCGACCTGCTCACCCTTCCCTGCCGCCAGCCACCGCACGTCGCCGCTCTCTAAATTACGCAAGGCCAACAATCCCTTTGTCGCCGGCTGCTCGACCGGCTTCTGGTGGAACGAAATCCCGCCCAGGGACCAGCCGGCCTTCGTGCGCAGCAATTCCCACTGCAGACCTGCTTGATTGGTCAATACCAGCGATGTCGGTTCTGTGTCGTCTTTCATTCGATGTCCTCAGGTTAGTTCATGTCGTGCCGGTCAAGCCTATCCAAGAACCTATCTGCCGCTTTTGGAGCGGCGCGGCTTCCCGCGCCGGCCTGCCCTGAGTGCCGTCGAAGGGTCGGAGCCGGAAGCGGCTCCGCTCCGTGTGGCAGGAGGTTCCCCGGATGGACACAAGATCCACGGCTGGGACTCTGTCGTCATGGGTTCATCGGCCGAAGGCTCACACGCAACCAAAACTCGCCGAGCCGCCCGGGATGGGTGAAGACTGTCATCCCCGAACTGCGGCGCAGGCTCAACTCCGGGATGGCCTGCTCGGACTGGTTCTTCAAGTCGGCACCGGCCGCAATCCCGAGGATTTCCGCGCCGCTGATGCGCACCTCCGCATCGCCCTCGATACTCAAGCTGAGCAGCGGTGCGGCCGTTGATCCGCCGAGATGATACCAGATCAGGCGGCCAGGATCGGCCTCCACTCGGATCCGGTTCCAGATCTGAACCGCGCCATGCCCGAATCCGGCCTCCGGCCCTGACGCACCGTTCAGCGTCATCGTCGACAGACGCTTATCGCCGGGTGCCTGGAATTCCAGCAGACCGCGATCGGTGCGGATCGCCCCATGTGCCGCATCATACTCGCGGAGTTCGAGACCGGCGAGCAACTGGCTGAAGCGGCGGAAGAAGCGGCCGGCGGGCTTCTCGGTCCCGTCGTTGCGGCGGCAGGCGCCAAGCCAGTCGTCCCAAACCTCCCACTGGGAAACAAGGAAGTGATTCCAGAGGCGCGCCTGTTGGGTCCATTGCCAGGGCGCAAACCCGGCAAAGCCGCGCGCGTAGGTGTTCACCAGGGCGTTCATGATATCCGTGCACTGGTCGCGTTCTCCCTTCGGCGTGGGCATACGGTCGATCCACACCTCCTGAAAGATCTGCGGCTTGGCGGTGTTGGCGGCGACCTCGGCGAGCCGGTGCGCGTGGCCATGTCCGGCGTAGTAGTCCGTAACGGAGTCATAGCGCCCGGGATCGAAAGTGCCGACCGTGATGGGGTGCGTGTCGCCGTGTGAGCGGAAGGTCTGGCGCAGATCCGCGGCCCATTCCAACAGCAGTGGCAACTGCTCGCCCGGAACAGTCGGCTCGTTCCACAGGTCCCACGCTATCGCCGGGAGGTCGCGGTAGCGGCTCGCCAGCTTGGCCACAAAGTCCGTTTGCACGGCCCGCTTTGCCGGGGACTGAACCACGTCCTGCAGGCCGCCGAACCAACCCCGCGGATCGCCCATGGCCTCGCCGACCAGCGTGAAGAGGTCGCCGCCGTAGATGATCCCGTGCTTCTGGCAAAGATAGAGATGGGCATCCAACACCCGCCAGTAATACTCGGGTGCAATCGCCGAGCGGGGGATGTGCCGGTACGGCTCCGGGGTCTCTTCACCGAGAGCCTCAAAATGATCCTGGAACCAGGCCGGGTGGTGGTAATGGATCCGGATGTAGTTGATCGCGGCGGCCTCCATCTTGCGGAAATCATCCGCGAGGTCGGCGATATTCGGTAGGACCCACATGGTCTCGCCCAGGTGCGATTCGTAGTAGTTGGCGCCATTGACCGCCTGACCGCGGCCGTTGATTCGAAGGTAGGGCCCGTCGACGCTGACCGTGGGGCCGCGGCGGGCGATCTCCTCGCGCCACAGGATGAACCCGTTGCGCGCCTCGACCAGCAGTCCCTGCTCGTTGCCAACTGAGACGGTGACGGTGTGGACGTCGCCGTCCAAGGCCTGGCAGTCGATCGATGCGCGGCCACGGTGTGGCGCGTCCGGCAGCAGCTCAACCACCTCACTCCGCGACCAGACCTGCTGCTGCGCATCCGCCACCGTCGTCCGAACTTCCGCACGGCAGCGCCGGCTGGTGGTGATGGTGAAGCTGATCTCCGGGGTTTCGCCCTCCCGGTACACGGGATAGTCGCTGGTCACGGACGTTACCCGGATCGGGCTCGCGACCAGGCGCACGCCATCGCGCAGAAAGGCCGCGCCCACCGGGGATGACGGATCGAGCAGCGATCCCGGCCCGGCCCCGGCCACGGCGAGCAGGGACGCGCCGCGTTCCCAGCGCTGGGCCAGCACGGCCACCGAGGTGAGATGGGAGCCGCTTTCGTCGCTGCCCCGGGCCAGCACCTGCACATTGGCGTCGGGAGTGCGCTCGGAGAACACGCTGCCGTACCGCGGGGCAGGATTACCCGCCCGTCGGCTGTTGTTGATATACAGGCCCGCCCGGCCCGTGTAGGGCGCGATGGTTTCGGGCAGCGACGGCAGGAACCGCCGGTCGATGCGCAGCACGGACGGATCCTGGTCGGCCACGTACGGCTTGATGCCCAGGCAGGCGCTCGTGCGCATGAGCATTTCGGCTTCGCCGAACCGGGGCTGGTCCCCGGAAACCTGTTCGGCAAACGGCTTGTCCAATTCCAGGAAATCGCTGGAGCCGACGATCAGCGCCCCACCCTTGCGCAGGTAGTGATCGAGATGGATGATGTGCCAGGGCGAGACGAGGGTGAGGTCGGGCACGACGAACACGTCGAGCAGGCGGCGCGCCACCCGCTCCCCGGAGGTGAGCAGGCTCTGGTCAACGGCCACCACGACGGTGGATTCCGCCGGGAAAACCTTGCGCCATGCTTCCAGCTTATCCTCGCTCGCGGGCGTGGGTATGAAAACTCCCACTCGCAGGCGGGTTTCGCCGGCGAGCAGGGTCAGCGTGTCCTGATAGCGGGACAAGGGCTGGGGCTCGTTAACTGGCTTCATGCTTCGACACTCCCCCTCTTCACACGATCGCTGTCACTTCCGCCTTCAGCGTTGGTCAATCCAACAGAAACACGCGCGTATCCGGCGACTTGAGCGTGGTCGTGAAACGCGTGCAGCGGCGGCTGACGAGCTTGCCTGTCTCAGCGTCCGTGACGCGCGCGGGACCCGGCAAACATACCTCGCGCGAACCCGGCCGCATGCTGTGCACGGCGACCATATTGCCGCTGGCAGCCACCGCGTCGCCGAGGTCCGCCCACGGAGTGCAGCCGCCGTAGAGCGCCAGCGACCGCAGAACGCCCTCGGAAACCGGCGCCGCCATCGAGAAGACCACGGCATAGTCACCCTTGCCGCGCTCGCCTTTCCGGCCATTCCCGGCAGCGCCCTTGCCGTATTCCCGCATGACCAACCCCGCCCGGTTGCACATCCACCACGCGCTGACTTTGCCCAGTTCCACGATGGCGGGATTCCTGAGTTGCAGAGCCGGTTGCAGGATCGGGCCGTAGGGGTGGCTGTCGCCGTACACCGCGGGCCCGGCCAACGCCGCCAACGCAGGATGCGCGCCGCCGTAGGCCAACACCCGGCGCGCCGTTTCTTTTTCCACCAGTTCCATCGGGATGCCGAGCAGCGCCGACGCCGGCTTCGCGCTGCGCGTTTCCCCGTCCTGGATGCCCGTGCCGGGCCCGCAGATCACGACACTGCCGTTGCGCATCAGCTTGCGCCGGATCAAGCGCAGTCGCTCGGGCGTCAGCCTGAACAGGTTGGGCAGCAGATACGTCCTGAAGACAGGGAAATCGTCGCGTTCCAAGTCGCTCAGCAGGTAGACCCGGTAAGGCAGACCGGTCAGCGCCAGGTGATCTGTCCTCTGGCGCAAAACCGCCAGGTTCTGGAATCCGGTGGTGAAGTCCTCGTCCAGCGGGCTCTCATCATCGACGATCATCGCGATGGCATGCTCGGTGTCGACATGCGGCCGGGTCAGCAGGGCCCGCCGCACGGGCATTTGCGCGGCCACAATCTTGAGCACCTCGGGATCGTCGAAGAAGCCGCGGCCCACGTTCATCCAGTACGGGATGAAGCCGCGGCTGGCGCACATGACGAGGTTGCGCAGCAGCCCGGCGCGGCATTCGGCGGGTGTGCGCCAGGCCCCCTGGGTTTCGCGCTCGTTAGTGGCCCAACTGCGGGCGTCATCCTCCACGAAGATCGTCTTGCCGCGCAGCACGAGGGAATCGCCGATGCCCTCGGGCTCGAACGCGAAGCCGCACGAGCGGGCGGTGTAGTCCGCCGGCGTGATCAACACGTCGAGTTCGGGGCTGTCGAGGAGGGGTGCCACGCCCACCGAGCCGCTGGCCAGCAGGATATTGCGGTAGGACATACCTAGTCCCATGGACTCGAAGGCGTCGCGGATCAGCCAGCCCATCATGGGCTCTTTGAGCGCATCGGTGCCCACGATAATCGGCCGGCCCGCCGCTTCTCTCGTGGCGGCCAGTTCCGTGCGCCGCTGGAAGAACAGCATCTCGCGCAGGGCCAGGAAGTAGTCCTGGTAGCGTTGCGTCTCGTGCGGCTGGGGCCAGTGCAGCCACTGGCGCCGCGCGGCCGACCACTCTTCCTCACTGGGAACCGCCGCCGTCGCGAGCGTGGCCGCGGGGGCGTTCCAGGCCGCCTGCAGGGCGGCATCGGTGCCGTAGCGGGCCGCCAGGAAGCGCCGAAACTCCCGGACCGCGGCCGGGGATTCGTCGAACAACGAATCCTGGATCGCCATATTGGTCGTGCCTTCATCCTGGCCGAAGGGCATGTACCCGATGACGCGATCGGCCCAAGGGCGCGATTCGACGTAACGGACCAGGGTTCGCGCCATTTCCGCGCGCCCTTCTGCGGCCAGGCGCGACGCGTACGAAGCCTCGCGCCGCCGGCCCTTGGCGCTCGAGAACTGAAGCTGATCCGGGTGCTTCTCCGCCCAGGCTTTCGGCACCTCCGAACCCCAACGGACCATGAAGAGGGCGTCCGGCCGCACGGCCAGAATGGCCTCCGCCTGCCGCTCGAGCGCGAAGTCGTCCGGTCTGTCGGATTCGTCCCCGTACACGCCGTCATCGCGCCAGAACCAACTCGTAAAATAGTCGTTGTCGAAGCTGCCGCGCACGAGCAGCATGAAACAGTCGACGCCGGCCTTCGCCATCTGGCGATTGCGTTTGTGCATGCCTTCGCAAAACGTCTCGCTGTAAAGGGCCGTGACTTGACGGCCGCCGACCTCCAGCACGGGACGACCGTCTGCCAGGCGCAGACACCCGCAGGGAGCGATGCTCTGTCCACTGGTGTTTCCAGAAGTATTCTTCATAAGCCTATCCTTTGAATCGGAGGTGTAAACTCTTCTTGGGGACCGTTCGCACGGGTAGTCCGGCGGGTTCAGGGAATAGCCCATAGACGCACTCGCATGCAGCGAAATCGTTTCAAGGTGTGTCGACGATCGCCTTCAGCGCAACCACCAAGGCCGGCAAGTCAGCCTTGATCGTCCGCCAGATGACACTCGCATCGACTCCCCAATACTCGTGTACTGCGAAGTTCCGCATGTCCCCCATCAGACGCCAGGGGATGTCCAGGCACCGGTCCCGGATCGCAGCCGGCACATGCACTGCAGTCTCACCAATGACGATAAGGTTCCGCACCACGGCGTCCAAAGTCCGGGAATCTTCCTCGAAATCCTCGAACCGCATCCCCACCGTGTACCGCTCGATCTTTGCCATCGCGTCGAGGATATCACGGACCAGGAATTGCCATTCCCTAGGCGACATGAACGGCCTCCGACAGAATCCGTTCTCGCAGGCCGGGCTTCAGTGCGCCGGGCATGACCAAATCAACACGGTCGACCCCGAGCAGTTCCTCGATATGATGCTGCAGCCGAAAGAAGTCCAGCAACCCCACGGGCGACTCAAACTCGACCAGCAGGTCTACATCGCTCGTCGCCGTCGCCTCATCGCGCGCCACAGACCCAAATATGGCAAGCGCCTTAACGCCCCGCCGACGCAAATCGTCCATTTGCGCTACCAAGCGTTCCATGACATCCTGACGTCGCGGTTTCATTGTCGTTGCCTTCATCTCCCGTAGCCTACGCTTCTCGCTGATACGGGCAAGAACATTGCAGCACCGCAATGCGAAGGCATAGTGGCCAAAGGCCATAGGACCTAATCGGTTCGGTCGTGTACCACCTACGGCATAGACTTTCGAGCCGGTTGCGCTGTGAGAGAGCTTGGTGAGTGCGTGGGCGGGAACTGTCGCCGCGGAACGGAGCGGAATAGCTACGGTGCGGCTGGCGGAGAGCGGGGCGAGGTGAAAGAGGGCATTTGCAGGGGATGGCGGGCAGAC
>CAITUY010000194.1 GCA_903895695.1 uncultured bacterium
CCCCTTCGCCGCCTCCAGCGCCACCCGCGCCTTGAACTCATTCGTGTGCACTTTCCGCTTCGCTGCCATATCAAATCTCCCGTCCTGTTGGACCGTTGGCTATACCTTAACCACCTGTCCAAAAAACGGGGGGAACTTCACGTCGCCTACAAACGCCTTGATACGCGGATTGGCGGCACGGAGTTGGCGAATCCTCTGGTAGAAATAGAGACTCGGACCACGGCGATATTCCCGACCAATCCGATCAATGTCGTGATTCATGATGTGAACAACCTTGGCCAACTTCGCCTCTCGCGCATTGATCATATTCACGCACCTCGTTTGCGAATTGGACGTTCGGTATTCAATGTTTAATGTTCGATGCTCGGCCCGCCTACCCGATACTCGCCGCCCTCTTCCCGCACCTTGTTCTTCTCGGCAGTACGAATGCTGGCCACGAAGATACGAATCAACTCATCGGTTTCCCGGTGTGCCGCCTGCGTCTCCCCGGGTTCCGTTACGAGCGGAACTCTTAGGATGAGTCGCAGAGCGCGCTGGGATTCCCGCAATTCCTTGAGGCAGATGCGAAGTTTGTGAACGAAGTCGTTTTGCGATTCCGCTGCTTGCGCTTCGCCGTGATTGAACAACGGCGAGGTGCCGGACCGCAGCAACTGTCCGCCAACATGGTTCCCGGCCCGGGTCTTCGGCAGCCGCTCCACCAACCGCACGATGGTCGCCGCATATTCAAGAAGCCGATCCTCAAGATCGTACTTCGCGGAAGGCGACTTCTGGTTCCCAGCTTCAACGTTCGGTGTTGGATGTTCGATGTTCAATGTTCGCACCCTTTCCTGGACACAGTCGCCAGTGGTCCCACAGGACGCCCACTGGCGCCTTCATCGCAATAACAAAATGAACTTCCAACATCGAACACTCAACATCGAACATCGAAGCGAAAAGCGACCCTACGGTTCAACGTTGGACGTTCGATGTTCAACGTTCGATGTTCGAAACAGCCGTTCATTCCCACATTGCGTTAATCTGTGCTCTCACCCGCCCGACGATGTCGTGCGACTCCGCGTGGGCGTCCTCTTCGTAGCCCGGCCCGCCGTAGGACTCCAGGCGGCACGTGGCGCGCACGTCTTCGCTCAGGAAGCGCGACATCTGGGCGTAGGAATGCCGGTCCGACATGTTTGACCAGCGATGGTAGTAGCGGAGCGGCCAGGTGATGTAGAGGAAGTTACGGGCGCGCGTCATGGCCACATACGCGAGCCGCAGTTCCTCCTCGATCTCCGTGTCGCTGCCCGTAGACATGTCGGACGGCAGGCAGCCGTCCGAGGTGTGGATCACAAATACTACATCCCACTCGCAGCCCTTGGCCGAGTGAATGGTGGAGAGCACCAGCCAATCCTCGTCGCGCATGGGCGGCCCGGCCAGGTCGCTGGTCGAAGTCGGCGGGTCGAGCGTCAGGTCGGTCAAAAATTGCTGCCGCGACTTGTATTGCGACGCAATCTGCTCGATATGCTCCAGGTCGCGCTTCCGCTGCGGGGCGTTCTCGTAGCGGTTGGTCAGCACGTCGTCGTAGTAGGTGCGGATGCGCTGCACGGCGGCGGCCGGGTTCTGCGAGCCGCTGGCCACCAGGTCGTCCATGACATCCGCGAGCTTGCGCAGCCCTTCGCGCGACGCGGCCGGCCCCTCGAAGGTGCGGATCGAGCGCGGATCGTTTTCGCGGCAGACGTGCCCGATGGCCCTGGACGCCGTGGCCGGCCCGATACCATCGAGCAACTGCAGGATGCGAAACCACGCGATTTCGTCCTGCGGGTTCTCCACCACGCGCAGGAAACTGATCAAGTCCTTCACGTGCGCCGCCTCGAGAAAACGCAGGCCGCCGAACTTGTGGTACGGGATGTTGCGCTTTGCGAGTTCGATTTCGAGCGACGCCGACAGGTGCCCATTGCGGAAGAGTACGGCCTGCTTCTGCAGCGGAATGCCCTGCTCGTAGTGCTCGAGTACCCGGTCCACGACAAACTTGTCCTGCGCCGACTCGTCCCGGCAGGTCACGATCAACGGCCGCTCGCCTTCCTTACGGGCGGACCACAGGTCCTTGGTGAAGCGTTCGCGGGCCTGCGCGATCAGGCGGTTGGTGGTCTCCAGGATCGGCGTCACGGAGCGGTAGTTCTGCTCCAGCGTGACGACCGTCGTATTGGGGTAAAACTTGGGAAAATCGAGGATGTTGCGCACGTTGGCGGCGCGAAAACTATAGATACTCTGCGCATCGTCGCCGACGACCATGATGTTGGGATTGTGCTTGCGCATCGCGCGCAAGATGTCGGCCTGCACGGTGTTCGTGTCCTGAAACTCGTCCACGAGAATATGGTCGAACCGGCCGCCGATCTCGTGCGCCAGGCCGTCGTCGGTCAGGACCTGGAGCCAGTAAAACAGGAGATCGTCGTAATCGAGCACGGAGCGCTGCTGCTTGCGGATGACGTAGTTGGTGAAGAGCGGCTTGAGGTGCTCCATCCACTCGAAGCACCAAGGATAGTATTTGCGCAGCACGTCGTCGAGCGGCTCGGACCCGTTGACGCAGCGCGAGTAGATCGCGAGACAGGTCCCCTTGCGCGGAAACCGCTTGTCCTGGCGGGCCAGGTTAAGCTCGTGCCGCACCACGTTCATCAGGTCCTCGGCATCGGCCTGGTCCATGACGGTGAAATCGGGCGACAGGCCGGCGGCCTTGGCGTAGGTCCGCAGCAGCCGGTTCGCGATGGCATGGAACGTGCCGCCCCATACGCGGCCGGTCGTGTGCGGCCCGCTCTGGCAGACGGCCGCGGCCCGCTTGAGCATTTCCTCGGCGGCCCGGCGCGTGAAGGTCATCAGCAGGATACGTTCCGGCGGCACGCCTTGCGCGATCAGCCAGGCCACCCGGTAAGCCAGCGTCTTGGTCTTGCCGCTGCCCGCTCCCGCCACCACCAGCAGAGGGCCCCCGCCATGGGTCACCGCCTGCCGCTGTTGCGGGTTGAGCTCGCTCAGCCAGTCTTGGCCGGGTTGTTCGGGTTCATTCATCGTATCGGGGTATCCAGAACGGTTAATGATGTCAAAATTCGAGTGAACAGTAAACGGTAAGCCGTAACCAGAAAAAGTAGCCAGCGCCGACGACTACTGACCGGTGGCACTGTTCACCGTTCACTGTTTTCTTCCTCCTCACTTCCTCCTTTCCCCGGCCCGCCATTTGGAGCTAGACTTCAGCCGTTGGGTGTTGCGCGAAGAGAGGCCTTATGTCTGAGCAACGTCGTGTGAGAACCGCGCTGGGTGCCGGCCGCTGGTTTCCGGCCGATCGCCAGGAACTGGGCGCCATGGTCGCGCGCTTTGTCGACACGGCCGACGTTCCTCCCCTTGACGGCCGCCTCGTGGCGGTCATTTCGCCCCATGCCGGCTATGAATACTCCGGCCCTGTGGCGGGCTACGCTTTCCGGGCCATCCGCGAGGACGCCGCCCAGCGGGGTGCGCCGGATACCGTGGTCATCCTCGGTTTCGGCCACCGCGCGACTTTCCGTGGGGTAGCCCTGCTGGACGGCACCGCGTTTGCCACCCCCCTCGGCCTGACGCCGCTGGATACCGAGACTGCCGGCCTGATGACCGCCGCCGACCCGCGTATTACCCTCGACCACCGTCCTCACGTCGGTGAGCATTCCGCCGAGAACCAGGTGCCGTTCGTGCAGGCCGTCCTGCCCGGAACCCCCATCGTCCTCGCCCTCATGGGCGAGCCGGACCCGATGCTCGCAGCGATGCTGGCTGCCGTGCTGGGCCGGCTGGCCTCGCGGAAAAAGGTGCTCGTGGTGGCGTCATCTGATATGCTCCACGACCCGGATTACAAGCGCGTGTGCGCGACAGACCGGGTCACGCTCACGCACGTGGCGGCCCTCGACGGCGACGGCCTGCGCAACGCCTGGAGCTACGACCGGCAGGTCTTCTGCGGCATCGGTCCCGTGACGGCCGCCATGCGGTTCGCGCAAAACCAAGGGTGCGTGAAGGGCACCGTACTGCGCTACCGGAACAGCGGCGACGACTACCCCGAAAGCCGCGGCCAATGGGTGGTGGGCTACGGCGCGGTGGCATTCGCGACGGGACCGGGGTGAGGGCAAACAGTCAGCGTGACTCCCATGCACGGATCGACCGATAAACTTCGCGTGACGCTACTGCAGGTCAGCGCCGGCCAGGACATGCAGACTAATCTGGTTCGGCTCAAGCACCTGTTGGACGGCATCGGCGCCACCGACCTCATCGCCCTGCCCGAGGTGTTCTCTGTCCGCGGCAGCGACCAGGACTACCGCCGCAGCGCACAGCCCGTGGCCGGGCAGACCACCGCCTTCCTGGCCTCGATCGCCCACCGCCACAACGCCTGGGTACTGGCCGGCAGCATCATCGAGGATGCCGGCCATGCGCTCTACAACACCAGCGTGCTGCTCAACCGGCGGGGAGATGTCGTGGCCAGTTACCGCAAGATCCACCTGTTTGAGGCCTCGCTCGAAAACGGGCAAATCATCCGCGAAAGCGAGACGTACAATGCCGGCACCGAACCCGTCATGACCGAACTGGAAGGCTGGCGCTGCGGCATGGCAATTTGCTACGATCTACGTTTTCCTGAACTATTCCGCCACTATTCCAACGAGGGCGCTCACTTGTTCTTCGTGCCGTCCAACTTCACGCAGCGCACGGGCAAGGACCACTGGACCGTCCTGCTGCGCGCCCGCGCCATCGAAAACCAATGCTTTGTCGTGGCCCCCGACCAATGCGGCACCAACCCGCACACCCACGTGGAGAGTCACGGCCACAGCATGATCGTGGGTCCCTGGGGTGAAGTGCTGGCCGATATCGAGGAGGGCGAACGAGCCGTCACCGTGACGCTCGACCATTATGACCTGAACCAAACCCGTCGCCGCATCCCGGCGCTCACCCATCGCAAAATGTAATCCCTATGACATCGCAACCGCCCGAGGGCGCCCCCCGCCCTATCTCCGCCCCTTCCAGTTCAGTTACGGACCGGCAACCATTGACGCCGCAGCCTCCCGCAACCGACAGTCTTCAATCTTCAGTCTTCAATCTTCAATCCGCTCCCCGTCCCATCCTCGTGACGTGCGGGCTCGGCTCGGCGCCCTGGCTGGCTGCCGAACTGCGCGCCCTCGGGTTCGAGGTCACCGCCGAGCGCGACTCCGGGGCCGAGCTCGTCGGCACCCTGCGCGATGCCATGCAGCTCAACCTGCTGCTGCGCACCGGCAACCGCGTGCTGCTGGAACTCGGTCGCCAGCACGCCTTGAACGCCGATGACCTCTACCGTTTTGTCACCGCGCTAGCCTGGGAAAGCGTGCTGCCCGAAGAGGGCTATTTCACCGTCGCCTCGTTCGTCAACACACCCTCCATCCGCGATACGCGCTTCGTCAACGTGCGCTGCAAGGATGCCATCGTCGACCGCTTCCGCGGCCTGACCGGCCGCCGCCCCAACTCGGGCAACGAGCGTTCCGGCGCCGTGGTGTTCGTCTACTGGAACGGCAGCGACCTGCGCCTCTACCTCGACACGTCCGGCGAATCGCTCTCGCGGCGCGGCTACCGCAAGATCCCGCTCGCCGCCCCCATGCAGGAAACCCTGGCGGCCGCCGTCGTGCTCGCGACCGGCTGGACGGGCGATGCACCCTTCGTCAATCCCATGTGCGGCAGCGGCACGCTGGCCATCGAGGCAGCCCTGATCGCCACGGGCCGCCCGCCCGGCCTTCTGCGCAGCGAGTTCGCGTTCCAGCACCTGCGCGGCTACGACGACGCCCTCTGGCGCGAACTGCGCGCCGAGGCCCAGCGCCGCCCGGTCCGCAAGCCGCCGTACCCCATCGTCGCCTCCGATCTCAGCGGCGAAGCGATCGAGGCCGCCCGCCGCAGTGCGCGCACGGCCGGCGTGGAGCACCTGATCGAATTCCACGTGTGCGACTTTGCCGCAACCCCGCTCCCCGCCGTTCCCGGCATCGTCATCCTGAACCCGGAGTACGGCGAACGCCTCGGCGAGGACGAACCGGAATCGCCCCTGTACCGCCGCATCGGCGATTTCTTTAAGCAACAATGCCAGGGCTGGCAAGGTTTCGTGTTCACCGGCAATCTCGCCTGGGGCAAGCAGATCGGCCTGCGCACAAGCTCCAAGCAGCTCTTCTTCAACAGCAAGATCGAGTGCCGACTGCTTGGGTTCCGGATCTATGCCGGCAGCGTGCGCAGCAAATACGCAGCCGGCCCGGACGCCAAGGCGGACGTCACGTCCACATAGCGTGATGCTACACCACGAAGCATTTGACCTGACTGTCGACGACGTGGCCTTCGGCGGCAAGGCCATCGGCCGCCATGAGGGTAAGGTCTGCTTCGTGCCCGGCGCCCTGCCCGGCGAACGCGTCCGTGTGCGCCCCGTCCACGATCGGGAGGCCTTTACCGACGCCGAACTCGTGGCGGTACTCGACCCTTCTCCCGACCGCATCCCGCCAGCCTGCCCCCTGGCTCTCTCCCCCAATATTCAATCTTCAGTTCTCAGTCTTCAATCCCGGCCCTGCCCCGGCTGCTCCTACCAGCACGTGGCCTACGCCGTGGAACTGGCCCTCAAACAGCGTCAATTCGAGTCGCTGCTCGAACGCCATGCCGGCGTATCGCGCGAGGTGTGCCGTCCGCCGGTTGCCGCGCCGGTTCCCCTGGGCTACCGCAACAAGATGGTGCTGCACGCGCAACTCGATGGCCGCGACGTGCGTGTGGGCTACTACGCCGCCGACAATGCGACCGTCATCGACGTGCCCGCCTGCCCGCTCGCCATGGAGCCGATCAACGCGTGCCTCGCCGAGCGCCGCGCGGACCCCTCGTTCCGGCGTACGCTGCGCGATGCCATGTCTCTCACCTTCCGCTGGACCGAACGTGACGGCGCGCTCTGGTGGCGCGGTCAGGCCGGGGAGAAGGACGTGTGGCTCGTGGAAGCCACGGTCCTCGGTCCGCTCTCGGTGCCGCGGGGCAGTTTCTACCAAGTGAACCCGGCCATGGCGAATCTGCTGGTCGGGGCCGTGCGTGATCGCCTCGCCGGGCTGCAGCCGGCCGCGGCCGTGGATCTATTCTGCGGGATCGGCGTGTTCGCCCTGGCGGCAGCCCTGGCCGGCGTGCCACGGGTCGCCGGCGTGGACGTGGATGGACCGGGCCTGAAGGCGGCCGCGTACAATGCCCGGCAGCGGCAGTTGGCTTCGATCGCCTGGCACGCCGGAACGGCCGACGAAGGGCTAGGGAACCTCGCGGCGGATTTCCCATGGCGCGACACCGTACTGATCGTCGACCCGCCCCGGACCGGGCTGGGCCGCGAGGTGATCCGGCAGATCGGCCGCCACCGGCCGGCCCGGACGATCTATATTTCCTGCGCGGCCGATACGATGACGCGCGATGCCAAATGGCTGCAGGAGGCGGGCTACCGCGTGGAGTCATCCCAGCTCTTCGATATGTTCCCGCGCACCGCCCACTTCGAATCGGTCACGGAATTCACGCGGGAATAGGCAACGCGGTCGCCGGAAAGCTCACGGTCCCTGCACGTCATGGCCCGCGGCCCGAAACTACTGCTGCGACGTAAAGCGCACACTCGACTCATTGTCGACGGTAAGCACTCTTGCCATGGTTGATCAACACCCTCCAGTTCGAATCCCTTCTCCCGGAACGACCGGACACGCGTCTCGACGGCGTGCGCATCATAAAGCGTATTCCGTTTCTCCACGATCTCGTTTGCCGCCGCCTCAATCCCCAGTCTTGCGCCCGAGCCAGACGGGCACTTCGATCAAAGGCAATTGGGCGGCGACTCGCCTTTCACGACTGCGCTACGGCTTGCTTCCTCGATCACCGACTCAGGAATCTCAGGGTACAGGGTGCGGATGCAGTCCGAGCATAGCCCATGCGAAAAGCGCACCGGCATTCGATCCCGAACGTAATCCTCCAGCGGAATCCATTGATCCGTTCCGCCGGGTGCGGCGGCGGCAATGCGAATGCGTTTGCATCCGGAACAGACCGGCAGCAACCGTTCAAGCTGGCGCACATGCGCCAACGTCTCCTGCAACTCCCGGTTCCTGACGTTTAGCGCCTCTTTCTGCTGCTCGAGCGACTCGGTTCGAGACCGTACCTGGCTCTCGAGGTTTCGCGTGTGGTCCACCACCGTGGCTGCCATGCGAGCGAACGACACCGTTAGACGTCCGATTTCGTCATCTGCGGCGGTGGGGAGTCCGACCTCATAATCACCCTGTTCGAGGCGTTGCACCGACGTCGCCAGCGGCGCCAGCCGACGCAACACGGTGCGGTCAATGATCCACCCCGTCAGGGCTGTAAGCACCAGAAGGGAGGCGACCGCCAACCCCAGAAGCGGTAGAAACAAGGGCCAATCCACAATCTTCGTGTAGTCCACGACGGACAGGGTGAACCATTGCATCTCGGGGATATAGGCGACGCCGACCGATGTATGGCGTCCCTCAATGACCATGGGAAGCACTTCCACATCGTCCCGTCCGGCGGCAAGCCGTGCGAGAACTGGCTTCAGGCGGTCAAGGTTTCCCGGCCCCAAGACGGCTTCCGCCGTGACCCTCGGCTCATGCGGACGAACGACCGTGTTGAAGTCGATGAATGCCTTATTCCGATGGGCCTGGACGTTCAGGTCGCGATCAATGAGGACTTCTTGAATGCCGCGCTCCTGCCGGTCGACGAAGCGGCGCAGGAATGCCGATAGATCCAGGCCCGAGCCGGCCATGGCGACCACGTTCCCGCCGCCATTTCTCACCATCACGTTGATCCACACCTTCACCACGCCCAGTTGCTCGCCCGGACTGACATTCAGCGCCCAGTCGGACACGCGCTCACGAGAGGCAAAATACCACGCGTCCGACGGTCGCCCCGGGTTCAGGGTGTAGGCCAGTTCCCGACCTGCATAACTGTTGCTGGCGTCGTTGTAGTAATAATGCCCACTGGCATCGACCGCGTAGAACCAACTCCCGTCCGTAAACCGTTGTCGGTAGCCTTCGAGTTCGGCCAGAGCCAGGGCCCGCAAGGACGAATCGTTCTCGTTCTTTGCCCAACTTCGCAGCAACGGGGACGCAGCCATTTGCCGGGCCAGTGCGATCTCCCGGGCCAAAGGGTCCTGGATCAACGCACGGCTTGCCCGCACCTGCATGCGGGCATAGATGTCGCCCAGGCGGCTTGCGATGCGTTCGTTGATGGCGGCGAACCCGACGAGCATCAGCAGTAATGTCACGAGGTAGACCGCCAGAATGGCCGCCAGGATGCGCGGACGCAATCCCAGCCTTCTTAGCCAGGTCAGACTTCTCAGAAAATGCATTTGCCCTCCATGAGAATCGGCGCCACGGATCTCGGGCTATACTCATAGCACGGCAACGCTCAGACTTCCAGTATGCGCGGCCCTGGAGTGGTGCGCGACACTTCGGCCGTCAGGTACGCCTCTGTACGGTATTGGGTGATCGCATGGAGTCGGTCATGGATTTTCGTCAGCGCTTCGAATGACTGCTGGCACTCGTCGATCAGGGCCTTCAATTCCGGGGAGGCGGCCTGTTTTCTCATCATGTACAGGCCCGCGCCGATCATGGTGGCGGGCTGGCCCAAATGGTGGCAGATCGCGCCCAGGCTTTCGATCATCACGCGCTGACGTTCGGCTTCGAGCACGCTGGTTTGCCGCGCTTCGGCCGTGCGCACACGTTCCTCGGCCTGTCGCACCAGATCGCCCATGTAGCGCCGGATGGCGGTCAGGTCATTCTCGTCGGTCGACAGGACCAGGCTCACAGGAACCCGATCGCTGGCCAGATCCCTGAGATAACGGCGCAGCCGGACGATGTTGACGGGGTACTTGGCGAGCATGGCATAGCCCAGCAGAATGACAAGACCCGCCACCAGCCCGGCCGTCCAGCGAGCGGCCAGGGGCAGTTCCTGTCCCGGGCCGCTGTTGACCCACAACCACCACAGAATGCAGAACGGCAACCCGGTGATAAGTGCTGCCGCTATGGCGAGATGCCCCCAGGCGCCGCGGTGGACCACGGAGAGAGCGCGAGGCGAAGGGCGAGAGGCCTCGCCCGTGGCAAGGTCGGTCTCCGGTACGGCCGCCGGTGGCTCAAGTCCATCGGGAGACGCGCGCGACAATACGTTCATGAACGCCGCCACGACCTGCGGGTCGAACAGAAGGCCGGCCTGGTCCTGGAGGTAAGCGCGGGCCTTCTCGCGAGGCCAGGCCCGCCGATAGGGTCGGTGGGCGCAAAGCGCGTCCCACACATCCACGACGGCAAACAAGCGGGCGGGTAAGGGGATATCCTGGCCCTTGGCGCCGTTCGGGTAACCGGACCCGTCCCATCGCTCATGATGGTGGAAGGGAATAGCCAGCGCGGGCCTCAGGATGGCGATCGAGCCAAGCAACTCCTCCGCATAGAGCGGATGTTTGCGGACGGTGACCCACTCGTCTTCATTCAAGGCCGCCGGCTTCAGTAACACCTCGTCCGCTATGACGGACTCCCCGATGTCGTGCAGGATCGCGCCCCGGCGGACAGTCACAAGTTCCTCGGCCGGAATCTTCAGTTCGCGCGCGAGTTCGACGGCCAATGCCACCACCCGTCGCGAGTGCCCCGCGGGTTCCACGCCGCGCCGTTCCAAGGTGCGAGCCCAATGTTCCAGCAGGAGATCGCAGGCGTTCTCCGCCTGGGCAAGGAGTCGTTGGAATTCCGCGCGTTGCGTCACGAGTTTGCGGTATCGGTTGAGCTGCGCGATGTTGCGGACCCGGGCGCGGAGTTCGGACAGGTCGAACGGCTTGGACACGAAATCGTCGGCGCCGGCCTCGATGCCGCGCAGTCTTGCGTTCGCGTCGTTCAGCGAGGTAATGAGCACGACTGGAGTTTCCTGCAGCAAGGGGTCGGTTCTGATCTGCCGGCACACGTCGTAGCCGCTCATGACCGGCATCATTACGTCCAGGAGGATAAGATCCGGCGGAACGCTGGCCGCCATTGTCAAACCCTCCATGCCGCCGGCCGCGGTTCTCACGGCGTAGCCTTCCGCGCAAAGCAACCCGTTGAGCAACTCGCGGGAAGCAGGGTCGTCATCCACGACGAGGATCGTGTGCGTTGAGTTGGATGAATCGTGGTTGTTCATGCCGCTATCGGATCACACAAAGGTGGTGATTCACTCTCGCATGGGTTTGCGGCGTTCGTACAGGTCGATGCGCCGCTCCAGGGCCGCGGCCAATTCCGTCTCCTTGTTGGCCAGCGCCAACTTCAGGCCCCGGCGAACGGCCTCCAGCGCCTTGTCAAACCGACCGCTTTGCGCATAGGCCGCCCCCAGTGTGTCGAGAACGCCTGCGTGTTGCCCTTTCGTAAGCGCGTTGGCTTTCTCGGCCATGGCCAGGGCACGCTCGACGGTGCCCGCATCCGGGTTGTCCCCCGTGGCGAAGACCCACGCCAGGTTATTCAGGACGTCGGCATTGTCCGGGTCCCTCCGCAGGTCTTCCAGGAATCGGTTGATGAGCCCCTGTCGCCGTGCCTGCAAATCCCCGGCGGCCGGCTCTGTGGTCCCGGCCTTCTCCTGCCGCGGCGCCTCAAACTGCGGACCGAGCGCCGCCACTTTCTTGGCCAGCGAGTCCTTGTCCAGTGCGCGCGAATGGGCTTCATCCAGGGTGATGACGCCGAACTTCAACAGGTCGAACAGGGCTTCGTCAAACAACTGCATGCCCAGTGAGCGACCGACTTGCATCGCCGAGGGGATATGATGCGTCTTGCCGTCCCGGATGTTGCTGGCGATTCCGGTTGTGACGACGAGAATCTCCATGACGGCGACGCGGCCCTTCCCGTCCGCCCTCTTGCACAGCGTTTGCGCTATGACGCCCTTCAGCGAACTTGCCAGCATGGACCGGATCTGGTTCTGCTGTGTCGCGGGAAACTTGTCGATGATCCGGTCCACCGTCGAAGCCGCGGTATTGGTGTGGAGGGTACCGAACACCAAATGCCCGGTCTCCGCCGTCTCGATGGCGATCTCCGTGGTCTCCAGGTCGCGCATTTCCCCCACCATGACAATGTCAGGATCCTCGCGCAGCGCCGCCCGCAAGGCGCTCGCGAAACTCCGGGTATGGGCATGCACCTCGCGCTGGGTGACAATGCACTTCTGGGTGTCGTGAAGGAACTCGAGGGGATCCTCGATCGTAATGATGTGATCCGCCCGCGTTTTGTTGATCAGGTCGATCATGGCCGCCAGCGTCGTGGACTTGCCGCTTCCCGTCGGGCCCGTGACCACGACCAGCCCCTTCTTGAGATAGCAGAACTCCCGCACCACCGGAGGCAGGTTCAGTTGATCGGCGGTTAGCGGCTTGGTTGGAATCGTGCGCAGCACGGCGCCGATCCCGTGACGATCCTGAAACGCGTTGACGCGGAACCGTCCCAAGCCATCCACGGCGTAGGCGAAGTCCGTGTCCCAGTCTGCCTCGAACGCGGCCCGGTTGCGCTCAGGCATGATCTCGGCGATCGCCTCCCGGCACTGGTCCGGAGACAGGGGGGCTTGGCCCGGCAACGGCGTCATCTCGCCGTGCTCGCGGATATGGGGGGAGAGCGACGACCGCAGGTGCAGGTCGCTGCCCTTCCGCTGCAACAGGAGCCGCAGGAACTCGTCAATGCGCGCCATGTTCGCTCCCTTCCTGCCGGCTCGCGCCTTCCGTGTCCGGCATTCCCTCCGCCGGCCGTTCCTGTTGCAGCCGCTGGCCCAGCAGATCCGCCATGGTTTCCGTATCCGCGTCGATCAAGTGGGTGAGACTCTGGCGGAGTTCCGCCATGGCCCGCAGTTCCCGGTACTTGCACTGCAGCTCGTCGTACAAATGCTTTCTGTACACGGAGTTGCGAACCCGCAGAACCAGTTCCTCACGATCGATCGGCTTCGTGAGAAAATCGTCGGCGCCCGAGGCCACGCCCCGAATCCGGTCGGCGCGGTCCGCAAGCGAAGTGACCATCAGGATGGGGATGGGGGCCGTCCTGGAGTCGGCCTTCAGGCGGCGGCAGACTTCGTATCCGTTCATGCCGGGCATCATGACGTCCAACAGGACGACATCGGGGAGATCGGCGAAGGCCAGGTCAAGGGCCTGTTGCCCGTCTTCGGCAAGCGTCACTTTGTGTCCTTGGGCCTCCAGGAGGTCGCCCAGCAGTTGCCGGTTATTCGGCTCGTCATCGACGACCAGAATTCGGCCGGCACGCGAGTCCACAACAGGGGGATCGTCACCCATGGCGCGTTGCATCGTTCACCTCCATGTCCGGGAGCCGCGGAAAACTTACGGTGACGGTCGTGAAATCCGGGACCGAGGTGTCCACCGCGATGCGGGCGCCATGGATCTCTGCGATCAACCGGGCCGAGTAGGTGCCCAACCCCGTCCCGTGTTCCTTGCCCGCCGTTGAGAACTTCTCGAAAAACCGATCGCGCACGCTCTCCGGCACGGCGCCCCGATTCTGGATGCTGACGCGCATCGAATCGCCGCGCTCGAAGCGGAGCGTCACGGTCTCGCCAGCCGGCGACGCTTCACAGGCGTTCTTCAGCAGATTCGCGAGCATGGAGTAGCATAGCAACCTCTCCCCCGGCACCCGAAACGTATCGGCCTCGGCAACGGGACGGCCATCGGCCAGGATGACAACGGACAACCTCCTGACGCGCATGACCGCTACGCTATGACTGATGACCTCGCGGGCCACGGGCAGAAGGTCCATGGCCTGCGGCTGGAGGGTGTACATGCCTTGTTCGATCTTGAAGAGGTCCAGGGATCGATTGATCATGTCCAAGAGTTGCCGCCCTGCGCTCTCGACCATCGACAGGTATGACTGCTGCTCGTTGGTCAGGTTCCCTCCCTTCATCCTGATCATTTCCGGTGCAAGCAGAATCACGCTCAGGGGGGCTTTCAAATCGTGGTGCACGACGTGTTCCACCTCCTCGCGAAAGGCGGCCGCCCTTTGGAGCCGGTCATTCGCCTCGGTAAGGTTCCTGACCGCCGCCTGCAATTCCTCCTGGTATCGCTCCTTGGCCTGCTGTTCGCGCCGCCGCTCTTCGTCCAATGCCTTGACCTTGGCCGCATTGCCGACGACGCGAAGGATGGCGGACTTGCTGACGGGCTTGGTGAGGTAGTCGAAGGCCCCGGACCGCAAGGCTTCCGCGGCGGTATCGACGGTGGGTTCCCCCGTCATCATGATGACTTGGGCAAAGGGGGCGCCCTTCCGCAGGGTCTGCAGGAGTTCGATACCGTTGGTCCGTGGCAGCACGATATCGCTGACTACAACATCGAATTCGTGGTCTTCGAGGATCCGCAGGGCATCCTGCGCATCGGTAGCCGTCTCGACCGCGTAACCCTCGGCCACCAGGAATTCCCGTAAGCTGACTCGGATGCTCTTCTCGTCGTCGACTACAAGAACCCGTTTCACGCCACCGGTTCTCCTTGTTTCCAAACACGTTCACCGACTCCTGCCGCAGCCGCCGGAGACGCGTCCAACGTGAATCCCTTCTCCCTGAACAACCGCACGCAGGCGGCCACGACACGGGTGTCGAACCACGTGCCCCGCTTGTCGACGATCTCCGCGAGCGCCGCTTCAATTCCCAGTGCCGGCCGGTAGGGCCGGTGACTGGCCATGGCCTCGACAACGTCCGACACGGCGAGAATACGCGCTTCCAACGCGATCGCGTTTCCCGAGAGTCCACGCGGATAGCCGGACCCATCCATTCTCTCGTGGTGCTGGAAGACAAGTTCGGCCAGCGGCCAGGGGAACTCGACGGTCTTGAGTATCTGGTACCCCGTGTTGGAGTGCATCTTGATCAATGCAAATTCCGCAGCGTTCAACTGGCTGGGCTTGCTGAGGATCTCGGCCGGCACGCTCAGTTTGCCGAGATCGTGAACGACCCCCGCGAAGTAGACCGCCTGTATGCCTTCACCCGGCAACCCCATTTCCTCGGCAATGGCTCGCGCCAGGCCAGCAACCCGTTGCTCATGCCCCGCCGTGTAAGGATCTCTCGACTCCACCGCAAGGGCCATGGCACGGATTGCTCCCTCGAGGGCGCGATGCAATTCCTCCGTCCGTTGGGTCACCATCTGCTCCAACCCCTCCTGGTACCTGCGGTTTTCCGCCTGGAGCCGCCGGTTTTCGTCCCACATCCTCTTGGTATCGGCCGCCCGGCGCACGGCCTTGAGGATATCCGCCTTGCCCACCGGTTTGGCCAGATAGTCAGACGCCCCAGCGCGGACGGCATCAGCGGCCGTTTCAACGCTGGGCTCACCGGTCATCATGATCACCTGCACGTCCGGCGAGGCTTCCCGGATCGCCTGTAGCAGCGTTACGCCGGAGGCCCCGGGCATAACGACATCCGTCACGACCACATCGTAGTCCCCCTCAGCCAGAAGCGCCCGAGCACCCCGCGTGTCCTCCGCCACACGGACCTCGTACCCGGCGTCCTGTAGAAATGACTGGACACTGAGACGGATGCTCTTCTCGTCATCCACGATCAAAATCTTTGGCATGAGTCCCTCCCTTTGTCTCGACCGTCAGTGCCGGGCATCGGTGACGAACCCCTGGCTTCGAGAATCCGCCGCGCCAAGGCGGCGATCCTGACCGTTGATTTGTCGATGCGCTCATCGCACACGCTGCTCCAGTCGGAAGGAAGCGTTTCCTCGGCTTGCGCGCTGATCAGGAGACGCTGGAACCCGGCGCCGACGCGCCGCAGGACATCCGTTCCGCTCATGGTCGTGCCCAAAGCGTAGTCGGCAGCCACCAGACCGAACGCCCCGCGAAGCCGTTCCCGGAAGGACGATTCGGCGAGCATTTCGTAGAAGCGCAGCAGGGAGGATTTATCCTGCAGAATCAGGATCGGGCACGGATCGTCGGAAGCCGAGTTCGCAACCTCCTCCAACTGATGCCGGGCATCGCTATCGCTCGTCCCGGCTGGCAGGGACCGGAGCTCGACGTTGGGGGCGCCTATACCTTCGGCGAAAGCCCACGGCGTGGCCAGCATTCGCGCGTAGGTGATGCGGACACGCTCGGGAGGGCCTTGCTCCACGAACCAATCGGCAAATGCGAGGCAAAGCGCGTCGGTGACCGGCCAAGCGTCATCCATAACGATAATACCGGTTCGTTTCATTCGTCTGCCCTCGTCACGCGAATCGTTACCGTTGTGCCCGAACCCACCGGTCCAGTTCCGTCATCGGCCCTGCACACGGACTCAATGTCGATGCTCCCTCCGATTTCCTGGAGGCATTCACTGACATGGCGCAGCCCGTACCCCGTGCCGATTTCCCCCGCGGTTCCAACCGTGGTGGAAGGTTTCTCGAACAAATCGCCCAATCTGCTTTGAGGGATTCCACAACCGGAATCCCGGAAGACAACCGACACGGCCGCATCTTCTGCCTTTGCGCCGACCTCGATGACCCCACCGGGGTAGGAGAACTTGATGGCATTGCGGAGAATGTTGTTAAGAACGTGAACGACAAAGGGCCCCGGCCTCACCTGCACGCGGAGATCCGGGTTGATGTTGGCAGCGATCGTCACTCCCTTGGCGCCGGCTTGTGCGCCCAGCACGGTACAGGTCTCCTCCACGAGCGAGCGCAGGTTGGCGGCCTGCGGCCCCGATACGGTGAGCGATTCCGTCTCGCGAGCTCGCACATCCCGGATGGCCCCCTCGCAATGGATGAGCATGGCCAGAATAGCCCGCTCACTGACTGAGAACTGCTCGATGGTCGTCTTCTTTCGTTCGAGCAAGGCGATTGCGCCGCCCACCGCATTTGCAATGTCGTGACGCAACAGATGCAGCAGCATCTTTCTCCGGCGCGCCAGGTCCTCCAGTTCCGCCGATCGGGCGGCCAGCGTGTCGATGAATTTCCGACGCTCGTCATCGAGAGCCTTGAGCCGAATGGCATTTGCCACCGAGCGCAAGACGGCGGCCTTGGCAACGGGTTTGGTCAGGTAGTCGCTGGCCCCGGCGCGGACCGCTTCCGCGGCGGTCTCGACGGCCGGCTCGCCCGTCATCATGATCACCTGAACGGCCGGGGCGGCCGCGCGGATTGCTCTCAGCAACTCCACCCCGGACACACCCGGGAGAATGATGTCGCTCACGACCACATCATAGGCGTTTCTTGACAACAGCGTCTGCGCCTGAGTCGCATCGTCGGCGGTCTCCGCCTCGTACCCCCCGTCCTGGAGGAATGCGCGGAGCGTCAGCCGGATGCTCTTCTCGTCGTCGACGACCAGGATACGAGCGCCGTTGGACGTTGGATACTGTTGACTGTTCACTGCTCACCACTCCCCACCGGTAAGTCCACATGGACCCGCGTCCCCTTCCCCACCTCACTCTCGGCCCTTATCTCTCCCCCGTGGTTGTTCACAATTGACCGGCTGATCCACAGTCCAAGCCCTGAGTGCTGTGTGCGGTCCTTCGTGGTGAAGAACGGATCGAACACGCGTTCGCGGATATCCGCCGGTATGCCGGGGCCGTTGTCTTCCACAGTCAGGCGCACGCAGGGCTGGCCCGCTCTGTCGAACCGTTCGGCGGTCAGTCGAACTATCTTCCCGCCTCCGACCGGGTGTCCGGCGTCCAGCGTCCCGCCCTCCCACGCCTCCAGGGCGTTCGCGAGCAGGGCCGCCACGACCTGGCCAATCTGGCGTTGGCTGCAAGACACCCGCGGCAGGTCCGCAGGGAGGTCGCAGGACAGGTCAATTCCTAGCCCCCGCGCCGCCGCCGAGGCCGGCGGCAGCACGGAGACGACCAGGTCGTTCGGCGAGGCAGGGGCGAACTGCTGCTCTTCCTTTTCTTGCGTGAAACTCAGCAGACTATGCGTCATCGTGGCCACTCGCTTGCCCTCCGCGATAATCTCGTCGGCAAACCCGACCAGGGTTGCATTGCCCGCCGCCCTGTCCTTGATGAGTTGGGCGTAGTTCGCGACCCCCATGATCGGATTGTTGATCTCATGGGCCATGCCGCGCGCCAAAGTGCCGATCGAGGCCAGGGTCTGCTGCCGCTGGAGTTGGTCCTCCGCCTGCCTGCGTTCCGTGATGTCCTGACCCATGCCGGCCATGTGGACGAGCCTGTTCCCAGCGTCGTGCACGGCCTCCCCGGTGCCCCTGATGTACCGGATCGTGCCGTCGGGCCGCCTGATGCGAAACTCCAACGCGTCAGGCTTCTGTCCTGCGGCACAAAATTCGATCCATCTCTGCATCGCCACCCGGTCATCGGAATGGATCAGGCCCAGCACCGACTCAACACTCGGTGTGAACGCGGCCGGCGATACCCCGTAAACGCGATACATCTCATCCGACCATGATAGCAGACCTGCCGTATCGATAAACCAACTGCCGATGTGACCAAGGCGTTCCGCTTCAGCCAATAGACGCCCTTCCTTACGCAATGCTTCCTCTGCCCGCTTCTGCTCGGTGATATCCCTGACCGTCGCCTGCAAGCAACCCTTGCCGCCGCTTTCCATCCGGCTCAGATGCACGGTGGCTGGAAACGCTTCGCCACCGATCCGCTGATGTGTCCACTCGAAAGAGTGCGACCCCTCGCGCATGGCGGTCTCGATCATCTCCTTGGCCTTCTCGCCGGAGGGGCGGCCGTCCGGCTGCCGTTCGGGAGACAGCGTCCAGGGCTCGTGCTCTGTGAAATCCTGCTCGTCCGCCGCCTTGAACATGCGCACCGTCGCGGGGTTGCCGGAGGTGAACCGCCACGAGGGCGGCTCCAGTGTCATGACCGCGTCGGAGGAACTCTCGAACAACGTCTTATACCGACTCGCGGCCCCCTGCCGCTCGATCTCCAGTCGCGCCAGAGAGACCGCCGTGCGCCAGACTACGACCCCCACGATAAGTACGACGCCCAGTGCAAACACCCCAGCGCCGAAGTCATTGTTGAAGAGTCCGGTCCGTTCGGCCCGCTTGGTCAGCCACCCCAAAAGTAGCGGCGTAGCGACGGCCACGGGAATCAGTCGCCGCGCCAGACGCGCGGCCACGGTGTCGCCGGAAAAAAGCACGCCCCAGCCCTTGTCGGGTCGGGCGAGCAGGATTCCGAAACTCAACATCCCGAACGCCACCGTGGTGTGTAACGCCATGGCCGTGAACCGGCCGATGCCGAAGCGGAAACAGGCGTCCCCATAGATATACCCTGTGAACGCCAGCAATGCGATAAGCCCGCCTGCCGCGGCCAAAAACTGCGCGGGTCTCCGGCCGTAGCGCATCTCCACGTCAAGGATCAGCAGCGCCACACCAAGCAGCACGAAGTTCACTGCGGTGTTCGGCGCCATGCGGCCGGGATGCAAAGTGAGAATGGCCCCCGGCGCCTCCCGAAACAACAGGTCGTCGATCGGCCAGTCGAGACCGCACAGATACTCGCACAAGGTGACCGCTCCCAACAAAGCCACGGCTGCCGCGCAGAGGTTGGCCACCATCCCCTGTCGATCGTGAGCCCAGGAGCGGACCGGCGATCCGTTTGCCGCGCTCCGCGTTCCTTTCAGTACCAACGCCAAGCCGCTCAGGACGAACGCCAGCGCCGTGTTCGCCTTCATGGTGACCAGACCGGGCAGAGCACTCTTCAGGGCGGGGATATCGAACGCCCAACCCGTCAGCACCGCCAAGCCGACCATGACCACCGCGACACCGCACAAGCGCGACAAGGCAACGAACCGCTCCGGTATCGACCGCGGAATGCGGGCACCGGGCGCTTGACACTGGACGCTTGAGACTGGCGACGAGACACTCATGTTTACCGTTCACTGTTCACTGTTCACTCCACCTTCCATCCGTTATCCGTCGGCAAATCTATATGGAACCGTGTCCACTGCCCCAGTTCGCTCTCCACGCTCAATTGCCCACCGTGGTCCTTGACAATCCCATGGCTGATCGAAAGTCCCAGCCCTGTTCCTTTGTCGCGTGGTTTCGTCGTGAAGAACGGCTCGAACATGCGTCTCTGCACGTCTTCCGAAATGCCCGGGCCGTGATCTTCCACCGTCGTGCGGATCCATTGATGACCGTCCCTCTCGATTCGACGGCTGGTGATCAGGATCTGCTTATTCGCGTCATGCCCTGGATACTTTTCGTTCAGCGCATCCCGCGCATTCGTGAGCAGATTCATGACCACCTGTTGAATCTGCTGGCTGCGGCACTTGATCTGAGGCAGGTCTTCAGGCACGTCCACCTTCAACGCAATCTGGTCGTGCCGCGCCACGGATCCGATCAACGACAGAGTCGCCCCGACGATATCGCATAGACGAGCCGGGCTGTGCGTCTCCTTGTCTTGCCGGGCAAAAGAAAGCAGGTTTCTCACGATCGTGGCGACGCGTTCGGTTTCCCTGCCGATTTCGATCGCATATTCCGAAACCGGGCTGTCGGGCCCGAGCCGGTCACGGATCAACTGCGCGTAGTTCATGATGCCCATGATCGGGTTGTTGATCTCGTGCGCCACGCCGCTGGCCAGCGTGCCGATAGATTCCAGCTTCTGAGCATGCACGAGCTGCGCCTGCATCCGCTGCCGCTCTTCTTCTGCCTGCCTGCGCTCAGTAATGTCATTCGCGTACAGATTGGCGTAGCCTTCGCGGACAACAGGCGCCACCGTAATGGAGAACACCCGACCGTCATCTTCGGCCTCGACCGTCCGAGGATTGCCATCGGCCAACGCCTCGTTCACCAGCGTGCGCCACAACTTCGGAGCCGGTCCGCCGACCGCGATCCCCCACTGGCGCAGCAAGTCGCCGCTGGCTGAGTTGGCGTACAGGACCGCGCCCGCGGAATCGACACGCAGAACCGGGCTGGGGTTCTCGGCGGGGAACCGAGCCAGAGATTGCACCTTCTCCCCCGCCTGCTTGCGTGCCAGGGCAATACCGATGCTCGCGCCCATCCCTTCGAAGAACTGAATCATGTCGAGCGTGAACATCCCTTTGCGGCGGTCGTTGATCTGGAGTATCCCGATTAAGTTATCAGCCGCCCGCAGCGGGACCAAGGCCACGGATTCGTAGCCTTCGCCATGGCAGCGGTTGCGCGTGCGGGATTGCCGGTCCGTCTCGGTCGTTGAAGTAAGCAGGCCGGTTGTGCTGTTGGTCCAGAAGCTCCCCCGCTCGGTAAAGAACGGCTTGGATGGATCGAAACGGCCGCAGATCACATTCCCGCACATGCATTCCAGGAGTGGATTGCCGGCGGCGTCGCGGATGAAGTCGCCAGATGCGTTGCGCGCGCAGAGATGCCGCTCGGTTTCGACGAATGACCCCGCGAAACCGTTCGTCTCGCAGTAAGGGAAGTCGTCGCCCTCGCGCAGCCGGATGCCGACCGCTTCAAAACCCATGCCTTCCTTGATCAGGTGCAGGATGTCTTTGACCAATAAGGCAACGTCATTCTCGCGGTTCAGCGTTGCCAGCACCTGCATGGCCAACTTCTGCTGCTTTTCCTTCACGCATCGTTCGGTGATATCGCGGATGTTGCACTGGATTACCTTCTTGTCGCCCGCCAGGTAGGCGTTGCTGACGACTTCCACGTCCAAGGAACTGCCGTCCTTCCTCTCCAGCGGCAGGTGCTCGTACCGGACGTACCCCTTTTGCTGCAGTTCCAGGAAGTTATCCCGGTTGGCAATGATATCCTTCAGGAACCCCAGTTCCCAGATGGTCTTCCCGAGAAATATTTCATGCGAGAAGCCCAGCAGGCCGGCCAGGTAAGGATTCACGTCGACAACCATCCCGGTTTCGGCATCGAGGATCAGGATGCCATCCTTGGCCGCTTCGAAAAGCCGCCGGTAACGGATTTCCGACGCGATGAACTGGGCGGTCCTGTCGCGGACCGCTTCCTCGAGTGACTCATTGGCTTCCCGCAGTTGGTCACGGGCAGCCACAAGGGCCATGGACTGCTGGATCGCGATCTCGTAGGTGGACAGCAATAGAGTCAGAGGCCGTTGGGCATTGGCCTCAATCGTGTACGTTTCCCCCTCCAGACGCACCCTGAGCCCGTCCTGGCCGTGGTCGGGCACCGGTTGGTAGGTATCCAAGACGTTCGCGATCTTGGCGATGAGAATGTCATGGTCCCACTGTTTCAGGAAGTAGTAGTCGGCCCCGCTGTTGATCGCGTCAACGATATCGTGCGCCTGCGACAGCGAGGTGAACAGTACCACCGGCACAGTGCGCAAGGCTGGATCGGTCTTGATCGCTCTTGACAAGGCATAGCCGTCCATCTTTGGCATGCGAATGTCGCTGACCACGATATCCGGCTTGCTGAGGCGGGCCTGTTCCATCGCCGCGATGCCGTCGCCGGCGACCCGGACGCGCCAGCCGTGCTTTTCCAGGGCGATCTTGAGCACGGCGGCCTGGGTGGCGCTGTCTTCGGCTATCAGGACTTCTTTCGGCAGGGGCGGCGCACTTGCTGCTTGTGTCTTCATGGCTTTATCCTCTCCATCTCAGCGGACAACCGGTTGAGCATGTTCGCGATCTCAGGCGGCGACAACACGTGCTTCACCGCATTCAATTCCGCGGCGGCCTTGGGCATGCCGTAAACCACGCAGCTCTGCTCGTCCTGGGCAATCGTCACGCCGCCACGGTCCCTGATGTCCACCATTTCGCGCGCGCCGTCGCTGCCCATGCCCGTGAGAATCACCGCGATGGTGCGGTTGCCGTACACGGCGGCCGCGGAACGGAACAGGCGCGCCGCCGCCGGCCGCAGGCCCTGTTCCGGCTCGTCCGCGCTAAGGACGACTTGCTCATCGGCGCCGACTCCCATGTGGTAGTCGTCCGGGGCGACGATGATCCGCCCGGGGCTGAGCAACTCGCCGTGCCGCCCGAGCGTGACGGGGAGCGCCGATGTGCCGCCCAGCCAGTCCACAAGTCCCTGGGTGAATCCTTTCGAGATGTGCTGCACAATCAGGACCGGGAACTTGAAGTCCTTCGCGAGTCCGGCCAGGATACACTGGAGGACCGGCGGCCCGCCGGTGGAAACGCCAATGACCACAATGCCCGGATTCCGGAGCGGACGGGCATTGGCGACCGGGGCGGCGGTCTCGTTGGGCGCCGGCCGCGCGGCGGGGGCGCGCCTGCGCACCAGTTTGATGCGCGCCAGGGCCTCCATATTGGCCACCAGTTCGCGCAGGGATTCGGCGTTGGCTTCGTTCGCCATGCCGGAGGGTTTGGCAAACGACGCCAGGGCCCCGGCTTCCATGGCCTTGAAGCTCTGCTGGACCTCGGCCGGTTCCCAACTCGCACTGAGAATCACGATAGGAATGGGATCGGTGGACATGATTTCGCGGGTGGCCTCAAACCCGTTCATCACCGGCATGATAATATCCATGGTGATGATGTCGGGCCTGGTGTGGCGCACAAAGTCAACGGCTTCCTTCCCGTTGCGGGCCGTGCCGATCACCTGCAACCTGCCTGTCGCGTTGAAGATGCGCGTCAGGCACTCCAACACCGTCGGCGAGTCGTCGACGATCAGCACCTTTGTCTTATTGACGGCAACACTCACAGCAACCCCTCGATCACGGAAAGCAGATTCGTCTGATCAAAACTGCTCTTCACGATGTACGCGTTGGCGCCGCAGTCGATGCCGCGCTCCTTGTCTTCGCGCGATTCCCGGGCAGTGACCAGCACGACCGGGATATCCTTGAACGCGGTGTCCTGGCGAAGTCGTGTGGTCAATTCGAAGCCGTTCATGCGCGGCATCTCGACGTCCGAGACCACCAGGTCAAAATGCGTCGTCCGCAGCGCGGTGAGCGCATCGAGGCCGTCCACGGCGGTCATGACTTCATAACCGGACGACTGCAGAATGTTCTTCAGCAGAACGCGGGAGGTGACGGAGTCTTCGACCACGAGCAGGGACTTGACTGCGGCGGGTCCGCCCGGAGCACTTTCAGCCGGCCGCGGCGTGCCGTCGGACTCGATAGCCGAGCGCATCAGGTCGGCGACATTCAAAATCGGTACGAGCGCCCCGGAGCCCAGCATGGCGGCGCCGGAAATGTTTCGGACCGAGGCCAACTGCGGTCCGAGCGACCTGACCAGGATCTCCTGCTCGCCGAAGACCTCGCTGACGCCAAGTCCAATGTAGTGCCCTGCCGAACGCACGACGAGGGCCGTGACATGGCTCTTTTTCTCCACGGACGGACGGGCGGGGATGCCGAGAACATCCGCCAGTCGGACAAACGAAATCGACTGACCGGCAAAGGCGATCGTCTCCCGGTTCTCGGCCGAATGGATCTGGTCGGCGGGGAACCGGACCGCCCGTTCAACGCTGGCTGTGGGCATGACGAACGACCGGTCGCCGGCCCGTACAAGCGTTCCGCGAAATGTTGCCAGCGTCGCCGGCAGGAGCAGACGGATTCGGGTGCCCTGGCCGGGAGTGGAGTCTACGCTCACACGACCGCCCAGTGTCTCGACTTTATCGCTCACGATGGCCAGTCCCAAGCCGCGGCCCGACAGGGACGTGATGATCGGACTGGTTGACACACCCGAGCGGAATATGAGCGGCAGCACCTCCGCATCGCCCAGGCTCCCGGATTCTGAGGTTTGCAGCAGGCCGGTCTTGATCGCCGCCGCCTTCACCCTGACGCAGTCAATCCCGGCGCCGTCGTCCTCGACACAAATCTCGACTTTGTTTCCATCCTGCCGGGAAAGGGAGACGGTGATCGACCCGCATTCAGGCTTACCCGCTCGTCGGCGCGTTTCAGCCGGCTCAATCCCGTGCCCCACGCAGTTCCGTACGAGGTGAATCAGCGGGTCCTTCATCTCGTCAAGGACCCGCTTGTCGATCTGGATGTGGTTTCCGTGCACGTTGAGTACCGCCTGTTTGTGTTCCGCGTGCGCCAGTTCAGCGGCCATGCGTGTCAACATCTGCCCCATCGGGTAGAAATCGAGCATCAGCACTTCTTTGGCGCTCGCCAGGAGGTGGTCGAGGATCGAGCACGTCCACCGTCGGTCGGCGTCAAGCCGTGACGAGAAGGCCTTCAACGCGCCGTGGAAGGCCGACAGTTCCTGGCCGGCGTCTGCGAGGCGTTCTTCCAGGTCAGGTATGTCTTCGAAGTCGACGGTGCCGCCTGGATCAGTGCCCCGTCCAGATGATTCCATGGCGGACGCCAGTCCCTTCCACCGTTTGGCCCATGTTTCGTGCATCTCCAAAAGCGTCACCGTTTCGGCCGATCTCTGGGCCGACATCAGTTCGACCCGCAGCAACTCCT
Organism: uncultured bacterium; assembly: GCA_903895695.1. Lineage (GTDB taxonomy): Bacteria > Verrucomicrobiota > Kiritimatiellia > CAIKKV01 > CAITUY01 > CAITUY01. Next base: position 25,180 of record CAITUY010000194.1, read on the forward strand.
CGGCCAACCGGAGCAGCGCCTCAAGCCGTGCGACGGGAACGCGCACCGTTTCGACACGCGACCCGTGGCTGATCGCATCGGACTCCGCGGTCTCGGTCGGCGCGGTGGCGGGTACTGCGCCGGCCCGCGGCGACGGCAACTCAGCATCAGGTCCAGGGACCGGCGATGCTGCTGCGTGTTGCGAACCGACCGCTGCCTTCAGAGCGGCAACGATCTGCGAAGTGCTCGCGGCGACCGTCTTTCGACCCTCGACCAGACGGCGGATCTCTTCAAGGACCGTCTGCACGGCCGCGCCAAGAGAGTCCACGACAGTCAATTCCCCTTTCTTGACGGCTGCGAACACATCCTCAAGCGCCTGACAGACAGCCTCGATGGCCTCCAGGCCCACGGAACGGGCCGCGCCCTTGAGACTGTGCGTATCGCGATAGATTCGCTCGACGAGTTCAGCACGCGCGCCGGACGGCGGCAGCCTCGGCAGCGCGGTCAATCCTTCTGAAATAGCCTGGATATGTTCTTCGGCCTCCGCCTTGAACGTCGCCATGATGCTCTTCAGAACGTCGTTGTCGTTTGCTTGCGCCATAACTCAGCCTTGCCGCTCATGGCAATCCGCAATCGGTGACCAGGACCCTGCCCTCTGACTTCTGCCCTCTGGCTTCTGCTTTCACCCTTCCACCAGCCGCCGCAGATTCGCCCCCAAGTCCTGCATGTTGCGCGCCGCTGTCGCCAGTTGCGTGGTGCTCGACTGGTTCTGCAGGCTGGCTTCCTTGATGTTCCCCATGGCGCTGCTGACTTGTTCCGTGCCGGCCAGTTGTTGCTGACTCGACGCCGCGATCTGGGTTGCAGCCTGCGCGGCTTGCGTGACCGCGGCCGCCAAGGTGTTAATGGCTTCCATTGCCTGATCGGCCAGTTTCTGCCCCTCCTGCAAGGCCTTGCCGCCCTGCTCGGTGGTTAACACGGCCGAACTGGTAGCCTTCTGAACGTCATTCAGTATCGCCCGCACCTGCTTGGTCGCTTCCTTGGACTGTTCGGCAAGGCTGCGGATCTCCTCGGCCACGACCGCAAAGCCTTTGCCCTGTTCACCCGCGCGGGCCGCCTCGATGGAGGCGTTGACGGCCAGCAGATTCGACTGTTCGGCCAGATCGTTGACCGTGGTAATGATGTCGCCGATCGCCTGGCTTTTCTCGCTCATGCTCATGACCGAGCCCGTAATCGCCTTCATCTGCTCGCCGATCCGCTGCAGGCCCTCCGCGCTCGCGTGCATGGCGTCAGACCCGTTACGCGCGGCGTGCGCCGCGCTCTGCGCGCCGTCAGCAACATTCTTCGCACTTTCCTTTGCCAGTTGCGCCGTCTGTCGTACCTCGTCGATCGTCGTACTGGTCTCTGTGACAGCGGCAGCCGTCTCCCCGGCGCTGGCGGCGATCTGGCTGACCGTGGCGGATAACTCACCGGCGGCTGAGGCCAGCACCTGAGCCCCTTCGCGGATTGGCCCGGCGATGGCGCGCGCCGACAGCCAGGCGATCAGGACCGCCACGATCAGAGCGACAACCAACCCTGCGAGCAGAATGACAATCGTACCGTTGAGGCCTTGCGCTGACTCAGTCGCCGCCTTCGCTGTACGTTGCAGACCAAGGGTTGACACCTCTTCACTCTTGGCCACCAGCATCGCAGCGCTGTTGTATATCTTCTCCTTGAGTTCATTGACCGTCAGTTGACTCTTCACCACCGCCTCCATGGCGGCCTCGTAACTGTTTGCGGATTCCCGGATCTTGCGCAACTGGGCAGTGTTCTCTTGTTGGCGCAAAAGCGGCTCCAGCCCGGCGCAGGTTTCTTCGAGGGGAGCGAAATCCTTGAGTGCGCTGCGCAGGGCCTCCATGTCGTCCTTAGCCTGAGCCTTGAAGTTGTTCATTCGAATAGTCATGCCACGAGCGATCAACATCTGGACCATGCCGAGTTTCGTCAGCCGCTCACCCAGTGCGGCAGGAGCCGCGTTGGTGGCGATTTCAGTCTTCATCGCCTTCTCTTCCGAAGTCAGCAGACCCTGGCATTCGAGCATGTAGGCCATGCCGGCCGCATCGAGCAGACCGCTCTGCACCTTAAGGTTGTTGCGTTCGGCCTCCATCCTGTCGGTGTCCGCCTCCCACGGGTCCAAAGCGATTCTGGCTTCACCCGCGCCCTGGCGCAGGGCGACAAGATCAGGATATTTATTCGCGAGTTCGCCCGCTGCGTTGAGGTCGTCTTTCAGTGCGGCGATGTCTTTGCGGCCCTTGAGCAGGAAGCCTTCATCGCCCGTTAAGGCATAGTTGCCGATGTTGAACCGTGCCGCCCAGGCGCCAGTGGCCAACTTTTGGGCGACGAAGACCTCCGGGACGAATTTGGTGGACAGATCCGCTGACATCTCCGCCAAACTGACTGCGGCCAGCTTCATGCGCCAGACCGCCAAGCCGCCGAGCACACCCATCAACACGACGAGCGTGCCAAACGCCAGCCCCAGTCTCAACCCCAACGTCATCTTCTTCATGGTTCGCCTGCTCCTTTGTCTCTTCGGTCCTTCACTACCAAAGCGTCATCCGACAGCAACTTGCCGCCGTCCAGGACCACCACGCCGTCGGGCGTGACGCCCTTCAGATACTTTTCCCGAATTCCGGAAAGCGTCGGCAGGGCCTCCTGCAACTCGACCTGCGCGATACGGCGAGTGCCACGCATCGCGTCCACCAGGACGCCGAATTCCATGCGGCCCGACCGCAGCACGATGGCCCGGTTGCGGTCATTCAACCCTTTCATCGGCAACTGGAAGAAGAACTTCAGATCGATGACGGAAAGGACGCTCCCTCTAAAGTTAACGATTCCGACCACAAACGCAGGCGTGCCCGGCAAGGGCGTGATGTCGCCAAAGGGAAACACCTCCGCCACATACTGGCTCTCGATGGCGTAGCACTCGTGCGCCAGATGGAACTCGACGACACTGAGGCGCCCCTCGGTGCTTGCCTCGCGCGCAGTGGGCCGTGCAAGCTCCCTGGCGCGCGCCAGGAGAATGTCTTGGTCCGTGTGGTTTGCCGTGTTCATGTTCGCGCCAGACTTTCCTGAAGATGCCTGACAATGACCTTCAGCCTTTCCGCGGTCATGCCGTCGCTGTCTGGAACGACCGCGCTGTCAACCATCTTATTGAGCAAAAACAGGGTCTTGCGGAAGTGGCCCAGAGCCCGGGTCGTCTCACCGGTCTGGAGCAGGAGATTGGCGGTCGTAAAATGAGCCAGGATGGAATGCGGCTCCAGATACAGCACGCGTTTCAGCGCTTCCAGCGCAGCGGGTTCGTCGCGTTTGGCCATGAGAACGGTCGCCAGCAGGTGATGGACCGAGGCCTGCAGTTTGTCACGCTCGAGGGCCTTCTTGCACCACGCCAGGGCCTCGTCAAGCCGCCCGAGATTGGCCGCGGCGCGGGCCGCCAAGACAAGAATGGCCACCGTCGGTTCCGCAAGGGCGGCGATGATGCTCAAGACCGCTTGGTAGTTCGATTGTGAATAGGCGTCCGTCGCCGCCGCCAGGGGTGCCTTTGCGGCGATCAAGGGGGCCGAGGCGCATGGGACTGGCCGCGGCGCGGTTTGGGACCGCGTCCTTTGCGGCTCGCGAGGACGCTCGCCCTCCAGATTGGCGAGCGGCACAGGGATTACGGGCGCCAGCCGTACGGGGGCGGCTCTAAAGGCGGCATCTCCCGAACACGCAGGTTGAGCCAGAGCGGTGGCGCTTTTCCGATACAGCGTGGCGTTGTCAAACGACACCCGGGCGAAGAGATCGGCACTCCCGCTGCAACCCTCGCTGGGGCTCATGGCCAGCCAGCCGCCCTCCAACAGGGACCGGTGAAAGCGGCCTGCAACCAGTCGTGCACGATCGGGGGCAAAATACATCATCACGTTCCGGCATAGAATGACATCCATGGCCGCCGTGTTGTTCACCAGCGACGGGTAGGCGTCGTCGACCAGGTTCAGATAGGAGAAGCTGACCATTCGCTGCACGTGCTTACTGAGTTCGTAGTCGCCGTTTGCGTGCTTGGTGAAGAAGCCGGGCTTGAGCCAGGCCGGCGCGCCCCGAAACGACCACTCCCGATAGCGGCCCGCCCTGGCCTTGGCAAGAAAGTCGGGGTTGATATCGGTGGCCAGAACCGTGATATCCCATTCGCTCAAGGCGGGAATCAGGCGGGCGAGCATGATGGCCAGGGTATACGCCTCTTCGCCGGTGCAGCAACCGGCGCTCCACATCCGGATTCGTCTTTCGCCGGTCTTGCCGCGCGCGTCGATCAGCGAAGGGAGAATCTGCTCCTCAAGGGCTTTCAGTACGGCCGGTTCGCGGAAGAAGTAGGTTTCGCCCACCGTCAAAACCTGCGCCAGCATGTCCTGTTCCGCCGGGGTTATGCCCGTGGCCAGGAGGCGGACCGCGTACGCATCGGGACTGGCGAAACCCATTTCCGCGCCACCACGCTCCAATCCGCGGACAAGCGTATCGTGACGCTCGGCGGGAAAATGAAGCCCCATGCGCCGCTCGATCAGGCCGCTAACGGCCTCCAGTGTATCCCGTTCCATGACGATGGTATTCATGCCGGCGCTCCGGGCTTTGACACTTCATCGAAAAGAAACGAACCATTCTCACGCAGGAACCGCTCCAGGTCGTAGATCAGGACCAGGCCGTCCTCCAGTGTAACGGCACCTTCGATGAAGGCTCCCAGTCCGGGAAGAATATCGCCGGGAGGCACCGCCGCTCCTGGTGCAGGTTCAGCCACGCCCGAAACTTCTTCAACCGGTATGGCGACCTTCCGCTGGCCTGCCCCAGCGATAATCAACAGATCGGTCGGAGCCATGGCCCGCCGCGGAACGTCGAATACACCCCGGATATCCAGAATGGGGATCACTGTGCCGTGAACGTTCACCAGGCCCAGAATGTCCGCCGGGGCGTCGGCCACCGGGGTTACGGCCACGGCACGGATAACGCGTTCAACCGCCTCCAGGCGCAGGGCATAGCGCTGTCCCTCGATGCGGAACAGTACCAGCGACTCATGACGGCATTGAGGTTGTCCCATGACCCGTGCTCCCCACTGACGGGGCAAAACCTAGCAGAGCACGGAGGTCCCGGGTATTGCACCTTGGTAGTATACGTTGATAGCGTATTTCTGATTGGCAAAAAGTCCATGGGAATGCGGATTGTGGAACGAGGATGGATCACCTGCCGAAAGCGGATGACGCTCTGGAATCCTCATTCCGCAATCCGACAGCCGCCATGCTCACCAATTTCGCCACAGATCGGACACCCATCTTCTCCATCATCCGGGCGCGATGCACCTTGACGGTGCCTACCTCAATGCCCAGGTCGGTGGCGATCTGCTTGTTCAGCATGCCCGTGATGACCCGCTCCATCACGTCGCACTCGCGCGGGGTCAGGGTCTGCACGCGTCTCCGGATCTCCGCGACTTCGGCGCGTTGCGCGCGGGCCTCCTGGTCCTGACGCAAGGCAAGGCCGACCGCGCTAATTAGAGTCTGACTGGTAAACGGCTTGATGAGGAAGTCCACGGCACCCTTCTTCATGGCGCGCACGCTGGTGGGGATATCTCCATGCCCGGTAATGAAGATGATCGGCAGGCGGTCTTCGTCCTCGCCCAGGGTCAGGGCCTCCTGCAATTCCAGCCCATCCAACCCCGGCAACCCCACGTCCAAGACCAAACAACTGCCACCGGCGGAAGACTTGCGCTCGCGCGCCAGGAACTCTTCCGCCGACGCAAATCCCTCCACAGTGTAACCCGCTTCGCGGAGCAGACGCACAAGACTCTTGCGGACGGCGGCATCGTCGTCGATGACAAAAACGGTTGAAGCGATCTGACTCATGGGCCCATCTTCTCCCCCCGCCCCTCGCCGCTCCCTGACTCCGCCGGCAATGTGAAAGTCAGCACCGCGCCGCCGTCCGGATGGTTCTCTGCCCAGATCCGGCCGCCATGCGCTTTCACGATTGAGCAGCAGATCGGCAACCCCATACCCAGTCCGTCGGGCCTGGTTGTGAAAAAGGGCTCGAACAGTCTGGCTATGGCCTCGGCGGAAATGCCCGGGCCCGAATCCCGCACGGAAACCGTGACCTGTCCGGATGCATCCCGCCCCGTGGACACAAGAATCTCAGCCTTGCCACCCGCCCCCGGGTTCTGCTCCCGATCTTTGGCAATCCGCACTCCCACTATGGCCTGCCTGGCATTCAGAAGGAGGTTAAAAATGACCTGCTGGACTTGCGTCTTATCCCCAAGCGCTTGCGGCAAATCCTCGGCTAGCTCGAGTTGCATGGTCACGTCACGGAAATCGTGGTCCCCGCGGGTGATAGCCAGCATTTCGCGGACGGCTTCACCGATGTCGAAGGGCGTCGGGTGCGGCGTTTCCTTTCGCAGCAGGGCCCGTATCCGGAGCACGACCTGGCAGGCGCGTTTGTCGTCCGCCACGATGTCGGCGAGCACTGCACGGAGTTCGTCCATGTCGGGTGCCGTCTTTTCGAGGTGCATCTGCGCCGCCTCGGCGTTGCTCAGGATGGCGGTCAGCGGCTGGCTGACTTCGTGCGTCACCGCCGCTGCGAGTTCTGCCATCATCTGGACCCGTTCCATGTGGCGGAGCGCCTGACGTTGTTCCCGCAATACCTTCTCAACACGCTTGCGCTCGGTAATATCGCGCAGGTACACAACGTGCGCGTCACGACCCTGAAATCGAATGCGCACGGCCGTGGTTTCGACCCAGACGCTGGAACCGTCGCAGCGCACGAACCTCTGCTCCATCGGCGGTGCCGGCAATCCGGTTTCGCGTTGCAGTCGGATGCGTTCGCGGATGATCTCACGGCATTCGGGCGCCGCGTACTCCGTGAAGTGATGACCGAGCAGTTCTTCGGGCCTCGCGGCTCCGAAAAGCGTAAGGGCGGCCGGATTGAGGTAGACGAAGCACCCGCTGCTTTGGACAAAGATGGCCTCCGGTGCGCTCTCGATCAGCGAACGGAACCGTTCCTCACTCTCGCGCAGTTTGTCTTCCGCCAGCCGGCGCTCCGTGATGTCGCGCGCTGCGGCATAGAGAATGCCCTGATCGGCCGGTGTCGCGCACCACTCCAGCACTTTGTGCGTGCCATCCTTACAACGATAGCGATTCACGAAGTGAGCCGTCGGATGCCCATCCAGTTGCCGCTGCACTTCCGCCCTCGTTGCATCCCGGTCGTCCGGATGGATCAGATCGAGGTAGGGAATGCCGAGCAGTTCTTCCTGTGAATAACCCAGTACCTTCTCGAACGCCGGATTGACGGACAGGAAGCGGCCATCGGGGCTGGCCGTGCAGATCATGTCAGGCACGAGATCCAGAACCCGCTTCAGTTCATCTCGTACGTTGACAATTCCCTCCGCCCGCTTGCGCTGTGTGATGTCCCGGGAGACAATCTGCACGCCCAGAATGTCGCCGGCGTCGTTCGCCACTCTGGCATAACTCGACAGGAACCACTTCCGACCGGTGGGTAGCGTCACCTGGTCCTCAAATTCGCAGGAGTATGGACTGGAGGCAACGGATCGCAGGCGGCGCAGATACTCGGAGCCTTCCGGAGAGCCGAACACCTCAATGATGGACTTGCCGACATAGTCGTCGGCTTTTCCCCCGAGTTCCCGGAGAGCCTGCCGGTTCAAGTGGAGGACCGAGCCATCGAGACTGTAGTACCCGACCCCGAGACCGGACTGCTCCACCATCAACCGGTACCGCTCTTGGCTGGCCTGTCGCGCTTCGTCTTCCCGTTGGCGAAGTGCGGCCGTCTCCGGGGTGTGGGGGTCGGGGACCATGGCCTACCCCCCGCCAGACCGGCCGACCAGGCTGAGGAACTCCGCACGGGTGGCCGCGTCGTTATGAAAACTGCCCAACACCGAGGAGGTCGTCATGACCGACTCCTGTTTCTCGACACCGCGCATGACCATGCAAAGATGCCGGCACTCCATCACCACACCCACGCCCTCGGCGCCGATGGCCTTCATGAGGTCGGTTGCGATCTGGGCGGTGAGGCGTTCCTGGATCTGGAGCCGCCGCGCGTGGCAGTCCATGATTCGGGCCAACTTGCTCACGCCGATGACCTTCTTCTTCGGAATGTAACCGATGTGACAGTGCCCGAAGAACGGCAGCATGTGGTGCTCGCACAGGCTGAACACCTCGATGTTCCGCAGCACCACCATATTGTTCGCCTCGGCATGAAAGACGGCGTTGTTGATGACCGTCTTGATGTTCGTGCGATAGCCGGAGGTCAGGAACTCGTAGGCCGCCGCCACCCGGGCCGGCGTCTTGAGCAGCCCCTCCCGGCTGGGGTCCTCTCCGATCTCGACCAGCAATTCCTTGATCAACTTCGCCACGCGTTGCTTGTTCATACGCTCCAGTCTCCGTCCTGCACTCCGGTAACGATCGTTCCCGATTCGGGGTTTCAGTGTTCAGTGTTCAGGTTTCAGGGAAGCTCTTCGTTCGTGCTTCGTGGTTCAGTGTTCAGCCTGAACACAGTTTACTGTTCACCGTTCACTGTTCACTGCTTTCCTGCTGATCTCCACCTCGCTGCACCGCGCGAAGCGCAGGGCGCCGGGTTTCTGGACCACAACATCCACCTGTGCCACGCGACGCCCGGCCAGCGCGAGATCGGCGATTTCCTGTGCCAGGCGCTCGATGAGCTTGAACGACCGTTTCTCGGTCAGTGCGAGAATCTTGAGCTTGAGGGCCTTGTAGTCGATGGAATCGCTAAGCCGGTCGCTGCGGCCGGCCCGGGAAAGATCGGCGTGCAGCGTCACGGTGACGAGCAACTCCTGGGGCTTGGCCCGTTCCGCCGCAGTTACGCCAACGCGGCAACGCACGGCCAGTTCGCGAATCCGAAGTCGGTCCAGAATTGGCAAGTCCGGCGTGTTCATAGACGACATGCTACGCGCCTCAGCCCCGGCGCGTCAATGGAAGGACGGGGGCATACACCCCGACGGCGCCCTTGATCAATCCTTGTTCCCCAACTTCCTGGTTGTTCTTTCGGGCCGCAGGAAATTCTCGCCTGTGACTACGCTCCGACCGGTCTTCTGCTCCAGGTCCAGGCGTGCCTTCTTTGCGATGCCGCCGCCCTTGCGGCCGGCCTCGGCGTTTTCAGGCATGCCGGTGGCTTCAACCGTCTCCGCGATCTGACGGGTGGAAAGCTCGGCCAGGGCCGTGAAGATCAATTCCGCTTCGCTCATGTGGTCGCGCAGATTCTGCGTCTTCAGGCCTTTGAGGTCCTTGTGCCGCTTGACGGAAACGCCGGTCCATTCCTGATGGATGATGTTGGTCAGAATGGCATACTCCTCTTCGCCCTTGATCTCGTGATCCTTCCAGTAATCCGTGAGCTTGTTGCGGGTTTCCTGGCCCATCATCCGCTGCTGAATCCACTTCTCGCTGCGTCCGTGCTGCCGCCAGTATTCGCGAGCGCGATCGAGCGACCGGGCCGGATCGCTCATGTCCTGAATCCGCTCGTAACCGACTTTGGCGAGCCAGAGTTTGATGGGCTCCGCCCTGGGGCTGGGCACCGATTGGATGATGCGCAGGAGCGTTTCGGGGTTGGCCGCGTCGGTTAAGCGCATCTTGCCGTCCTCAGCGATCATCTTCAACTGGTGACAATTTGTCACCGATTGACTGCCCTCGTTCTTGAGCCGCTCCTTCAGTTTGTTCCAGTATTTCCTCGCGGTCTGATAATCCGGTTGCTGAATGAGCGCCGCAACGATGTCCACTACTGAGAAATGCCAGGTCTCAGACGCTGCGTCGTAGATGCGCCGGATCTTGTAGCTCTCGAAGACCGCCAATGCCTGTTCGCTATTCACTGCTGGCCTCCATCGGAAGGTTCATTACTCTGCGAACTGCTACTCGAAGTAGTCGCGGTTGATGCGCCAGCCCACGTAGACGCCCACCATGCTGCCGAGGCTGCTCAGGAGGAAACCCGTCATGAAACCAACCTTGCTCCCGAGCCACCAACCGATCGAGCTGAACACCGTCAACCCAATGAAGATGCATAGTTTTGGCATGGATCCCGCCCTGGTCCGACCGCGCTACTGTTCCACAGTCCAGGTGAACGTGCCGCACCACGGCGCCTCAACCGTGACCCTGTCGCCGGCCTTGAGCGCGCCCACTCCTTCGGGCGTGCCGGTGTAGAGCAGATCGCCGGGCAGCAGCGTCCACATCCGGGCCAGATGGCGGATCAGCGCTGGTATGGAAAACACCATGTCGTCGGTATGGCCGCGCTGCCGCACCACGCCGTTCACGCTGCCCGTAAACGCGAGCCGGCCCAGATCGAGGTCGGGCGGGCACGGGGCCATGATCCCCAGCGGTGCGCTGCCGTCGAACGCCTTGCAGGCTTCCCACGGGTGGCCCTGCTTGCGCAGCGCCGCCTGCACATCGCGCAGCGTCAAGTCCAGCCCCAGCGTGACACCCGCGACGGCCGCGCGGGCCTCAGCCTCGGTCCGCGGCCGCCCCTCGCGCCCGATCAGCACGACCACTTCGGTTTCATAGTGAAGATCATGGCCGTGCGCCGGGATCGCGATGCGTTTTCCCGGCGCCACGAGGCAGGTCGCAGGCTTCATGAAGATGACCGGCGCCTCCGGCACTTCGTTCTTCAGTTCCCTGATGTGCGCGGCATAGTTCATGCCCACGCAAAAAATACGGCAGGGCGTGTAGTTCATGGTTTGTTCACTTCATTTCCGCGCCGCCCGTGAACAGCTCCACGGCTGCCAGGACCGCGCCGAGATCGGCCAGCGTGTTACGGCAGGGACCTTCGGGCGTAAGATTGGGCACGGCCATGACGGGCTTGGGAAAGGCGGCCCAGATGCCGGCCACGAGTTCCTTCCCGCAGGCCACGGCCACGACGGCCTTCACGTCCGACTGCTTCAAGCGCGCCAGTGCCTGCCGCCCGCCGCCCACCACACAACACAGCACGCCATAGTCGTCTCGCGCCTTGACGAGGTCGGCCAGGCTGCACTTGCCGCACCGCCGGCACTCGTCCAGGTTCCGCACCACATTCTGCGGGCAGGATTCATGGTGCAGACAATGCGGCAGCAGAATCAGGACTTCCCGTGGCTCGGCCCGGACTCGCCGCCGGCGCACGATCGCATTGTTGAGCCGGATGACGGCCCGCTGGAATAGATTCGACACGTTCTTGGGTTCTCGTTTCAAATAGGACGGTTATTCTATAGGATTCGACTCATGCACGCCACATGCCAGTTTGGGTTGATCGAGTGAGTTGCGGGGACCAGAACTTGAACAGAAGACCGCGGTCAACGCCCGCGGCTACAGCGGACCTCCTTGGCGGCGCTGTAGCCGCGCACGTTGGGCGCGGTGTTACTGGATCGGCAATAGTCTGGAACTGAGGTGTCTGCCGTGAACCCCCGCACCATCGTCCTGGTCTCGCCGCATGGGTTCTGCGCAGGCGTCGAACGCGCCGTAGAGGTGGCCGAAACGCTCCTGCGCGTATACCCCAAACCCGTGTACTGCCTGCGGGAAATCGTGCACAACACCCAGATTATCCGGGATCTCGCCGGACGAGGCCTGATCTTCGTCGACGCGGTCGCCGACATTCCCGAAGGCTCGACCGTCCTCTTCAGCGCGCACGGCGTGTCGCCGGCCGTCCGCGCCGCGGCCGAGGCCCGCCGCCTGGCGGCGATCGACGCCACCTGCCCCTTCGTGACCAAGGTCCACACCGAGGTGAAACGCTATGCGGCCCAGGGCTACACCATCTTCCTGATCGGGCATCGCGCCCACGACGAAGTCATCGGGGTCGCCGGCGAGGCGCCCGATCGCGTGATCGTGGTGGAGACTGAGGCCGAGGCCCGCGCCGCGACGGTGCCCGATTCAGCCCGGGTGGCCGTGATGTCCCAGACCACGCTCAGCGTCGACGAAACCGCGCGCGTGCTGGCTGTACTGCGCGAACGCTTTCCTCGATTGCGCACGCCGGCCGAAAGCGACATCTGCTACGCCACGCGCAATCGCCAGCAGGCGGTCCGCGAAACGGCCCATTGCGTGGACCATTTCATCATCCTCGGCGCCCGCAACAGTTCGAACTCCAACCGCCTCGTGGAAGTGGCGCTCGCGGAAGGCTGTGCCGCCACGCTGGTGACCACGCCGGCGGAAGTCTCCGCGCTGCCTCTCACGGGCGTGGCCACGCTGGGTCTCACCGCCGGCGCCTCGACCCCCGAATACGTCGTGACCGATACCATCGACCGCCTCAAGGCGCTCGGATTCGAACGGCTGGAGCTACTCGAAGTCGTGAAGGAAGACCTGCACTTCGCCCTGCCCCGCGAGTTGAAGCGGGAGTGACCCCTCACCGCCGCCAACGGATTGGCGCGAGTTTGTAACTCCACCGGCCGATAACGCGGACGGGCACAAACACCGTTTCCTGCAGGTTGGAGTACATATCGGCCACCATGAACCGCAACGCGTCGCGGGCCGGGAAAGCCCGGGGATCGTCGATGCCTCGCAGCCAGAGCAGCGCGAAGCCGCGGAAGACGCCGGATAGCAGGAATAGAAGTCCGTGATAGGTAAGCGGCAAGCCGAACAGGCTGCCTTGCCAGTCGTGGAGCGAGCGCGCCATCAAGCCGCCGAAGAGTCCGCTCAGCGTGCCCGACAACGCCACCACCACGCTGGCGATCGCCACGTAGGCGGTATTGCGGCGTGCCCCCCGGCCGCTGCCCACCAGGCCCAGGAGAATATTGTAGGAAGCCAGGTCTACGCCGGGCCACGCAAACGAAGCCAGCAGCACGCCCACGTAGCCGGCGACCCAATGGTGCTCGGTAACCAGCACCCATACGGCCGCGCCGTGCAGCACGCAGACGCCCGCGATCATGGCCACCGGCTTGCGGCCCAGCCGGTCGATCATCCGCCCCCAGAACGGAATGCTGAACAACGCGACGAGTTGCGGCCCCGTGATCAGCATCAGGTTGGCCTGCGTGTTGGTGACCTTGCACACGTCGAGCACGTAGAGCCAGCAGAACTGCCCCACGTAGGCCGTGCCGAATGTCAGCGTCGCCGTGAACGCCAGATAATGCCGAAAGGAGCGGTTGCGCAGCGGCTCGCGCACGAGCTCGAACAGCCCCGCCGCCCGGGGGGCGGGCGGCGCCTCGCGATCGGGCACGGCGACAAAGGCCAGAATATCCACGAGCCCGAACACGGCGGCCACGGCCAGCAGCACGCTCATCATGCGGCATAACGCCAGGCCGCTCCGCTGCTCGGCCCAGTCAAGCGCGAACCCCGCGAGTACGGCCAATGTCAGGCTCACAATTTGGCCGGCCTGGGTCCGGCGGGAAAAATAGCGGCCCCGGATCCGCGCCGGCACCAGATCGACGAGCCACGAATACCAGGCCGGCGCCGTGACATGGTTGGACACCGCCGACAGGATCATCAGAGCGATCAGGCCGGCCGGTTGCGCCTCACGCGGCAGAATCCAGGGAATGGCCGCGATCACCAGCCACAGGGCCCGGTGCAGCACGTTGGCCACGATGAATACACGCTTGCGATGCCCGAAGCGATCGAGGGCCATGCTGGCCGGCAACTGCGCCAGCGCTGCCATGAACGGCACGGCCGCCAGAATGCCGAAACCGAATTCGCTCAGTCCTGCAGATTTGGCAAATCGGGTCAGGACCGCCCCGGTGGTAATGGACATCCACGCGGCGCCAAACAACCACGCCACGAGGATCCGCTGCAAGACGGCCCGCCGGGCGGGTTCCGCTGGGCCGGGGTCGGGTGTGGATGCGGCGGCCTTCACCGCGAACGTTCGATGGCGCGCACCCGGCCGCCTTCGAATTCAAGGCGCAGGGCCGGATACTCCTCGCGCGTGTCGACACTGACGAAGGTGGTATCGCTGCCCGGGTACAGCCGGCCGTCGCGCCCGTGGTACCACCGTTCGGTCAGCACGGGCTGGACATCCGTCCCGTAGCGGTAGGCCGTATAGATCCACACCTCAACCTCGCCGGCGCCCGTCCGCCGCGTCAGCACGCGCGACGGCCCGCCCAATGCCAGCCGCACCATATCGGGAGTGAAACCGATATCGACCTCGCCCCTGCGAACCTTGGCCTGCACGTCGGGCGGAAAGGCGGCAAACACCGCCGGCGCCTGCGCAATGCGTCGTTCAGGCGTGCTGAGGCAACCGGCGGCCAGGGCCAGCGCCAGAACGCAACCGCCCGCCAACCACCGGCCGCTGCGCGCCATCCGTCGTTCGTTGTTCATCAATTCCTCCCGACAAACTGCCGACCTTGCATGGCTGTGGGTCTCCACAGTCTCCACCGGCCGAGGACGGCCGGCTCCAAAACTCAGCCTTCGCCTGGAGCCGGCGGTCCCCCGCCGGTAGACCGCCCTGGCGTCCGTCACGCCTGATAAGCCGCCACCAGCAACACCAGCGCGTGCAAAACCGCCCAAATACCGTAGCGCGTCAGCGCCGCCGGCCGCCCCTCGCGGCTCAGGAAAGCAAAGTATACGCCCTTGGCCAGGGTGTTGACCATGACCGCCACCACGATCGCCGCCGCCGCGATCGTCACGCTCTGCGGATTCTGCGCGACCGACAGCACAAAGGGATCCACGTCCACCAAGCCCGCGAGCGCAGACAGGCAGAAGACACCTTCCACGCCCAACCGCGCCCTGGCGAGGCCGGTGGCCACACGCAGCCCCACGAAGAGCAGCGCGAACACGAGCGCCACCCGGATCTCCACGGGGTTCTGCATGACGGGAGTTTGCGCCGGGCGCGTCGTCCCAGCCGGCGGCCGCACCGTCAGAGCCAGCGCCAAACCCACCCCGGCCAGGCCGAGCAGCACGTTGCCCACCCGCCCCGCCAGAGCGCCCCCGAATACCACGATCAGCACGAACAGCCGCACATACATCACGCTGCTGGCCAGGAGACTGGCCTGCAGTGCCGCGCGCGCCTGCTCCGGATTCGCGCGGGCGATCCGGCCCGTCGCCACGCTGACGGCCGTGCTCGACACGATGCCGCCCATCAACCCCGACAAGGCCAGGCCCACGCGCGGCCCCAGTTTGCGCGTGAGCAGGTAACCGCCAAATCCGATCGCCGACACCAGCACCACGACCTGCCAGACCTTCGCCGGGTTGATGCGGTAGACGGTGAAGTCGGTGTCCGGCAGGACCGGATAGATGACCACCGTGACGAGCAGGAACTTGATGGTGGCGAGAAAGTCGGCCCGATCGAGCTTCTCGACGTAATGCTCGAGAGTGGACTTCTCGGACAGCAGCAGCGTGTTCACCACGCCGAGTGCCATGGCCAGGCGGACATCAGCCAGCATCGCCAGAGCGCCGGTCGTGAACGTCAAAAGAGCGGACACCTCGCTGGTCGCTCCATGCCGGCCGGAACGGATCTTCTCGACGTACGCGACCCCGATGACGGCCGCCACGGCCAGCAGGCCCGCGGGCAGCATGAGGGTCACCCCGCGCTCGAACAGCCAGGCGCACCCGAACCCGAACAGGCTGAGGATGGGATAGGTCCGCACACCGCCGAAGAAGAACGGCTTGTTCTCGCGCCGGCTGGCCTCGCGTTCAAGCCCCACCAGGAAGCCAACCGCCAGTGCCGCCACGAAGCGCAACCCCAGCGTCCATTCGAATGTTCCGCCCATGTTCTCACACATCAAACTCGGCCGCCACGACCGTATGGTCCGACGGCTTCTCCGCCAGCCTCGGCTGGAGATCTATCCAGGCCCGCACCGATTTCGCCGCCAGGGTCCGCGTGGCCATGAGGTGGTCGATCCGCCAGCCCTGGTTCTTCTTCAGCGCCCCGATTTGCCGGTAGTCAAAGTAGGTGTACTGCCCGGGCTCGGGATGATACTTGCGGAACACGTCCGTGAAGCCCCAGGCCACGGTGGTGGCGAACGCCCGGCGCGCCTCAATGTGAAAGCAGACGTGATTGGCCTGCTGGTCGGCGTTGTGAATGTCCGCCGCCTCGGGCGCGATGTTGAGGTCGCCTGTCCACAGCACCTTCTTGCGAGGTGTATAGTGGCGCTCAAAATAGGCGCGCAGCCGCTCGAACCATTGCAGCTTATACTGGTACATCGCGTGATCGATCTCGCGGCCCTGGGGCACGTAGGTGTTCACCACGCACAAGGGCCCCACCTTGGCCGCCACCACACGCGCCTCGTCGGCCGGTCCGCCGTCATCCAGCCCGAAGCGCACATCCTTCGGCTCGGTCTTGCAGATCAACGCCACGCCGTTGTAGGACTTCTCGCCGCGGTAGACGACGTGATAGCCCGCCGCGCGGATCGGCTCGGCCGGAAACTCGGCGTCGATGACTTTGGTCTCCTGCACGCAAAGCACGTCGGGCTGGTTGGCCTTAAGCCAGTCCAGCACGAGCCCAAGCCGTGACCGGATGGAGTTGACGTTGTAAGAGGCGACAATCATGCACCGTACTCCACCGCGCCCTTGAACGTGTATTCGGCCGGCCCGAGCAGGGTGACCGCCTCGGCGCCCGCGCCGGTGAGCCGGTAATTCACTTCCAGCACGTCCCCGCTGGCGCACGTGATCTGCACGGCCGGCTTGACCCAGCCCATGCGGCCGGCGATCAGCCCGGCCGCGACTATGCCCGTGCCGCACGCCAGCGTCTCGGCCTCCACGCCGCGCTCGTAAGTCCGGATGCGCAGCGATTGCGGCCCGGTGACGGCGATAAAATTGGCGTTCGTGCCCTTGGGCGCGAAGTCGCGGTGATGCCGGATGGCCGCGCCCAGCCGCGGCACGTCCACCGCTTCGAGGTCGTCGACGCGGACGACCGCGTGCGGCACCCCGCTATTGACGAAACCGTACGCGTGGCGCCCGTCCGGCAGATCGAACGCCTGGTCGACCCGCCAGTCCTTGGGCTCGGTCATGGTCAGCCGGACGCGCGATCCCGCCATCTCCGCCGCGAGCAGCCCGGCACCGGTGTCGAACCGCATGCGGGCCGGCGCCACGCCCAGGTCGTGCGCCAGGCGGGCCACGCAGCGCGCGCCGTTACCGCACATGTCGACCTCGCCGCCGTCCGGGTTGAAAAACCGCATCCGGAAATCGGCCGTCGCCGACGGTTGGATCAGGATGATGCCCTCGCTACCGACACCCGTGCGCCGCGCGGCGAGCCGCTGCATAAAAGCCGCGTCCGCGGCCGGGAACTTCAACGTGCGGTCATCGACGAGGACGAAATCATTGCCCGCCCCGTGCATTTTCCAAAACGGAATGGTCATCCGGTTTCTCCTTGGGTGTCGTGAGCAGGATCAGGTCGGCCAGAATGCGCTCGGCCTCGACCAGGACGATATCGTTCTCGTGTTTACCGGTCTCGTTGGACTCCGTATCGTCGGATTCCAGAGCTTCCTGCTGGACCTTCTCGAGCCCCTTCTCCTCGCGCGCCAGGGCCAGGCGGTCATCGAGCTTGAGCGAGATCTCATCGGACTGCTGGTGCGCCTTGATCCGCCTGGTGATGTCGGCCTGGGCCGTAAACCGGGCGTCCTTCTGGCGGCGCGCCTCCGACCATTGACGCAATTGCGGGAGCAATGGCCGCAGGTCCATGACCGGCCGGTACAAGGCCGTATTGATGACGGACCACTGCATCGCGTGCGGCAGGTACTCCTCGCCCACCTCAAGCGCGTCAAGCACGGAGGGAACGACGATGTCGGGCACCACGCCCTTGAGTTGCGTCGACCCGCCGGCGATGCGGTAGAAGCTGTGCGTCGTCACCTTGAGTTGCCCGAGTTTGGGGTTGCGGTCGTCGAGGTTCTGCAGCGACTGCACGGTGCCTTTGCCGTGCGTCTTCGAGTCGCCCACGAGCACGGCCCGCCCGTAGTCCTGCAGCGCCGCGGCGAGAATCTCGGAAGCCGACGCACTGTGCCGGTTGACCAGCACCACCAGCGGCCCGGTATACAGCACGTCGGGGTCCGGGTCACTCAGCACCTGGATGCCGCGCTGCTCACGCACCTGCACGATCGGTCCGGAGGTGATGAACAGCCCCGTCATTTCCACGGCCTCGGCCAGGGAACCGCCGCCGTTGTTGCGCAGGTCGAGCACCAGGCCGTCCACCCCCTTGGCCTTCATGTCGGAAATGATCTTCGCTATGTCGCGGGTCGAGCTGCGGGATTCCTCGTGGCCGTCCATTCGGCTCTTGATGTCGGCGTAGAAGGCCGGCAGCCGGATGACACCCACCTTGTTGGATACGCCATGCTCGCCAACGACACCGCGGACGTCGCCCTTGGCCGCCTGGTCCTCCAGTTTCACCTCGTCGCGCACGATGTCGATCTTGAGCGTGCGGCCGCCCGAAATGTCCGACGCCGGGATCACGGTCAGCACGACTGTGCTCCCCTTCTCGCCGCGGATCAGGCGCACCGTCTTGTAGAGCGGCCAGTGCAGAACGTCGACGGGCGGCGTGTCGCCCTGGGCCACGGCAACGATCTTATCGCCGGCCTTAAGGCGTCCGTCGCGGTCCGCCGGGCCGCCGGGGATGATACGTTCCACCTTGGCCGCCCCGTCCTCGCTTCCCAGCAACGCACCGATCCCGACGAGTGAAAGCTTCATGCTGATGTCGAAATCCTCGGAACTGCTGGCGGTCATGTATTCCGAGTGCGGGTCGTAGGCCTCGGCGAACGCCGTAAAATAACGCTGCAGCACGAAGTCCGCGTCGCTGTCGTCGAGCACCATCAGATACTGCTTGTAGCGCTTGCGGATGAATTCCTCGGGCGACATCTGGATATCAGCGAGAACCTCGTCGTTGGTTGACCCGCCGGCCGCCGCGTTCGTTCCGGGTACAGCGTTCGTGGCCAGCGCGGTAAGTGTGCGGATCACGGCATTCGTGCCCGCCACCGCTTTGGCCAGGGCGTTGGTGCGATCCTCCGCGGCCATGCGCTGGCTGACGACGTGCGCCACGTACTCGTTCTTTACCTTCTTACGCCACAGCTCGTTCCACTCCGCATCATTGGGAGCCCACGGCGCGTCCTTACGCTTCCAGGAGTAGGTTTCCGGCACGGACAGGTCAAACCCCTTGTTGAGGAGCGTGTCGACGTACTCGGTGCGGTTCCGCACGCGCAGCTTGAGGCGTTCGAACACGCGGAACGCAAAGTCTACGTCGCCTTTGGCGAGTCGGTCGGCGAGCAACCCCGCCTCCTGCTCGAACTCAGCCACGTCGGAGGCCAGGAAGTACGTGCGGTCATAGTCCAGCATGGTCAGGAAGACCTGCAGGGCGTTGGTCGCGACCGTGGCGTCCAGCGGCTGATGCGACAGGTGCGCCCGGGGCAGCACGCGATCGAACTGCCGCGCGATCTGCGCGGCCAGGGGATCCGGCGCGAGCGGTCCCTTCCCCGCCGCATCCGCCGTCGACGCGTGCCACCAGATTGAGACGGCCGCGGCCAGCACCCCTGCCATGCCCATCATCCAGCCGATTTGTGCCCGTTTACTCATAAGACTGCCAGTGCCTCCCCGCCAGACCCGACGCCTCCACCGATCCCCCGTGGCTCGCGGCCGGCCCCGAACCGGAGGATCGCCGGACGCCAGGGTCCCGCGGCTTTTTCGAATCCCGTCTATTGTGCCATGCCGCCCCCCCCCGCCGCAAGCCGCAGCAAAACCCACCAGTAACGCCTCACGATAGGGCCACGTTGGTAGGGACGGCTCTCCGAGCCGTCCGCACTCACGCCGCCGGTGCGGACGCCGGCTCTTTCCAGATGTCGTCGAAGAGGAAACATTGGTAGGGATGCCGGTCGAGATACCGTTCCAACGTGTGCGCGAACTCCTGGACCCACGCGCCAAGCTGGTCGGCCTTCGGCGAGCCGGGCCGGTAGCTTGGCTCCGAGACTGCCGCCACGCCGACCTCGTAATCGCGCAGGCCGGTCTTGGCCGACAGCAGGACGACCACCGGGCTGCCGGCCATGGCCGCCACGTGGTACGCGCCGGAGGCCATCCACGCCCGGTCGCCCAGGAACTGCACAACCCGCGGGCTGAACCCGTAACTGCGGTCGCCCATCAATGACACGATCTCGCCCCGCCGCAACGCATTCATCATCTCCACCACGCCACCCAGGTAGCCTTCGGGCGAAATGATCCCGAGCCGCCCGCTCTCGAGGCTGATGCGCAACGAGTCCTGGACCGCGGGGTTGTCTTCCGGCCGCATGACCAGGTTCACCTTGCGGTCAAAGGCATCCAGGAAAGCCATGCACGTCTGCCAGTTCCCGACGTGCGCGGTCACAAGCACGAGGCCGCGCCCGGCCGCGAGCAACTCGCGCACCCGCTCGACGCCCTCGACGCGTGTGTTGAACCGGCCCGCGCCGGAAATCAGGTAGAACCGGTCAATCAGGTTACGACCCTGACTCACAAACAGCCGATGAACGTCGAACAGGCGCCGCACACGGCCATGTCCGGGGAAACGATGGCGCACGTACGCCAGCGCAGCCCCCGTCGCGGCCCGGTCGAACAGGAGGTAATGGGTGCAGACGATATAGAGGAGTCCATAGGCGCCCCGCAGCCCGAAGCAACGCAAGCTGATCTTGAAGAACCAGAAGCCCAGCGCATTGCCGCGCCGGCGCGCACGGATCTTACGCGGGGCATCGGTCACGGCTGCCTCTTGACCCGCGTCTTGGACTCCGCCAGTTTCCAGACGATGGCCGCCGCGACCGTCACGTTGTCGCGAGTCCTGACAAGAGGACTGTCCTCGTACACCGCCCCGTCGAGATGGCTCCAACGCGCAAACATGGAGACCGAAAGGGCGGACGACAGGCGCCGCATGACAAACCCGGACAGATAGCATCCGCCATAGCCGCTCGTGCTGCGGTAAGCCGGCCGGTCCGGCAGGGCCTGCTCCTCAGTGACGTCGTAGAAATAACGGTCGTACGCCCGGTCGGCGAACTCCACGCCTGTGCTCGCCCCGCTGCGCCACGGCGAGCCGGGGTGCGGGGTGAAACTGGCGGCCGCGAGCCCGAGGGTCGCATGCGTACCGGCCTCCCGAATATGCATGTCGTCGATGTGCACCGCGGCGCAACCGCGCACCGCGCCTTCGATCTGCAGCGCCTTCAACCGTTCGCCGCGGAAAAGGACGAGCCGCACCGCGGGCCCAAATTCGATCAAGGGGTCCAGATCCGGCATACCCTGGCGTGCCCCGCCACCGGAACTTACCGGCGGGTTGCCCGAGATGGAGACATCGGTTTCGAGCACCGGGCCGCGGTAGAACAAGCCGCGAAAGCCCTCGCGGTCGACCTGCACGTGATCGCCCCGGTAGATGCCGTAAGGAAGAGGGAAGGCGTAGACACGGTACTCGTCGGAGCCAAGGTAATGCGGAATTCGCGCGCCCAGGCCGGACACCCCGAGTTCCCAGCGCGGCTGGCCCTGCGCCGCGGGCACAGCCGGGGCCTCGGCTGTATCGGCGCCCGGCAAATCGGTATCCTCCTCGGCCCAGCCTACCGGCGCCAGCGCCAGCAGCAGCACCACGGCCACAGCAAGAGAACCGGCGCAGAACGGTCTCGTCTGGTGCGGGGAAGTCCTGCCGGGTAGGGCGACGGCGTCCTCGCCGCGCCGTGCCCGTCGCGATCCTGTCAAGGCGGGGCGAGGACGCCCACGCCCTACCTGTTGGTTCACGATTCGCATCCTTGAACTCCTTTCGACGGCCGCGATTGTAGCGCGGCGGTCACACCAAACACGAGAAACCCGGTGACAACCGCCAGAATCGGCGCGGCGACCAGCGAACCGAGGAGCCATTCCCACAACCGGACCGGCGCTTCATGAATCCACGTCTGCCGCGTCATCTCGCTCAACCAGCGTCCGTGCCGCATAAAATAACCGATTTCCACGCATACGAAAGGCACGAACGGCGGCATGCACAGGTTCTGGATGGCCACAGCCATCACGCGGTTGAGCGCAAAACGCGTCGCCACGTAGACAATTACCACGGTGTGCAGCGACAGCAGCGGCAGCGCCGCCAGGAACGTCCCAACGCCGGCGGCCATGGCCAACTCGGAGGGCGTGGCATGCTCGCCCAGCAACCGACGCAGGAACGTCACGGGGTGCCGCAGGAAGAGGCGCAGTTCGTCGTCAGCGCCCGGCACCAGGCGGCGGTGCGGCCAGGGCAGCAGGCGCCGCCCGATCAGCATGACGTGCCGATGGGTGATCCGCAGGTTGTCGAGGAACGGCCGGAAGTGCGAAATGCGTTTCCCCTTCTCCGCGTAAACGACCCCGACGCCGACGGACCGGATGGTCAGGCCAGCCCAAGCGGCCTGGGCCAGCACATCGACCTCGAAGTCGTAGCGCCCGCCCTTCAGGCCGAGGCGGGACACGTAATCCACGGGGTAGAGGCGAAACCCGCTCTGTGAATCGCGGACCGCCTGCCCGGTTTCGAGCCGCAGCCAGAAGTCTGAGAAGCGGCGGCCAAAGCGGCTCGACGCCGGAACGTTGGGCGCATCCATGCGCCGGGCACCGAGCACGATCGTGTCCGGCGGCGCGGAGAGAAACGGCAAAAACGCGCGGATGTCGCGCGGATCATGCTGGCCGTCCGCGTCGAGGGTAAGCATGAACGCGCCACCGTGGGCCCGCACGTACGTCAAAGCCGTAAGCAGGGCATGGCCCTTGCCCAGATTGTGGCGGTGGTGCAGCACGACGATATCCGTGTTCTGGAACAGGCCGGTGACATCGCAGTCCGTGCTGCCGTCATCCACCACGACCACGCGCGGCACTTCCTCGCGGCACGCCAGCGCGACCGCGCGCACCGTGGTCGCGTTGTTGTAAACCGGGATCACGCACCAGAGACCGGGCAGGGACTGGGGCTGTTCGGGATTGGTCATGGTGAAGACGCGGCGAGACTGCTGAACGACCTTCCCGGAGGGGCGTCGCTACCTGCGCCGTTTGACGAATTCGGTAGGGACGGCTCTCCGAGCCGTCCGTCTCCGTGATGCGGACGCCCCGGAGGTGCGTCCCTACCCACGCCGTCCTGCCCCACGCGGATGCGGGCCCCGATGTCCGTCGACAGGGACGCGTAATCACGGAGGGCGACGGGTTTCATGTCGTGATCTCTTTCATCCCCCTTGATGCCTGCAGCCATCCACCTTCCACCCTCAACCCTTCGCCTGGCTCCCCTTCGCCGGCCGGGGCTTGGACAGCATATCCCACAGTGACCCGGTGAACCCGAGCTTGAACAAAAAGTGCAACTTGGCATCCAGCGCGTCGGGCGGGAACACGATGTGCCGGATTCCCCGGAACGCCTCTTTCAGCGTCGTCTCCAGCCACTGTCGGTCTACGTTTGGTGAAATGTAGTAGGCCGACTCGAGCAGGTCCTGCCCTTCGCGAATCACGCCGTCGCGCAAGGCGATGCGCACGAGGCCGGTGTCGGGCAGGATCCGGATCCCCATGAAGACGAAGATCGCCGTGCGCTTGAGTCGCTTGAGGTTTTCGATGCCCTCCCGCACGGTCTCGGGCGTTTCGCCCGGGCAGCCGAACATGAAATAATGGGCCGTGGCCACGCCGTGGTCGAGAAACAGCGTGTTACATCGATCGATGTCCTCGAAGCTGAAGTCCTTGCCCAACCCCCGCAACGTGGTGTCACTCGGGGCATCGGACCCCAGTTCGGCGGCCTTGAGCCCGGTCTCGCGCATGAGGTCGATGATGCCGGGGTCGAGTTCCGCGCTGGGCTTGAAAAATGCCGTCCACGGCACGGCCAGCCCGCGCCGCTTCATGGCCTGCACCACGGCACGGTAGCGGCCGCGGTTGTCATTGAACACGGAGTCGGTGAAGAAGATGTACTTCGCCTGATGCCTGTTCACCAGCGTCTCGATGTCGTCCACCACGGCCTCCGGGTCGCGTTCCCGGATATCGCGGCCTTCCAGCAGCGGGTACGTGCAATAGACGCAGCCGTGCTCGCAACCGCGCTTGGTCTGGACCGATGCCATGTGGCCGGCCTGGAGGTAAAACGCCAGCAATTCGGGATCGTAGTCGGCCGACGGAATCTCGCGGCCCACAAGGCCGGGCGCGGCGCGCAGGATGCGTTCCGCCGGGTATTGCCCGCGGGCCGCGTTGGCCGCGAACTCGCGGAACAGCCGCTCGCCCTCGCCGACCACGCCAAAATCGGCACCCACGGCCTGCAGAATCGGCTCAGGCATGACCGAAAACCCGGACCCGCCCAACACGATGCGAGCCGGCGTGGCCTCGCGCACCACGCGAACGATGTCGCGCACGGCGTCAATGTAGCGCTGCTCGTTGAGAAGGTTGACGTTATCGACGTTGCGGATGGAAATGCCGACCAGGTCGGGCCGCACCCCAGCCACGGCCGTCCGGACGGCGTCGAGCGACTGGCCGCTGCACAGGAAGTCGAACAGCGTCACCTCGTGCCCGTCCTGCCGCAACGCCGCAGCCACCATGCTCATCCCAAGCGGATAGACGGCGTAGGGCGACTCAGCCAGGTTGGAGGATATGAGCAGGATCTTCATGTCACAGGTGGCTTCTTCCAGCCGCGGTCGCGCGACAGCCGCGCCGGCCGGTAGGTGCCGTCGGCCTGTTCCTTTTGGATGACCTTCATGTACAGACGACCCATCTTCACTTCCTTCGAAGCGTCGCTGTAAAATGCGCGCCACGCGTACTCGTAGAGATCCTGCAACTTCTCGGGCGACATCTTTGCGGGCCGGTACACGACGGTTCCACCCGTGTACTCCTCCCACCGGTTGTGGAGAATCCGGTTCTCGCGCTCAAGCTGCGCGCGGATCGGCGAGTGCAGGAACGGCGTGAGCACCGTGAACTCGGCCAGATCCAGGTCGATATCCATCAGGAAGTCCACCAGGCGCTTGATATAATCCTCATCGTGGTCGTCCATGCCGAGGATGATGGTGCCTTCCACGCCGATGCCGCGGTCCTTGAGCCGCCGAACACGCTGCCGGATGCAGTCGGACGTATCGACCACGGCCTGGTAGACGTACCAGCAGCCGGCCTTGGCCGCGAGGTCAAGAATCTCATCGTCGTCCTTGATCGGGTGCGAGATCCACTTCTTCTTCAGCGGCGCCATGGCGCGAAACAGTTCCTTCTCCCACGCGTCGTCCTGCGCCAGCGAATTGTCGACGATGAACAGGCGGTTGTTGTCGATCCCGGCCAGTTCCTCGATCACCCGCTCCACGGGGCGGGGCCGGAAACGGCGTCCGCCCAGGAACGGCGTGCAGCAAGGGAAGCAATTGAACCGGCAGCCGCGCGAAGCGTGCACCAGGTCGACCATCTGGACCCCGCGAAAGTTGTACAGCTCGCGCTGGAGGATGCTCCGGCGCGCGGGCCCGATCAGGCGCGTGTCGGGAAAATCCATGAGGTAATCGTATTCTTTCTGCAGCCGGCCGGCCTTGAAGTCGGCAATCACGGCTCCGAATCGACCCTCCGCCTCGCCCAGGAACACGGCATCGGCGTGGGCCCGGGTTTCCTCGCGGTGCAACATGGCGCCGATGCCGCCGAAGATCACGGGGATGCCGCGCGCCCGGTACTGGTCGGCGATGGCCCACGCGCGCGGCATCTGGCAGGTGAGCATGGCCGAGATGGCGACCAGGTCGGGACTGTCGTTCAAGTCGAGCGGCTGGACGTGCTCGTCGCAGAAGGTCAGGGTCACGTCCGTCGGCACGGTCGCGGCGAAGCAGACCGGGCCGTGCGGCGGCAGGTGGAACTCCGGCTGGTTCTTTAGCTTCGGCCACCGGGGATAGATGAGTTTCATGTGCATCGGCCGCTCTCCAGTCTCGTCACCGCGTCACGCACGGTCCCGGCCACCTCGGCCGGCGCCGCCGCGCTCTCGAGGGTCCAACCGCCGCCCGCCGCCACAAGCGGGGCAACCGTGAAGCCCAGGCCTTCCAGGCCGTCACTTTTCAACACGACCACGGCCTCCGCCTGGCCCTCGCGCACGAGGCCCGCCGCCGTGTGCAGCAGCGCGCCCAGGCCGTTCGCCTCGAACCCGACATACATCACGGGACCGCGGAAACCGAAATGAATGGCCGTCTCGGCCAGTGGACTGGACGGCAACGTATAGATGAACAGATTGCCGCGCGCCAGGGTGCGGCCGGACTCCACGTAGTCCTGGAAGAAAGCGCGGTTAGCCGCGAGGCAACCATCGTCGTTCGACCCGAGCAGGCCGATTTCCTGTTTGACTCCCTCGGCATAGCGCAGGCCGGCATCCTGCAGCGCCAGGGCGCAGACGGCGCAGGCCAACCGCGTGGGCGCATCGAAGCGGCCCAGGTTCTTGACCGGGTAGCTGAACAGCCCGGTGTTACGCCACGGCGCCTGCCCCGGCCCGGCATAGACCGTGGTCGTCGCCTGCCGGACGCACCCATAGGCGGCGGCATCCACCCAGCCGATCCCCGTCACCCCGATGATCGCCGACCCGCTCATGCCGTCACCACCAGGGCGGCATTGACACCGCCAAAGCCCGAATTCGTGGAGAGCGCCACGCGCAGCCCGGCCGCCTGCCGGGCGGACGGGCTCACCCAGCCCTCGGCCTCGGGATCGACGTCACGCAGGTTGGCCGACGGCGGCACGACGCCTTGCTGCAGCGATTTGACCGTCATGACCAGCTCGATCAGGGCCGCCGCACCCATCGTGTGGCCGATGCTACCCTTGATGGAGTAAACCGGAACAGGGGCCCCGGTGAAGACGCGCCGAAATGCCTTCAACTCCATGGCATCATTGTAAGGCGTGCCGGTGCCATGCGCGCAGATAGCCCCGATGGCGCCCGGCGTCACGCCGGCCGTTCGCAGCGCCTTGGCGATGGCGGCGGCCAATCCGTCGCCGTCGCGCGACGGCCCGGTCATGTGATTAGCGTCACCGCTAAGTCCCCACCCAGTCACATCGGCTAGACGCGGCCGCCCCTCGCGGGTCGCCCGCGCACCGCTCATCAGCAGGACGTAACCCGCCCCTTCGCCGACGGTCAGCCCGCGACGGTTGCGATCGAACGGCTTGGCGCCGTCGGGATCGAGCGCCATCAACGACGAGAATCCCGCCATGATGAATTCCGTTACGGCATCGCACGCGACGACGAGTACGGCATCGCGCTCGCCGGAGCGAATCAGGGCGGCGCCCTGCGCGACGGCCGCGGCCGACGACGCGCAGGCCGCCGAGATCGTACGACCCGGCCCGGAGACCCCGCACTCCCGGCACACGCGGCCCAGCAGGACGGAGAGACGGCTTGCGCCATCCTCAGGACGTCCTTCCAGCACGGCGCGTTCAAGCCGGTCCACTTCGCCCGTGGTCGTGGCCAACAGCACGAGGGTGTCAACCGGGAGCCGCGGCGCCAGGCGCCCCAGCAAGGGGCGCAGCAGTTGCATGACCAGCGACTCGTCCCCCGGCGCGACACCGGGCACTTGCGCGGCGAGGCGGCTTTGGAAGGCGGCCGCGGAAAAACGTTCGACCAAGGAAAACGCCGGCGCGCCGGTCAGGACGCCATTCCAGCAGGCATCGACGCCCCAACCCCAGGCGGTCGCCACGTCGCACTCGACGATGATCGCATTCATGCTGGATCCGACAACTCAAGACCACTACGAAACACGCGAAAGACGCGAAAGGTATTGGCTACAGGACGTCTCGCCCCATTTCGCGCCTTTCGCGTGTTTCGTAGTTGAGATTCGATTCTCACGCTCATGCCTGCAACGCCTTAAACTCGCCGGCCAGCCAACTCCTCCGGCAGGCCGCCAGCAGCGGCGGCACCACGGCGCAGGGCAATCCGGAATCGGCCAGCGTGAAGAGCTGAACGGTATACCCGCGGGCCGCCAACGCGCCGTCGGCCTTGATCAACTCGTATTCGGAGTTCAGCCGGGCGCCCTCGCACCAAAGCAGCCGCCCCCGAATGGTAAATTCCTCATCCAGGCGCAACGGCTGGAAATAGTCGATGTGGAGTTGGACGATCGGCGCGTACAGTCCAGCGTCGTGGAAATCGCGATACGACAGGCCGCACCGGCGGCCAAGTTCCGCAGACGCTTCCTCGAAGAAACCCGCATACCGGCCATGCCACGCTATGCCGAGGGGATCCACCTCGCTGAACCGCACGCGGCGGCGCACATCCCACTGCAGCGGCGCCGGCGCGCCCGGTTCCGTCTCAAAAAAAGCCTTCCGGCTGCGCCGGGTCACGGCGTCCCCTTCCCCGCCGGATCGCGGACCACGTCCAGCGCCAGTTCCGCCACCCGCTTCCCGCCGCAGGTGACCCGGGCCTTCACGACGGCCTTCCCCTCGCCAGCAGGCGTCTCGCGCGTGACGAAATTGAGTTCCTCGCCGGGCTTGACCGGGGCAAACCACTTGGCCGACACAATCCGCGAGAGACTGACCCGGGCGGACGCCCCGTCGGTCAGCGCCGCAAGCACCGCCTGGATCATGCAAACACCCGGCAGCACGGGGTTACCGGGAAAATGTCCTTGAAACCCGAGGAATCCGGGGGGAAAGACAAAGCGCGCGATCCGCTCGCCGCCTTCGCCAGGCCCAACGTCCACCAGGGCGGCCCTTATGTCTTGCTCGAGTCTGTTCATGGCTTCCGCAAGATCCCACCGGGGCAACTGCCCCCTTGCGTTTCAAAACCGGGGAAATTAGGATTACATCGTTTTGAAGGGAAGTCAACAAAGCTAGGAAAGGACTCGACCATGAACGTTCGCCGATTCGTCAGCCTTGCGAGTATCGTGGGAATCGCCGTGATGGGACCGGCCGTGCGCGGTGAAAACGCCAAGACCGAAACCGTCAAGAGTCAGGAAGCCAAGGGCACGGTCACGGACAGCGGGGTCGGCTCGTTCAACTTGGATGAGAAAGGCACGGTCCGCCAGTTCAACCTGTCCATGTCCGGTTCGCACTACGAACCCGATGTCTGGCGGCCGGCCAAAGGGGATCAGGTCAGCGTCGTCTTCACGCCCATCCCCAAGAAGGACGGCAATGTCGTCTTGTCCGTAGACAAGGTCACCCTCGTCAAGGCCGGGCCGGACACGGTGCCCGACCTGAAAAGTCCGATTGTCGTGGAGGTTGTCGAGGTCGGCCACACGGGGATCAAAGGCAAGGTCTCGACGGGCCAGATCGTCAAGTTCTCCTTTAAACGCGACACGAAACGCATCCCCGCAGGGTGGGTGATTGCGGCCGGCGAAAGCGCTAAGGTGGATTTCAAGGCGTCACCGCATCCGTTCAACCTTGGCGTCGGCCTCGATATCGTATCGATCGAAAAACAGCCCGGCAAGTAACCGGCAACCGGATCCCGGACAATGCAGAAGACCAAGGTGGCGCTGGTGGTGGGGGGCAGTCGCGGCATCGGCCGGGCCGTGGCCGTGCGGTTGGCTGCCTCCGGCTTCGATATCTGGCTGACGTACCGGGAGAACCGCTCCGCGGCCGAGGAGGTCAAGACCGCCATCGAGGCCCAGGGCCGGACCTATGGCTGATTCTTTTGGCAGGAATGAGAGAGGATGAGTGGGAAGGAAAGCGGGAGCGGCGGGTTGCGGGGAGTTTTGAGGCGGTGTTACGGAGTGCGGCGGGGTGGAGTTGGGGCTGGAATGGCAGCCGGAGACAGAG
>CAITUY010000195.1 GCA_903895695.1 uncultured bacterium
CGCTAGTTTGCGGGTTCTCTTCCAAGAGGACACCATTGAAACATCAGCCTACTTCTGCCCCCCAGCCGTCTGCCACTGGCTTATACCGTGCGTGGGAGTTTCTTCAATACACAATCCCGTTCGCGGGGGAAACGCTAGTTTGGAACTAGTGCACCCTCACTGTCCCTGACACGATGCGAACCGCCGATTAGCAACTCGGGTAGAAAGAGGCAGAACGTGACCAGATTCTTGGCAACCATCTCGATCAGTCTTCTGTTGATCCTCGGCGCATCCTGGACGGCCTGCGCCCAACGGCCACAGGACAATTGGTATCTGGAGACTACGTGGGTAAAGACAATGGCCGCGACGAACGGTGGCCTTTCAGCGCCGTATGGTGTAGCGATAGGCAAAGATCAACACATCTATGTAGGGGATGAAGGGTATGGGCGCGTCCAAGTCTACAATACCGATGGCTCGTACATCTTCTCGATTACGAATGGCTTCGGGGGTGGGCAAGCCTTTCTACAGCCCAGAGGAATGTGTGCGGACGCCGCCGGCAATATCTATGTGGCAGACTATGGCCGCAGCGCGGTATTCATCTTCTCGCCCTCGGGCGGCTTCTTGGGTAGAATCGGAGGAATCGCGGGTTCAGGCGATGGACAATTGAGCGGCGTCATAGATGTTGGCGTAGCTCAGAATGGCGAAGTCTACGTCCTAGAAGCCGGCAATGCCCGGGTTTCCATCTTTGACGGGAACTGGCAGTATGTTCGAAAGTGGGGCTCCAGCGGAAGCTTGGACGGTCAACTGTACTCTCCTTATTCACTGGCTGCATCACCCGACGGCTTCATTTACATCGCGCAATGCCCATCCGATGTTGGCTATCAGTATGTCAAGAGATTTTCGCAGGATGGAGTCTTTATCACCAAATGGTCATTTCTGGATGAAAAGGATTACGCCGTGGCCAATTCGCTGTACTTTGGTCCGACGACTGTGCGCTTTGATCCGAGCGGCATCTTCTACGTCCTACAATCTTACTCATTTGGTCAGGGGCCCGCACCGAATCCGGACACCATTGACAACAGGCTTAGAATGTATGCGCGCTATGGCAGCATTAGCATGGACCTTTGGTATCTCAATTTTGGATCTTCGGGGAAGAATACAATAAGATGGTCCGCCTGTGCGGCAGGTCCAGATGGGTCAGTAGTGTTCTGCAGCCGCTACACGCAACAACTTTTGGTATTCCGACGCGCTCTCCGGGATCAATGGGCTATGCCGCGAAATGCGCCTCCTATGCCCATTGTCTCAAATTGGCGGCAACGACCAAGTAGTCCACTGGTAGACATCGACTACCAAGTGACCGATGCGGACGATACCAACGTATGGACTGCCATGCTGATCTTTACGAACGCCACGCAGTCCCTGGCCTGCTGCATCCGGTACCCCACCTGGGCCGAAAACACGGGCACGAACATGGGGCCCAACACCGCGGCCAACCAACCGCATCGCTTGACATGGAACGCGGGCGCGGACTGCAACGCCAACCTTTGCTCAAACAAGGCAGCGATCTTGGCCAAGGACAGTCGGCAAGGGCTGCTAGACATTCACTACCTGCGCCTTCCTGCCGATCGAGGAATGCAAGCGCTCAAAATCAGTCGCAGTCCCTTGATCCAAAATGACTTCATGCAGGTCTGGTGGTGGTTGTTGGCCACGGGCGATCCAGGGATTGCCCTGGCGGCCGGGAAGATTCTCGGTGTAGGTGGCGCGTATGACACGAAGTTACTTTGTGATAGTAGCAACACGACCTCGGCCGACGGTCGCAACTACATCTACGCGAAGATGAATGTCCGCGAGGCCACAAGCAACGAGGTCCAATGGGCCCGGGAGGGCGCCACGGCCGGCAATGTGAACCAGTGGACGCCGACCCGTACGGTGGGTGGCCGGCCGGCGGCCGTGAACGAATACGGATTCGATACCGGCTCCTGGGGAACGAACGCATTCTGGGTCGTACCGACGAACTGAGGTCCCGGTCGTGACCCCCAAGCCTCTTCATTGCCGCCGTGTGGCATTCGGACGCCTCTGCGCCGGACTTGCCCTGGCCGCGTGGACGGCCCAGCAGGAGGGGTGTGGGGACACGTATTTCAACTTCCAACAGCGCTCCAACCCGCAGGGTATTTTCGCGGACCAGAACACCTATCCGCCGGCTGGCAGTGCCGTGCACACAATCGTCGCCCCACTCTCGGGCTCCGGCTACAACTTCGCTTACTGGACGGTCAACGGGGTAATCGCCACCGATATCGTCGGCCAAGCACGCACACGCGTTGATTTCGCGATCCTGCAGGACACGACCGCTATTGCCACCTACCTGCCGCCCGGCGCCGACACCAATGCGGACGGCGTCGCTGACTACCTGCAATGGTTCTACTTCGGTGCGCTCACCAATGGCCCGACCTCGGATACCGATGGCGATGGGTTCACCCTGAGCGATGAACTAAGCCGCGGGTATAACCCTGTCATCCGGGACGAGATCGCCGACGGCGGCGTCATGATGCGGGTCTCCGACACGTCCACCTATCACGACCAGTCGGCGCTCAAGTACTACGAAATCCGTTCCGACCCGCAGGGCATCGTCACGGTCCAAAGCGGCTATGCGCCTACGGGAACGAATGTGATAACGCCGTCCATACCCTATGGCGCCAGCAGCGGTTACTACTTCGGCTACTGGGAGGTAAACGGCGTGCGGCAGGCGGGCGCCACGGGCATGGCGCTCTCCCGTGTGGTTCTGCCCATGACGAACGACACCGTGGCCATTGCGCGTTTCTTCAGTGCCGGCGACAGCGATGGCGACACGCTCGACGATTGGCGGGAAATGTACTGGTTCGGCAACCTGGACCAATGCCTGACCAACGATCCCGATGCCGACGGTTTCACCATCGCCGATGAACTGGCGCGCGGCTATGCGCCGAACGTGCCGGACGATTTGGCGGACGGCGGCGTCATGATGCGGGTGTCCGACACCGCCACCTACCACGACCAGACCGCGCTCAAGTACTACGCCATCCGTTCTGACCCGCAGGGCATCGTGACGGATCAAAGCGGCTATGTCCTGACCGGAACAAACGTGACAACACCGTCCATTTCGTACGGCGCCACCAGCGGCTACTATTTCGGGTACTGGGAAGTGAATGGAGTGCGGCAGGCCGGTGCCACGGGCATGGCCCTGTCCCGCGTGGTTCTGCCCATGACGAACGACACCGTGGCGATCGCGCGGTTCTTCAGCGCCGGGGACAGCGATGGCGACACGCTTGACGATTGGCGTGAGATGTACTGGTTCGGCAACTTGAACCAAAGCCTCACGAATGACCCCGACGCCGACGGCTTCACCATTGCCGACGAATTGGCACGCGGCTATGCGCCAAACGTGCCAGACGACCTTGTCGACGGTGGCATCATGATGCGGGTGTCCGACACCGCCACCTACCACGACCAGACCGCACTCAAGTACTACACAATCCGTTCCGATCCCCAAGGCATTGTGTCGGACCAAAGCGGATACGTCCTGACTGGAACGAATGTCGTAACGCCGTCCATCCCCTACGGTGCCAGCAGCGGTTACTACTTCGGCTACTGGGAAGTGAACGGCGTACGGCAGGCCGGCGCCACAGGTCTGGCGCTCTCCCGCGTCACATTGCCTATGACGAACGACACCGTGGCCATTGCGCGTTTCTTCAGTTCAGGCGACAGCGACGGCGACACGCTCGACGACTGGCGCGAAATGTACTGGTTCGGCAACCTTAGTCAGAGTCCCACCAACGACCCCGACGGCGACGGCTTCACCATTGCCGACGAACTGGCGCGCGGCTACTCGCCCATCGTGCGGGACGAGTTGGCCGATGGCGGGATCATGATACGGCTGTCCGACGTGGCCATCGTCAACTTGTCATTCTTCCCGAAGGTATCCGAAATCCTGGTCAATGGCCGGCCGATCGCCGCGTTCGCCACGGCCGGCGGCACGACCGGTCTGATCAGTCTGGCCGCCAACTCCGCCCCGGCGCTCGGCGACTGGAACGGCGACGGCGACCTGGACCTTGTGGTCGGCGGCGCCAATGGGCAGTTGCGCGCCTTCCGAAACGACGGCTCGCCCTGCGTCCCAGATCTGGTTGAGGAAACCTCTGCCTGGGCGCCCTTCTCGGCGCTCTGGACGAATCTGGTCAATGTCGCGCCGGCGCTCGGCGACTGGACCGGTGACGGCCACGCCGACCTGGCCCTTGGCGGTTCGACCAATCGCATCGTGCTCGTCAGTTCGATCGGCGACTTCACGAACGCCACCGCGCCCCGCATCGTCACCAGTCTCGTCGTCTCGAACACAGCCACCGCCATTCCTGCGCTCGCCCCGCCCCAGGGCTCGGCCCTCGCCGATCTGTTCGTGCTCCGCGACAATGGAACCGTGGACCGCTATCCGAACACGGGGATCCCCACGCAACCCTTTGCCGCGTCGAACGCCGTACTCAACATACTGGGTACGACCGTCGCCGGCGCCACCGGGCTCGCGGTCGCCGATGTAAACGAGGATGGAATCGCCGATGTGCTGGTATCGGACACCAACGGCGTGATCTGGGAATTCCGGGGAACCACCAACGGCACTTACGCGGCCCGCGGCGGCGGATTCGCCGGGCTTCCCAGCGGGTTCGCCCACCGCCTCACGATCACGGCAGGCGACTTGGACGGCGACGGCGACACCGACCTCCTGGCCGGCGAGGCCGAAGGCGGCCTATTCTACTTGAGGAATTCATCGCCCCGACTCCTCCTTTCACCGCCCACCGTCACCCTGCAGACCGGGCAGAGCACCGCTTTCGCCGCGCTCAATGTCGCGGGCCCGATCCAGTGGAGCCTCGCCCGCAATGCGAGCGGCGGCAGCATTACCACCAATGGCGTCTACGCCGCCGGACCTGCGGAGGGCCTGGATGCCATCCAAGGCGTATCCGTCGCCGGTCTGCGCGGTCGCTCCTACGCGAACGTCATCGCGGCTTCCGACGCCGCCTCGTTCGGCAAGGCAGTCATCGTAGCCGGCGGCAGAAACACGAATGATCCCGTGTGGGCGGCCACCCGCACCATCGCCGACGAAGCCTACAATGTGCTGCGCTATAAAGGATTCTCCCGCGACACAATCCGCTACCACAGTTTTCTGACCGGGCGGGACGTCGACGGCAACGGCCTCGATGACGATCTGTTCGGGAACTCCGCCGCCACCAACGTCGCCGCGACCTTCACCAACTGGGTCGCCAACGCCAGTCGCCTCTTCGTTTGTCTTGTGGATCACGGCGACAACGACAACGGCAACGCCTACTTCCGCCTGAACGCCGGCGAATGCCTTTCCGCGACCCAACTGGGCATGTGGCTCGACGCCTACCAGGACCGCACGCATGCCGATGTCACCGTGTTGCTGGATTTCTGTTATTCCGGCAGCTTTCTGCCCGCGCTGAGCTACACCGGCACGGCGCACCGGGTCGTCATCGCCAGCGCGGGTTCGGGTCAAGTGACCTATTTCCTTTCCGGCGGCCTTGTGAGCTTCTCCGACTTGTTCCTCAGCGCCATATTCGAGGGCATGAGCGTCGGGGAAGCCTATCTCTTTGCAGGCAGTGGCATGAGCCCCTACCAGCAAGCCCAACTGGACGACACGGGCGATGGCGTCAGCGATGCCAACGACGGCGCCGTAGCCGGGCAGATTCAAATCGGCGCCACACATGTCGCCGGCAAAGACGTGCCGCTGATCGGCGGTGTGGCGCCAAACCAGACTTTGACCACCGGCACGCGCGCCACGCTCTGGGCTGGCGCCATCGAGTCGTACTACCCGCTCAAACGCGTATGGGGCAATATACTGCCGCCCAGTTACCTGGCCGCCACGAACAATGGCGTGCCCGTGACGGCGCTGCCCGAGGTCGACCTATCGTATGATTCCGCGACCGACCGCTACTCCACAGAATACGACGGGTTCACCGAAGCGGGTGGCTACCGCATCCAGTATTACGCCGAAGACATCTGGGGCAGCGTTTCAGCGCCCAGAGCGGGCCTCGTCACTCAGAACGGATTCGACGAACGCCTGCTGCTCGTGGCTGCGGCGCCGGCCAACCCGGCGGCCTGGGGTCCGATCAGCAATCTGGCCACGATGGCCTACCAAACGGCCCTGGCGCGCCGTATTCCGCAGACGCGCATCCGCTGCCTGGCCACCTTCCCGCAGGATCTGGACAACGACGGCACCAATGACGTGGCAGCGACGCCGTCCCTGGCAGCTCTGGGTGGCGCGATCACCAACTGGGCCGCCGGCGCCGGCAAGCTGACCCTGTACCTGATGGGCGGCGTATCGAACTCCAACTTCAGGCTCAATGCCGTCGAGTGCCTGACCCCGACGCAATTGGAGACTTGGTGCAACGCCTTCCAAGTCTCGAACGCGGCGTTGATCGTGGTGCTGGACTGGGACGGCGCCGGCCGGTACATCGGGTCGCTCAACGCGCCGCCCGGCGCGGAGCGCATCACGATCGCCGCCACGAAAGCCGGCGCTTCCAGCCTTCGGACAGCCGGCGGCACTATCAGTTTCTCGCAATTCTTCCTGAGCGGTCTGTTCGAGGGAGAAAGCGTAGGGACCGCGTTCGATGCGGCGCGGAATGCAATCTCCGTTGCCGGTAGCCATACCGCACAGACGCCCCAGTTGGACGACACGGGCAATGGTATCCCCGACGAAAAAAACAAAGATGGTGTCCTGGCGGCGAAGCGCTACTTTGGCGGAGCCTTTGTAACCGGCGCCGACACGCCCTACCTGGCTGAAATCGGGGCGGACCCGGCCGCCGCCACCGTGTGGGTCGCGGACCTCTTCGATGTCGCGGGTATCTCCAACGTGTGGTGCACCATCACGCCTCCCGGCTACGACGGCACCAGCGACTTGACGCCGACCAGCTTGGTTTGGAACGCGTCTGCAGACCGCTACGAGGCCCCCTATGCGTTCAGCCAGCCGGGCCTCTACGCCTGCACGTTCATGGCCCTGAACAACGACGGCCTGCGCTCCAGGCCCCGACAGTTGGAGGTCGCCAATCCCGACGCGTACGAACCCGACGATGCGCCGGCGCAGGCGCGTTGCGTCAGTTTCGGCGAAACGCAACTGCACACGCTGCATTCGGCCTCGGACGAGGATTGGGGCCTCTTCCTGGCCACAACCAACGACTCCTACACTATCGCGATCTCCAACGTCAGCGCCGGGCTCGACGTCACGCTGGAAGTGTACAGGCTGGAAACCAACGGCGTTATGACGCTGTGGGATCTCGAAGATGACGGAGGCCCGGGCGAAGGCGAGTCCTCGCTACTGAATAGTCCACCCGCCGGACTCTACGGTGTGCGGGTCTATGCCCAACCCGCCGCGACGGGCGGGTACGACCTGACGGTCACGTCGTCGCTGTCGGATAGCAACGGGTTGCTGGTGACGGCCGTCAACCTGGCGACCGGGGGTCCGGTCCCGGCTGGCGTGCGGGCCCACTTGAGCACGAGTGAAGAGGCTCCCTTCTCCGGTTATACCGCCCGCTTCGCGGTCGAGTCGGACGGAGTTTACACCGTCACACTCACGGGGTTGCCGGCGGGTTGGGCCTGCTTGACGCCCGGGGCAAGCCAGGCGACCACAGCAAACGGCCGGCCGCAGTTCCTGCTGGCGCCGACGATTCAGGCCCAGGGCCTGGTGCGCGATGCCTGGACCGGAGAACGACTGGGAGCCGCGGTCATGCAATGGATGGCGACCAGCGGCATGTTCGCGGGTCAAACGACGACCGTGTTCGCAGCAGACGACGGAGCCCTACCGGTAACGAGCTGGATTGCCGTGAACTGGCAGGTGACGCTCATGCAGCCAGGTTACGTGAATGGTTGCTATGCGGTTGGGACGGCGACGCTGACGCCGGGCGCCACAACGAATGTGGGGACATGGTGGCTGACGCCCGTTGATCTCAATAGTAATGGCATTGCCGACGCCTGGGAGGCCATGCACTTCGGTACCGGGGCGAGCATTGACCCGACATCCGATGCCGATCACGACGGCCTCAACAACTTGGCCGAGTACCGGGCCGGCACGGATCCAAGGGACGCACAGAGCACGTTGACGTTCACCCAAGTCAAAATGGGGCCAATGGGCCTGACTCTTCGCTGGCCGGTCGTGCCGGGACGTGTATACCAGGTGATGACCCTGCCCTTGTCCGAACTACGGCAGCCTTTGCCTGGCTGGCAGCGCCTGGGTGGGCCGTGGACAGCCGATGCCTGGGTCGCCGAAATGCAGTGGTCCGACCCCGCCGCACCGACCTCCCAACCCAGCCGCGTCTACCGAATCGAGCTCCTGCCGCCATAGGCGGTCGCCGCTCACGGGGCAAGATGCAAAGGCCTCGTACTGGTGAGCCGGCCCAGAAGATGCCGTTCCATCGCTGGTCGCTGGTTCAGTTCTGTGGTATACTCGTGCTTAATGAGCGCCATCGCCAAACCCACAATCTCGCGCCGGGAGTTCATTGGCGCGACGTGCGCGGCCTGTGCCGCTGCGGCCGGCTACCGCGCCTGGGCGGAACCGGCGGCGCCACGCCCGGGCGCGCCGTCCCACGAAGCCCTGTTTTACGAGACCCTGGCCGACAAATCGGTCCGCTGCGGCATCTGCCCGCGGCATTGCGTGGTGCCTGACGGCCAGCGCGGTTACTGCCGCGTACGCGAGAACCGGGGCGGGCGCTATAGCACGCTGGCGTACGGGCAATGCTGCACCGCCAACATGGACCCGATTGAAAAGAAGCCGTTCTTCCACGTCTACCCCGGCTCCAAGGCGTTCTCGATTGCCACAGTGGGCTGCAATATCCACTGCAAGTTCTGCCAGAACTGGGACATCTCGCAGGCGAGCCCGGAGACCACGCCCGTCCCGTATCGAAGCCCGGCCGAAATCGCGGAAGCCGCCCACGCCGCGGGCGCCAAGGCCATCGCTTACACTTATAGCGAACCGACCGTGTTCTACGAATACATGGCGGATTGCGCCCGCGCCGGCCGGGAGCGCGGCTTGGAAAGCATCGTGGTTAGCAACGGCTTCATCGCCGAGGCCCCGCAGAAAGCCCTCTTCCCTCTCGTCAAGGCCATCAAAATCGACTTGAAGGCCTTCACCCAGTCATTCTATGGGGACGTCTGCGACGGCCTGCTCGAACCCGTGCTGGCGTCGCTCAAGCGGCTGGCGGATTCCGGCGTATGGTTCGAGATCGTCTGCCTCACGATCCCCACGCTGAACGACGGCCAGGACGAGACGCGGCGCATGGCCGACTGGATCGTGAAGGAGCTGGGTCCCAATGTGCCGGTGCACTTCTCGCGCT
This sequence comes from uncultured bacterium, assembly GCA_903895695.1. GTDB lineage: Bacteria > Verrucomicrobiota > Kiritimatiellia > CAIKKV01 > CAITUY01 > CAITUY01. Next base: position 9,342 of record CAITUY010000195.1, read on the forward strand.
ATCACCCCATGTACCGGCTCAAAAACCTGCCGCCGACCCCGCCGGAGACCATCCTCAAGGCCCGGTCGATCGCCATGGAAGCCGGCTGCCACTTTGCCTACACCGGCAACGTCCCCGGCCTGGAGGGCCAGGACACGCTGTGCCCGTCCTGCAAGAAGCCCGTGGTGCGCCGTTACGGGAACCAGATCGTGGAGAATACCCTGAAGGCCGGCGCCTGCGGCGCCTGCGGCACGCGCATTCCCGGGATCTGGGGATAGGCGGTTTGGAATGCAGGAAGGATTCATTCACGCGGAGACGCGGAGGACGCGGAGCAAAAGAAGACAGGGGATCGGATTTGGTTTCTCCGCGCCTCCGCGTGACACTCGAACGAAACCAAGTTCATCCTAAACCCTCCTGCCACTGGGAGCGGAGCCGCTTCCGGCTCCGGCCCTTCGATGGCGTTCAGGGCAGGCCGGCGCGGGAAGCCGCGCCGCTCCAACAGGAGGCAGACAGGTTTTCGAATAGGCCTTTATTGAACGGTGAACACGCTGTAGGCCGGCATGGACCAGTAGGTCGTTCCCATACTTCCGGCAGCGCTCTGGTTCCCATTGCTCTGCCCGTACATCACGCTTCCCAGATAGGTCTTGTCGCCGATCTGGTACAGACGCCAGACGTTGATTCGTCCACCGCCCCCGCCACCGCTTTCCGATCCGCCTTTGCCCCCATTGGCCTGAAGCACGCCGGAAGGCGTATTGACCAAAACTGAGCAGTGAATATAAATGCCGCCGCCCGATCCGCCGCCGCCATAGCCGCTAGGCACTAAACCGCCAGGCGGAAAGCCGTTGGCGGTGATCAACCCGCTCAAGGTCAACTGGCTGTCGAGTTCGAGCCACACGAGGCCGCCGGGCGGACCGAAGAGCCCCGCGCCGCCTCTTCCGCCGGGGCTGCCGCAGCGCAACGGCACCTCGTTGGATGTGCCGTAGGGCGGCCCTCCTACGAGCGCCCCCGCGTGGCTGCCAGCCCCACCGGCGCCACCATAGCCGCCGCCCGAGCCGCTGCTGGAGTCGCCGCCGCGCCCAGGCCCATTGCCCCCGGTATACCCGGTCCCATCGGCATTGATCTGGGCGCCCTGCGGCAGGATCAAGTTCTGGGCGTGCACCCGGACCGAGCCGCCGTTGGTCGGGTGGGACCAGACGTAGAGCGAGCAATTCGAGGCCAGCGCAATATCGCCCGCCACATCCAGCAGCCCGCCGTACCGCGGGGCAAGCGCATTGGTCGGCCCGGAACGCAAGATCAGCGTGCTGCTATTGGTCACCAGAACGTTGCCGTTCACGCTGGCCGTGACATTGGTCATATCCAGCGTGCCGGAGGCCGTGATCAACAGCTTATTGGTGACGAGTAGCGCGAAGGAGGCATCCTCGAATTTCAGGGTCGCGTTGCTCACCGTGCCGTTGATGGGTCCCCAGTTGGTCACGCCATAGATGCGCATCGAGCCCTGCAGAAGATCCGAGACTCGATCGGGGAAGAACACGCTGTTGAGCAAATAGACCGTGCCCGCCTGCCCCATATACGTACACGGGCCCGGCGTCACCGAGAACGTCACCGTCGGCTGCGAGCCGAGCGCCGCCTGGGACACCGGATCGTAGACCACGGCAATCCGGCCGCCGCCGGCTCCGCCCGCCGCGTTATCGACCCCGGAGCCACCGTTCGCCTGGATCGTCCCGTTCCCCGCGAGTGTAAGGCACGACAGGTAGATGCTCCCGCCCGCGCCGCCGCCGTTCTTGCCGCCGGCAGTCGGGGTCACGCCGTTCGCCCGCACCGTGCCATTGATCGTCATCTGGTTGGCGGCCTGGATCATCACGGCTCCGCCGCCATTGCCGCCCTGGTTGTAACTGAAGCCCGATCCGCCGCCGCCGCCGCTGCCTGGCACGATCGGAACATACGCCGAACCGGTCGCCGGGCCGCCCGGGCTGTTGTGAGCGGATGTCGCGCCTATGCCGCCGTTGCCGGCGCCGCCGCCTGAGTAGGAGACATATCCGCCGGCGCCCGGCCCCTGGCCGGGTGTCCCATTGTAGCCGCCTACGTAGCCTTTCCCGTTCACGTCCACCAAGCCGTAGGCGTTCAGGGTGAACGTCGAACAACTGATGTTGACCCGATTCGAGTTGCCCGGCGCGCCATTCGTATTGCACGCCGCGCACGTGATCGTGCCATTCGAAAGCACCGTCACCGTCGAAGCGCTCAAAGCGTTGATCCAGTTGGTGAACAGCAGCGTTGCTCCGTTACTCACAACCACAGAATTCACGGCGGTCGGGTCGGCGAGCACGCACACGCCCGACTGGAGGGTGAGCGCATCGTTCGTGCCGGGAATCCCGTTCGGCGTCCAGTTCGTGGCGCTGAGCCAGACGCCCGTGCCGTTCCAACTGCGGGGCGTGGGCAGGGTGCTGACGAAGTTGGCCTGAAAGCTTCGGACCGAGTCTATCGGCACCGTCAACGGATTGACCGTGTTGCTGCCCGGCGGCACGCCCACACCGGTCCAGGATGAGAACGCGTAATTGACGGCCGCCGTGGCGGTGACCGTCACCTGCACGGCGTTCGTATACCAGCCGGTCATGTCCTGCAGCAGGCCGCCGTTCCCCCCCCACGTGCTCGTGAAATACCACTGGTTGGTCCAGTTCCAAACGAGCGTGAGGTTCGTGTTCACCGTGAACACGGCCTGCGTATCGCCGCTGCTCCCCATGACCGTCCCCACGTCGTTGGTCAGGTTATAGCCATAGCAGATATACCGCGTCGAGGCGGTCTGCTCGGAAATGAGGGGGATGACGTTCGTGACGGGCGTGCCAAGATTCATGGCGTACACACCATAGTCGTAAGGCGCCGAAACGGTATGTCGCAAAGGATTCCCGCTTACCGCCAGGGTAACAGGATAACTGGGATTCCAGGCGCTGTAAATCGTTCCCGTGTCACCCCGCGAGTACCAGATGCCCTGGGTCACGCTGAGAGACCCACCAAACTGGTTGGTCGTCCAGCCGGTAAAGGCGATACGCCCGCCGCCACCCCCGCCCGAGTTGCTGGAAAAGAAATTCTTCCCACCGCCATTGGCCTGGACTAAGCCCGTACCGGTAAACACAGGACTGGTAAGGTACACCCCACCGCCGGAGCCGCCCCCGCCCTGGTCGCCGCCGCCCCACCCCCCGTTGGCCAGGACGGAACCGTTCAGAATAACGGGGCCCGTGCTGCTCACCCACAGAAGTCCGCCGCCATTGCCGCCGGCGTTGGCGCCAGCGTTGCCACCACCGCCGCTACCACAGGCCGCGGGAGCGATTGCCGAGCCGTTGGTCACTCCTCCGTGGGCAATTCCGCCGTTACTTGCCGAGTCCCCGCCTTTGCCGCCATACCCACCGCCGCCGCCGCGCGAGTAGCCGGAGGCGCCGGCCCCCGGCCCATAGCCAGGAGCGGACACGCCCCCGGCGTAACCCTTCTGATTGGCGTCAACGGTCGCCCCCGCCATCAGGGTAAAACTGCCGACCGCAAACTCGGTCGACCCGCCGTTCGTCGGATCGGAGTAGGGATACAGGGTGCAGTTGGTGGCGATCAAGACGCTGCCCGTGACGGACACAAGGCAACCATAAGGAGTCGTCCCGTTGGTGGGGGGACTTTGAATCGTCAGGGCGCCACTGTTGGTCAACAGCAGGTTGCCGCCGACGGTCAGCGAAGGCGACTTCACAAACTTTACCAAACCTGTCTGAGTCAAGATGCAATCACTCGAGACCGTCACCACAAAGCCCGTCGGGAATCGGATGTTGCCACCGCTGAACGTCAGGCTAGCCGGCGCCCAGGACGTGGTGCTGGGGAATGCGAATTCGCCGGAGTGGGGCAAGAACGTGCTGAAGATCGTCGTGTCCGGGAACCAGAGTGTTCCCAGATCGCCGTTCTGGTTGCCGGTTCCGCCCACCACGGAGAACGTGATGCTCGGTTTCGGCGAGATACCGCCTTGCGCCGTGACGTCATAGTTCACGGCAATCCGGCCACCGCCGCCGCCGCCCGAATTGCTGTTTGGGCTGAGCCCCGAAGCGCGTAGGGTGCCCGCGCCATTGATCGTTCGGCACCCGATGTAGATGCTGCCGCCTGCGCCTGACCCGGTCTGGTCCCAGCCCGCCCCGCCGTCGGCAAGGATGGCACCGTTCACCACGACGTCGCCATCGGCCTGAATCCAGATCGCGCCGCCGCCGTTCTTCCCAAAACCATTGCCGCCGCCGCCGCCGCTGCCCGGGCAGGAGGGCTGCGATGCGGAATCGTAGGCCGAGCCGCCTGGGTCGCCTTGGTTGGAATTGCCGCCATACCCGCCGTGTCCGCCGCCACCACCGCGCTGACTGCCCGAAGCGCCACCGCCCGGCCCGCTGCCAGACAGGGGAATGCTCCCGTACTTTCCGCCCGAATAACCCAACTGGCTGACATCGATCGAACCGCCCACGTTCACGGTGAGATTCGAGCAGTGGATGTAGATGCGGTTGGTGTTACTCGCCGTATAGTTCGTAAGGCAAAGCGCCTGCTGCATCTTACCGTTATTCAGAAGGGTGACGGTGTCCGCCCATAGCAACGTGCTCCAGTTGGTAAAAGTCAACGTGGAGTTGGTGATGGTGAGATAGGCGAGATGGGGCGTCGAGTTGGTGAGAAGGACGGCGCCGCTGTTGATGAGCACGCCATCACCATCGACCGGCAGGATCCCGCCGGCCCAGAAGGCCGCGTTGGTCCAATCGCCCGTGCCGCTCCACACGCATTGCGTGGCATCAGCGGTCCGCGCCGCGGATACGAGCATAACCCCAACGACAAACGCCACGAACAGTCGCACGATCGTCTTCATGCTGCCCCCTTGCTGCCGAGTTCTTTGATCCCCGTTGACCAGTCCAAGTTCGTGAAAGCCACAGCCACTTTCCATGCAAACACTATAACACTGTCACATCATACCCTAGAGCCGATGGCTTGTCTCCTGGAAATTCTCATGAAGAAGAGCGCCGTATGGCTGATTCTTTTGGCAGGAATGAGAGAGGATGAGTGGGAAGGAAAGCGGGAGCGGCGGGTTGCGGGGAGTTTTGAGGCGGTGTTACGGAGTGCGGCGGGGTGGAGTTGGGGCTGGAATGGCAGCCGGAGACAGAG
>CAITUY010000196.1 GCA_903895695.1 uncultured bacterium
CACGTCGAGTAGGCGATGATGATCGCCGGCCCGTTGTAGGCTTCGGCCTCGGTCAGCGCCTTGACCGCCTGGGCGGGGTTGGCGCCCATCGAGATCGTGGCGACATAGATGTTCCCGTAGGTCATCGAGATCATCGCCAGGTCCTTCTTCATGGACGGCTTGCCGCCGGCCGCGAACTTCGCGACGGCGCCGAGCGGGGTCGACTTGGAAGCCTGCCCGCCGGTGTTCGAGTACACTTCCGTATCCAGTACCAGCACCTTGATATTACGCCCGGAAGCCAGGACGTGGTCGAGACCGCCGTAGCCGATGTCATAGGCCCAGCCGTCGCCGCCCAGCACCCACACGGACTTGCGCACCAGGTAATCGGCCACCGACAGGAGCTGCTTGCCGAGTTCGCAGTCGCACGCCTCCAGCTTCGCCTTCAGCGCCGCCACGCGTTCCCGCTGTTCCTCGATCGCGGCCTGCGTCGACTGGTTCGCCGCCTTGATGGACTCCAGCAGGGCCTTGTCGCCCACCAGTTCCTTGCAGGCGCCGTCGATCATCTTGGTCACCATTTCCAACGCGTACTCGTTGAATTTGTCCACGGCCATGCGCATGCCGTACCCAAACTCGGCGTTGTCCTCGAACAGCGAGTTGGCCCAGGCCGGCCCGCGGCCGTCCGCGCGCTTCGCGTAAGGCGTGGTCGGCAGGTTGCCGCCGTAGATCGACGAACAGCCCGTGGCGTTGGCCACCATCAGCCGGTCGCCGACGAGCTGCGTGAGCAGCTTGACATACGCCGTCTCGCCGCAACCCGCGCAGGCGCCGGAGAATTCGAACAACGGACGGACCATCTGGCTGCCCTTGACCGTCGCGGCGTTGTATCGCTTCGGATCGGTTTCCGGCAGAGACAGGAAGAACTCGAAGTTCTCCGCCTCGTGTTCGCGCATCACGAGCTGCGGGCCCATGTTGATCGCGCGGCGGCCGGTTTCCTGCTTGGTGGCGGGATCCTTCTCGCGGGCCGGGCAGGTGAACACGCAGGCCCCGCAACCCGTGCAATCCTCGGGCGCGACCTGCACCGTGAACTTGAGACCGGCGAATTCCTTGCCCTTGGCATCGGCCGACTTCCACGTCGACGGCGCGTGCTCCAGGTGCTTGGGATCGTAGGCCTTCACGCGGATCGTCGCGTGCGGGCAGACGAGCGAGCACTGGGCGCACTGGATGCACAGGTCGGGACGCCAGTAAGGAATGTTGACAGCGATATTGCGCTTCTCGTACTGCGTGGTCGCGGTCGGCCAGGTGCCGTCCTCGGGCATGCCGCTGACCGGCACCAGGTCGCCCTTCTGCTTCATCAACTGCGCGGTCACCGTCCGCACGAACTCGGGTGCGTCGTCCGGCACGACCTCGGGCATCTGCTTGACGCCTGCAGGTTTGGCCGGGACCTTGACTTCCTCAAGCGCCGCCTTGGCCGCATCCACGGCCTCGAAGTTCTTCTTAACCACGTCTTCGCCCTTGCGGCCGTAGCTCTTCTTGATCGCCTTCTTCAGGGCGGCGATGGCCTCGTCCTGGGGCAGGACGCCGGAGATCGCAAAAAAGCAGGTCTGCATCAGCGTGTTGATGCGCGCGCCCAGGCCGAGGTCCCCCGCCAGCTTGTTCGCGTCGATCACGTAGAACTTGATCTGCTTGTCGATGATCTGCTGAGCCAGTTCGTCAGGCAGGTAGTTCCAGACTTCGTTGGCGCCGTAGGGGCTCGCCAGCAGGAACGTCGCGCCTTTGCGGGCCGTGCCCAGCATGTCGTACTTCTCGACGAAGGAGAAGTTGTGGCAGGCCACGAAGTCGGCCTTGGTGCACAGGTACGGGCTGCGGATCGGACCCGGCCCGAAGCGCAGGTGCGAAACCGTGATCGAACCGGCCTTCTTCGAATCGTACACGAAGTAGCCCTGCGCCGAGTTCTCGGTATCGTCGCCGATGATCTTGATCGAGTTCTTATTGGCGCCCACCGTTCCGTCAGAGCCCAAACCGTAGAACATGGCCTCGATCCGGCCGCGATGGTCGATGTGCCAGTTGGCGTCGTAGGCCAGGCTGGTGTGGGTCACGTCGTCGTTGATGCCCACCGTGAAATGGTTCTTCTTGCCCTGCGCCAGGTTGTCGAACACGCCCTTCACCATGGCCGGGGTGAACTCCTTCGAGCCGAGGCCGTAGCGACCGCCCAGCACGAGCGGGTAGAACTTGGACTGCATGAGCTTCGAGCTCTGCGCCTCGCCGATCGCCGTGCGCACGTCCGCGTACATCGGCTCGCCGATGGAGCCGGGCTCCTTCGTGCGGTCCAGCACCGCGATCGAATGCGCCGTGACCGGAAGGGCTGCGATGAAGGCCTTGATGTCGAAGGGCCGGTACAGGCGCACTTTCACGACACCGACTTTCTCGCCCTTGGCCACAAGATATTCCACCGTCTCGTGCACCGTCTCGGCGCCGGAGCCCATGACGATGATGACACGCTCAGCATCCGGCGCGCCCACGTAGTCAAAGAGCTTGTACTGGCGGCCGGTGAGCTTCGCGAACACGTCCATATGCTTCTGCACGATCGCCGGGCAGGCGTCGTAGTACTTGTTGACCGTCTCGCGGCCCTGGAAATAGACGTCGGGATTCTGGGCCGTGCCGCGCATGGCCGGCCGGTCGGGCGTCAGTGCACGGGCGCGGTGCTGGAAGACGACCTTGTCCGATATCATCTGCCGCATGATGTCCTGCGAGATCTCCTCGATCTTCTGGACTTCATGTGACGTGCGAAACCCGTCGAAGAAGTGCATGAACGGCACACGCGCTTCGAGCGTCGCCGCCTGGGAGATCAATGCGAAGTCATGCGCTTCCTGGACGCTCGCGGCGGCCAGCAGCGCGAACCCGGTCTGGCGGACCGCCATGACGTCGGAGTGATCACCGAAGATCGACAACCCCTGGCAGGCCAAGGAACGGGCCGTGACGTGGAACACCGTGCTGGTGAGCTCGCCGGCGATCTTGTACATGTTCGGGATCATCAGCAGGAGGCCTTGCGAGGCCGTGAAGGTCGTTGTCAGCGCGCCCGAGGCCAGCGACCCGTGCACGGCGCCGCTGGCGCCGCCTTCGGACTGCAGTTCGACGACCGCCGGAATCGTACCCCAGATATTCTTGACGCCCGCCGCGCTCAACTCGTCCGCCTGCTCGCCCATCGGCGAGGAGGGGGTGATCGGGTAAATCGCGCAGACTTCGTTCGTGGCATGGGCTACCTGCCCTGCCGCCGCATTGCCATCAACCATGATCATCTTGCCAGCCATACGATCTCCTTCTTCTGTGAGTCCGGTCGGGCGTCACTATGAGCCCGTCTTTTCTGAGGTCTTTCGCAAAAAAACCGTCAAAAGATACCAAAGGCCCCTGCCTGGTTCAAGCCTTTTGCCGCCGCATCGCGGCCCAGGTATGGCTGATTCTTTTGGCAGGAATGAGAGAGGATGAGTGGGAAGGAAAGCGGGAGCGGCGGGTTGCGGGGAGTTTTGAGGCGGTGTTACGGAGTGCGGCGGGGTGGAGTTGGGGCTGGAATGGCAGCCGGAGACAGAG
>CAITUY010000197.1 GCA_903895695.1 uncultured bacterium
AGATCCTCAAAACGCCTCCCCGTTCTTTGGAGGGCGAGCGTCCCCGCGAGCCGGTGACCGTGGGGCGCATGTCGCCAACCTTTGGCCCTAATAGCACGAAGGGCGTACCTCCCGCTACCGGCCGAGACGGCCGGCTCCAGAACGCCCCAGAATCGAACTGGAGCCGGCGGTCCTCCGCCGGTAGCGCCAGTTGGGCCCCCTCGCCGCTTCCTAGTCCGACAGGCGGCCAAGGAATTTGGCGGCGCGCGCTCTGTCGCGCCCGCCCTTGAACGATGGCGCGTGTAACGCGGACTTTCTACTCGCCGCACAAGACCCGATCCGCCATGATCTGTCGCCAGTTCCACGCACGGGAGACCCTAATGAAGAAACAATTGAACTCTGCCGCGGGCTCGGTCACCGGTCTGCATCATCTCGCGCTCCGGGCCAGCGACTTCGACAAGACCGTGAAGTTCTACACGGGTGGCCTCGGATGCCGGGAGACGACCCGCTGGGGCAAGGCCCCCGGCCGCGCCGTCATGCTGGACACCGGGGACGGGAGCCACGTCGAGATCTTCGAAGGCGGCGAGGCCGGAGCCAAGCCGGAAGGCGCCGTGCTGCACTTTGCGTTCAAGACCGCCGACTGCGACGCGTCGTTCAGGCGCGCCCTCGCCGCCGGCGCGAAGGGCACAGTGGAACCCCAAAGCGTCACTGTGGATGCGAAGCCGCGGCCGTTCTCGGTGCGGATCGCCTTCTGCACAGGCCCGGCCGGGGAGACCATCGAGTTCTTCCAGACCATCGAGTGAGGCGGCGACCGTCACCCTGACGATAGGCGCTACACGGCCTTCTCACCCATGAGGGCGAGGAATTCCTCGGGGGTTACGGCGGGGATCCGGGAATTCGTGAAATCGGAAGTGTTCCGGGAGAGAATGTACTCGCAGTGTCCGGCTTCCGCCGAACTCGCCACCACGGCATCCTCGAAATCCAGCATGTCCAGTCCTCTGGCCCTGATGAATTCCTTGTGCCCGGCCGGGACGACCTTCATGGTCGAAAGCATCCAGTCAACCGTCTGCCCGGCTTTCGCGGGCCCGGCATACTTGGCGACGATGTAATGAATGGTGGTGAGCGCATGGGCGGGAATATGCCCCGAAATCTTCCTCTTTGCCGCGAGACTGAGTATCTTGCCGGACGCCGTGAAGTGCGGTTCGCGCTTCTGGATAACGTCCAGCAAGACGTTCAGGTCGATCATGATCTGCATCAGGATTTCCTCGCCCGGTGAGCATGGTATTCAGCACGGGCGTCCACCTTCGGCGGGACTATGCCGGCGATGTCGCGGATCTCGGCGGGCAGTTCGCCTTCCGTCACGGACTGCAACCGGGCCAGATAGCGGCTGATCAAGGCGGTGAGCGAGACGCCGCTGCGGCGCGCATAGGACTTGGCGAACTCCAGCTCGGCAACCGGCAACCGTATGGTCATCTTGGCGTCATTCATGGATCAGGACCTTCCCTCAATGTACGGCAAGTATCGCAAAATTGTACGGCATTGTCAATCGCGTTCCAAGGCAGGCAGGGGCTCACGGGAACGGCTCCCGGTCATTCTACTCCCGCCCGGGCCGGAACCAGCGGGCCGGCGAGAACCTTTGGGAGATAGTGCCGGGCAGGTTGCCGTCCCAGAATACCCCGATCCCTTCGGGATACTCGCGCCCGTCGGCTTCCTTGCGCCAATTGACACCGCTGAGGCGCGGCACCCCATTGGTGTAGCCGGCTGGGTATTCCGCCCGCTCCGCGCCCGTGTGAAAGAAGAAACTGAAATTGCCGCCCACGCCGGGGTAGCCGTCGCCAATGGCCGAGGCATCACCGAGGGTGGAACGCTCAAAGATGTCGTGTCCGCCCTGGTGGAAGCTGACGGCAAACCCCTTGGCCGCGCCCCAGCCGGTGTTGCCCCGCAACCCCTTGCCGTGCAGATCCGTCATGGCATCGTCGCCGCCGAGGTCGAGCAGATACCCGGAGGCCATGTCCCAGGCCGTTCCGCCGCCCAGGCCGGACGCGCTGTAGCGGTCGTTCCCCGCGCGGTCCAGGAGATAGCCGATGCCGCGATGGCAACCGTTGCCCAGCGCGTGGTTGCCCGACCAGCCCGAGTAGTTGTCGCCGCCGGGGCCGCGTTTGACGAAGTACGTGTCGTCGCCGGCGTCGTCCACCACCGCCCCCACCCCGCCGGCGTAGGACGCCGCCACGCCAAAGGACGCGCCGACATAGCAGTCGTTGCCCGCCGCGTCGTGGACGATTCCAAGCCCGCCTCCGAGCGTCGGCCTGCGTTTCGGGGCCCGGTCGCGCTTTTCGGCGCGCCAGCTCGAACCGAATCCGATCCCGTTGCACATGTACCCATTGTCCCAGTTCTGCCCCGCGCTGTACGCGCTCTCGAAGGTGCCGAGGCACTGATAGTGGTCGGCGCCCGCCCGGTCGTCGAGCAGCCCAGCCGCGCCGTTGATGCCCACGCCGAAGGCCGCCAGGCCGGCGGCATAGACGTCGTTCCCGCTGGCGTCGTGAAGGACGCCGACGCCGCGCCAGAACCCGCAGCCAAACGCAAGTTTCTGGCCGAGATACAGGTCGTCGCCGGCCTCGTCCACTAGCACGCCGATGCCGAGGAAGCCGGCGCCGAAGGCGAACCCGGCGTCGAGCGCCACGCCCTTTTCGTCGGGTTTGGCCGGATTGCCGAAGAGCACCGGAAACGGCACCAGGCTCGTCCGCACGCCTTCGGGATCGGATTGCACCAGCGTCGCCCGGGTATGGGCGCGCGGCTGGAATAGTGGCGAAAGCCCCTGGCAGTAGCGATCGTTCCCGGCCCGGTCGATCAGGATGCCGATGCCGAGCAGCCCGGCGCCCGGCCCGCCCACGCCATGCGTTTCATACACGTCGTCACCCGCGAAATCCACGATCACCTGCACGCCCCGCTTGCCGATCTGCGCCTCGGGATGATTGAAGATGTAGTCGTCATCGCCGCCGGGCTCCAGAATGGCCAGGGCGTCGACGTCCTCGTAACGATCAGGGCCGGAACTGCCGATGATGATGGGACCATAGGCTGTTTCGATGCGGCCCGGCTTCATCTGCTGGAGTTCGGCATGAAGCGCGTCAAGTTCGGAGGCCGTCAGGACCGTTTGCAGCACGGCGAACGCCCGTTGCAGCGCCGCAAAATCCACCTGGCAACGGAACTCCGTCGGCGCGTTCGTCTCCGCGCGGAGCGGCGCGGAGTTGGTGATCGGCTGCCCGGCCAGCGCGTGCAGGTAGCCGTTGAGCCCCGCAGCGGTGCGTAGCGCGGGCGGCAGCGCATTCGTGTCCCCGTCCGCCGGATCGAATCCCATGGTCATCTCGTAGGAGGGCGACCCTTTGGATTTGGAATAGAACTGACCGCCGCCCCGGCAGATCCAGGGAATGACCTGCCGCAACAGCTCCCGCTCCTGGGGCGAGACGGCCCCGAGGGCCTGCTGATCCACGATGGCGGCGGCGTTCGTCATCGCTGCGACGAAGCGGTCGAGCGCGCGGGGAAGCCGGGCCGGCCGCGGAGGCTCGGTGCTCGCGCCGAACACGGCGTGATCCAGTCGCGCCGTCACCCGCAGCGCCGTGTCGACGCCGGGTGATCCTGCCAGCAGTTCCCTCAGCCAGCTATCGAACCGCCACGGGACATTGATCGGGTCGTCGCAGAGTTCGGCGACGAGCGGCAGGTCGCGATAGGCGTGGAGTTCCTCCAGTTGGCGGCGATAGGCGCGCACATGGCCGATCCACGCCTGGTAATCGGCGCGCACACCGAACCGCGCATCGAGCAGCGCGACCTTCTGGGTGGAATCGAGGGCCAGGCCCGTCAGTTGTCCCCGATCGAGAATGGCGTCCAGTTTCGCGCTCAGTCTTTCGAGCCCGGTATCGCGGGCCGCAGCGGCATATCCGGTGGCGACCGCCATCAGCCATACGATGCAGCAGAAGCGCGCCAGGGCCGTACACCGGTCGCCGGCAGGTTTGGCAAGATAGGGAGTTACTCGTTTCATAAGTGTGCCACACGGTGTCATGAACACGCTTTCGCGTAAAGGCGGAACCGCGGCCAGGAAAGGCGCATCTCTGTGTATTCGGGCATTTATCCGCCTGCAGCCCGTGGCACAGTGTTTCACTCATGTGGGGCGGATGTCCTCATCCGCCGCGGAACGGATACAGCCTGGCAGCCCCTGAAAGATTCCAACGGACGCCGAGGCCGGCGTCCCTCCCTGTCTGACGTCATGCGTTTCGCCCGTACTTCGGGAGGGTCGGCGGCCTCGCCGACCGTCTGCATGAGAGCCAAGAGACTGCTTCAACAAACCGCCAGGCGTCCCCCGTGGGACGCCACCGTTCTCGTTCTGTCGTCCAGTCCCCGTCAATCATAGCTGTTATTTGCAGCCCGATCCCGTCACAATGCAGCCATGCAAAGACCGATCGAGAACTGTTACTGGGTCGAACCGGGCCGCTTCCTGGCCGGCGAGTACCCGCGCACGCCCGACGAAGCATCCTCCCTGGTGAAACTGAACTTGCTCGTCGACGCCGGCGTGCGGGCGTTCATCAACCTCACGGGGAAGGACGAAGGACTGGAGCCCTACCACACGCTCTTCAACCAGTGCAACGCCGGGGACCTGACGCATGAGCGGTTCCCCATCAAGGACATCTCGGTTCCGCGCTCGCACAAGCACACCGCGTCGATCCTGAACGCCATCGACCGCCGGCTTGCCGAGGGGAGAATTGTCTACGTGCACTGCTGGGGTGGCGTCGGCCGCACCGGCGTCATTGTCGGCTGCTGGCTGGCCCGGCACGGATACCCGGGCGAAGCCGCCGCCGCCCGCCTGCAGGAACTCTGGCAGCAGTGTCCCAAGTCTGCCGCTCGGCAATCGCCCGAAACCGAGGCGCAGGCCCAGTACATCGTGGAATGGCAGGAACCGCCCCGCACGTGAACTCGCGTGCACGGCCATGGCGATCCTGCGGGCATTTCACCGGAACCGCCACACCAGCAACTCGTTACCCCTCAACTTTCCCGATTACGATGTTCCCCATCGGGAATAATCTCCGTTGACTCAACACCAAGCACGCAATATATTCCCGATCAGGAATATGAAAACCATAAAGAACAGTGCTGATCTTGGCGCAGCCATCCGGGCAGAGCGGAAGCGTCTCAAGGTGACGCAGAAGGAATTGGCGATGGCAGCCGGGACCGGTTTGCGCTTCCTGATCGAGTTGGAGCGGGGCAAGCCGACTTCACGCATCGACGGAGTGTTCAAGGTGCTTCAGGCGCTCGGCATCAAACTCGCCCTTGGCCCGAGCGAGGGGGCGACTCACCATGAGTAAACTCGTTGTCTTCCTGTACGAAGAAGGCGTCGGGGAACTTGAGCAGGACGAAAGCGGCCTGTTGCGTTTCACGTACGCGCCCGCGTGGTTGGCAAAAGCGGATGCCATCCCGATTTCCAAGTCGCTGCCGCTGACCTCGGAAACCTATGAGGGCAAACGAGCCCGTCCTTTCTTCGCAGGCATTCTGCCTGAGGAAGGCCCAAGGGCGCGGATCGCCGAAATCCTCGGGATCAGCGAGCGCAATGACTTCGCCATGCTGGAGCGCATCGGCGGCGAGTGTGCCGGCGCCATCAGTCTGCTCCCCGAGGGGGTGCCGCCGCTTCCGATCGAGAATCGCCTCCGCACGCTCGACGAAAAGGACCTTGAAGCCATCGTCAAGGAGTTGCCCCGCCGTCCCCTGCTGGCCGGTGAGGACGGCCTGCGACTCTCGCTGGCCGGGGCCCAGGACAAGTTGCCCGTCGTCGTGGACAGAGATTCGATTTCGCTCCCCCTGGGCAACACCCCCAGCACGCACATCATCAAACCGGAGCCGGGGCATCTTCCCGGACTGGTCGCCAACGAAGTCCTCTGCATGGAGCTGGCCAGGATACTCGGCTTGAACGTGCCGGAAGTCACCCACCGGGTGATCGGCGACAAGCCCTGCATCATTGTCGCGCGCTATGATCGGGTACACAGAGCGGTGGCCGGGTTGACGATGCGCCTGCACCAGGAGGACTTCTGTCAGGCGCTTGGCCGCCCGCCCGAACGCAAGTACCAACAGGAAGGCGGGCCGATGGTTCGGGAATGCGTGGCGCTCCTGCGGGAGTGGTCCACCACTCCGGTGCTCGACATCCGCGCGTTGGTCGACGGACTCATCCTCAACATGTTGATCGGAAACGCCGATGCCCACGGGAAGAACTACTCAATGCTCTACCGCGCAGGCGAACGGCGCTTGGCGCCATTCTACGACCTTGTCGCCACGATCGCCTGGCCGGAACTTTCGACCCGGCTCGCTATGAGCATCGGGAACGGCAAGAACGTGAATGACATCAACCCGGCTCATTTCCGGGGCATGGCAGAAGAGGCCACCCTCGGCTGGCCAATGGTGCGTGAAAGAATAGCGATTCTGGCCGGCAAGGTGATCGTGATACTGAAGGAAGGTCGCCTCGCACAGGACTCATCTGATCCCGCAGTCGCCGCCAGGCTCAGCGATCTCATCACACGGCGCTGCCAGCGGATGTGAAAGCGCCGTACCGGCGCCATTGTCGGCTGCTGGCTGGCCCGGCACGGGGATGCCAGTGAAGGCGCACTCGTCCACCTGCACGAACTCTGAAAACAGTGTCCGGAGTCAACATGTCGGCCGGCTCCGCCACCGTCGCTGGGGCGAGCGAACACTCCAGATCGCTCCAACTACGCCTGCGCCAGCCACTGCTCGATCGGGACCAACCGTATGCGGACAGTGTGTCCGTTCCAGGTGAAATCATCGTCCTTGGCTGTTTCGCGGCAGAGGCACCAGAGGTCGTCGCAACGCAGATCGACACTGGCTTTCAACAAGGCGCGGAACTCCCGGGCACGGGTGCGCGGATCGGCTAGATCCCAGCATACCTGAATGAGTTTGGACACGCGCCCGCGCTCACGAATGACAAAATCCACCTCTTCGTGTTCTTTGTTCTTCCAGAAGGCCAATTCGATTTCACCGGCGAGTTGCCGCCGCCACAAGGCGATGGCCACCACGTTCTCGGCCAGACGTCCCAAGTCCTGGCCGGGCCGGGTTCCCAGGCACACAGCAAGGGATGGATCAATGGCATAGGCTTTCTTGTTCGCCGTTGCGCGTTCCCGGGCTTTGAACGTGAATCGATTCAGCGTGAACAGCAGGAAGGCCTCGCTCAGCAGGCGCGTGTATTTCTCGGCGGTCGTCGGACTCGTCACCCGCGCCACAGCAGCCACGGTCCGGAATGAGAATTCCTTGGCCGTGTTCGAAAAGAAGTAGTGGGCAACATCTTCCAATCCCGCGCTCGCCCGGATCCGATGCCGGCGCACGACATCCTTCAGCAAGGTGGCGCGAACCAGATCGCGCAGATAGTCGGTGCGATTGGCTCCTCGCAGAAGGGGTTCGGGATACCCGCCTTCCAGCACGTACCGATCGAAGAGGGCCGCCGTCTCCGCCGCCGTACGTTCCGTGCCGGCTGCCGCCAGCGTTTCAGCAAACGAAAACGGAAGCAGCACGACGGACTGGTGCCGCCCGGTGAGATGCGTCGCCAGTTCGCTGCCGAGCAAGTTGGCATTGCTGCCGGTGAGCAACAGGCGGCGTCCGGTGCGCTGCAGACGGTTGACCAGAAGCTCCCATCGCGGGAAATTCTGGATTTCATCGAAGAGGATGTGGCGGGGGTGGCCATAAACCTCGTCGATGGCCGCTAGGAGCGCATCGGCATCGGTAAGGTCCGCCAGACGTTCATCGTCGAAGTTCGCATAGCCCCCACCGCCCAACTTGTGGAGCAAATGGACAGCGAGCGTCGATTTTCCCGCACGTCGGGGGCCGATGATCACGCGGATCAGATCGGTTTCCGCGACCGATTGAGCCGCCAACTGGCGTTCGACATAGGATCGCCGAAGTTGCTCCTCAAGGTCGCCTTTCTGGGTCACCACAACGTCACGAAGGTGTTTCACGGCAATCATGATAGACAAATAGATGGAAAATAGTCCAGTACGATCAACTCTCCGGCGTCACGGGCTGAGATCCATCTCTCAAATGTCCAGGCCCGCCCGCAGCAGGTCCGGAGCGTCCCGGGCTCAAGGCACCTCTGTGTGGGTGCCACCTCGCGAATCGTTTGCCATGATTGACAGGATTCTACGGGATTTCGTTGCAGCAGAGGGAAGGAAAGTGGCACGTGTCGGCAACAGCAACCCCAATCCCGTCCAATCCTGTAAATCCTGTCTAAGGTCGACTGTTCCAGTCAAATCGACGAGCAAGGGGAAGACCCCGGAACTGCCTTGCGCCCGAGCGTCCCATCGTCGATCCTGAACGCCATCGACCGCCGTATTGCCGAGGGGAAGATCGTCTACGTGCACTGCTGGGGTGGCGTCGGCCGTACCGGCGCCATTGTCGACTGCTGCTGGCCCGGCACGGATACCCAGGCGAGGCCGCCGCCGCCCGCCTGCGGGAGCTCTGGCAGCAGTGTCCCAAGTCTGCCGCTCGGCAATCGCCGGAAACCGAGGAGCAGGCCCGGTACATCGTGGATTGGCAGGAACAGGACCGCGCGTGAACCCGCGTGCCCGGCCATATCCCAGAGGAGCGGCTGTAGGCTCCAGGCTGCAGGCTGTGGGGCGGATCTGCTGAGTTGTGGGGTGCTTGGTTCTTGGTTCATCGTTCATGGTTCTGGGTTCATCGTGATGACACCGGCCGGGGTGGAACCCGGCCCTCCAGTGGGTTGAAAGGCGGCGTCAGAACAAAGCGGTTGCCCGCGCCGGCCGCGTCCGGCTTCGCGCAAGCGCTTCGCCGTCGGTCATTGCGTCATTGACAAGGAATCGCACCAGAGTATTTTTACTCATGATTGTGAGTAAATCGTCGAGGACCGTATGAAATCCCCCTTCAAGCGAAGCCTTTTCCCAACGCTTCTGAAGCGCATGCAGGAGCCCCGACGTTTTCTTCAGGTGCTTGCAGGCCCCCGCCAGGTTGGCAAAACCACGCTGGCCCGCCAAGTTGCCAAGGAACTCGACATCCCCATTCACTATGCCTCGGCCGACGAGCCCACCCTTCAGGACCGCGCTTGGATCAACCAGCAGTGGGACATCGCCCGTTCGCTTACGCGCAAAGACCATCGGTCCCACTCGGCGCTGCTCATAGTGGACGAGGTTCAGAAGGTTCAGGGCTGGTCGGAAACCGTCAAACGCCTCTGGGACGAGGACTCCGCCGCGGCCGTGCCGCTCCGCGTCCTGCTGTCCGGCTCATCGCCGCTGCTCGTGCAAAAGGGGCTCACGGAGAGTCTCGCCGGCCGGTTTGAGATCATCCCGGTCCCGCACTGGTCCTATGCCGAGATGAAGGCCGCCTTCGGCTGGTCCGTCGAGCAATATGTGTACTATGGCGGCTATCCCGGCGCGGCATCGCTGATCGAGGACGAAGACCGCTGGCGGCACTACGTCGTAGACGCCCTGATCGAAACGACCCTTTCGCGTGACATCCTGCTCATGTCACGCGTCGACAAGCCCGCCCTCTTGCGACGCTTGTTCCATCTCGGATGCGACTACTCCGGCCAGATCCTCTCCTACCAGAAGATGCTTGGACAATTACAGGACGCCGGCCACACCGTCACCCTCGCCCATTATCTCGACCTCCTCAAAGGAGCGGGACTGCTCGCGGGCCTCTCCAAGTACGCCGGCCAAAGGGTGCGGCAGCGCGGGTCCAGCCCCAAATTCCAGGTTCTCAACACCGGGCTCATGACCGCGCTAGCTCACACGGCTTTCACGAGCATCCGTACCGACCCCGATCACTGGGGTCGCCTGGTCGAGTCCGCCGTCGGTGCGCATCTACTCAACAGCGCGGTTGGCGCCGGAATCGAAGTTCAGTACTGGCTCGACCGAAACCGGGAGGTCGATTTCGTCCTGTTCACGGGTGAAACCGTTGCCGCCATTGAGGTCAAGAGCGGCCGACGGGAAACGCTGCTACCGGGTATCGCCGCTTTTGCCGCGGCATTTCCGGTCAAACGCCAACTGCTCATCGGAGCCCAGGGGATACCGCTGGAGGAATTCCTGACGTACCCGGCAGCCCATTGGTTGGGGTGATGTCAAAGACTGGACAAGGCACTGCACCCGATGAACGCGGCCACCTCCGTCGACCAGCACTCCCCGCCACCGGCGAAGATCACTCTATTCCGCTCCCTATTCCGAGGGCGCGAAGACGTTTTTCCTCAACGGTTTGAAAGCAGGAAGACCGGCAAGTCGGGTTATAGCCCCGCCTGCGCCAATGAGTGGGTCCGCGAACTGTGCGACAAACGGGCGACGAAATGTGCGAACTGTCGGAACCGCCGGTTCCTACCGGTGACTGACGCGACCATTCACCAGCACCTTGCCGGTCATGATGCCTCGGGGCGCGAGTTCGTCATGGGCGTCTACCCAATGCTCTTGGATGAAACCTGCTACTTTCTTGCCGCGGACTTCGACAAGGAGAGTTGGCGCGAAGACGTGGCCGCTATTCTGGAAACCTGCCTCCACTTGGAGCTTCCGGCAGCCGTGGAACAGTCGCGCTCCGGCAATGGGGCCCATCTCTGGCTCTTCTTCGAGGAGGCCATCTCAGCGGGCTTGGCCCGCAAGCTGGGCGCGCATATCCTCACGCAGACGATGGATCGGCGTCCCGACATCGGGCTCGATTCCTACGACCGCTTCTTCCCGAATCAGGACACCCTGCCGAAAGGCGGCTTCGGGAATCTGATCGCGCTACCACTCCAGAAACGCCCCCGCGAACTTGGTAACACTGTCTTCCTCGATGCCCAACTACAGCCCCACGCCGATCAGTGGGCCTTTCTCGCGACCCTATGCAAACTCAGTCGCGAGCCTGTCGAAAGCATCGTACGATCCGCAGAGATCAGAGGGCACGTGTTGGGTGTCCGCCTCGCCTCTGACAACGAAGATGACGACAAACCCTGGGCCGAACCACCCTCGCGCCGGCGTAACGAATCCCCTGTTGTCGGTCCGCTGCCGCAGAGCATGGAATTGGTTCTGGGGAATGAGATCTACATTGCGAAGGAGACGATGCCGCCGGCCTTGCGCAATCGCTTGCTACGATTGGCGGCATTCCAAAATCCGGAGTTCTACAAGGCACAGGCGATGCGCCTGCCGACTTTCGACAAGCCGCGCATCATTGCCTGCGCAGAAGACCACCCGCAGCACATCGGTCTGCCGCGTGGCTGTTTGGATGAGATTGTCGAGCTCCTCGTCAGTCTCGGCATCAAGCACGCTGTCCGTGACGAGCGAACTGCGGGCACAGCCCTGTCGGTCTCGTTCCAAGGCCGTCTCCGACCCGAACAGGAATTGGCCGCAAAGGCTCTGTCTGCCCACGACACAGGGGTACTGTCCGCCACCACCGCCTTCGGAAAGACGGTGATCGCAGCCTGGCTCATTGCCCAGCGAGGGGTGAACACCCTGGTTCTCGTGCACCGCCAGCAGTTGATGGAGCAATGGGTGGAACGGCTGTCGTCATTCCTCGGGGTAGACGCCAAAACCATTGGCCGGGTGGGTGGCGGTCGGAAGAAACCCACGGGGAGGCTGGACGTGGCGCTGGTGCAGAGCCTTGTGCGCAAGGGGGTGGTGGATGACCGCGTTGCCGAGTATGGCCACCTCGTTGTGGACGAGTGCCACCATCTGTCGGCATTCAGTTTCGAACAGGTGGCAAGGCGTGCGAAGGCCAAGTACATCCTCGGTCTCTCCGCGACCGTCACGCGCAAAGACGGCCACCACCCGATCATATTCATGCAGTGCGGACCCATACGGTATCGCGTTGACGCAAAACAACAGGCGGCCGAGCGTCCATTCACGCACACCGTCTTCGTCCGGCCCACCTCGTTCCGATCACCAGAGGCGGCCGACCCGGACGCTCGCGTCGAGTTCCACGCGCTCTATGGTGCGCTGGTTGCCGATGGCAGCCGCAACCAACTCATCTGCGAAGATATCATCGCCGCCGTTCATGAAGGACGTGCGCCTCTGGTCCTGACGGAGCGGACTGACCACCTCCGAGCATTAGCGGAGGCCTTGTCCCCGGCGATCCGACACCTCATCGTCCTCCAGGGTGGCATGGGACGGAAGAAACTGAAGGCGGTGCTCGCAGAACTGGCGTCGGTCCCCGATGGCGAAGACCGAGTCCTGCTGGCGACTGGCAAGTACATAGGGGAAGGCTTCGACGACGCGAGACTGGACACCTTGTTCCTGACGCTCCCCGTCTCGTGGCGCGGGACCATAGCACAGTACGCCGGACGGCTGCACCGTCTGCACGATGGCAAGCGCGAAGTCCGCATCTACGACTACGCCGACCTCAACGCGCCGATGTTGTCACGCATGTTCGACCGCCGTTGTCGGGGATACGAAGCCATCGGTTACACGATCCTTCTCCCGGCCAGTGCCGTGCCCGGGTGGCCGCCCGAAGTACCGTTGCCTGTGGAACCCGAATGGAAGCGCGACTACGCCGCGAGCGTCCAGCGCCTCATCCGCGATGGCGTTGACACGCCGCTTGGCAATCTCTTCGTTCACGCCACACGCATGCGTCAGGCGGACACCCAGGGTGAGGATCGTGCCCGCAGTGCCACCGAGGCATTTGTCTATCGGCGACTGGAAACGATGCCCGAGACTGCCGGGAAGTTCTGTCTCAATGCAGAGTTGCCGATCCCTTTCGATGGACGGGGCCGCATGGAGGTCGATTTGCTCTGCGCGGAGTTGGGCGTGGCGATCGAACTCGATGGCCCGCAACACCTGACAGCGCCCGAAGCCTACCGCCGCGACCGCCGCAAGGACGCCCTGCTCCAGGAGAACGGGTACTTCGTGCTCCGGTTCCTAGCCGAGGATGTCGGCAAACAGCTCGACCACGTTCTCGACACCATCCTCCGGACGCTGGCTCACCGGCAGAGAGCGCCGTAGCGGGAGGGGGACAGGTCTGCCCCATACGCGCGGAGGGGAATTCCTGCTTGGCATTGCCTTCGCGAAGAACGCCATGTTTTTGTTGGGGTATTGGGATGCTTTGCAGGGATGGCCTGCCATCCGTAACTCAGAGCGTAGCCCTGAAGTATGCGCTTGCGCTTAACTTCAGGGCGCAGCGGCGAGCGAAGGATGGTGGCGAGGGTCGGAATCGAACCGACGACACGCGGATTTTCAGTCCGCTGCTCTACCAACTGAGCTACCACGCCATGTGTTTTTGCCCTGAATCCAGTGTCCCGGATGGGCTTCTGCGGGTGAGCAGAATGGTCGGCATGATAGAGATTTCGATGGGGGTGTCAATCCTGCATAACAGGCCGTTGCGGACAGCCACAGGCGCTCAGCCATGCGGCGGCAACGTGCCGTTCTCTTCGACAAACTTGTGGACCAGTTCGGGAAGCGCGCCCTTGCCGCTCCACGTGATCTTCCGGCGGCGGCCGGACAAGTCGTCGCCGACCTGGAACACGATCGGCCCGCGCGGCAACGGAATGTACGGCGGGAAATCGCCCCGATGCGAGGCAATGTAACGCTCCAGTTTCGCCGGGAGCTTCGGCGACCCGTCGTGCTGGATATACGTGCCCGGCCCCGCCAGATAGAGCCGCTCCTCGGCCTCGGGCTCGACCTTGTCCGGCGCCGGCTTGGCCGCCTTCCCGACTTCCCCGCGCTCTTTGCTCTTCCCGTAAACGGCCCACACGAACTTCGCATCATCCAGCCGCTTGGCGCGGTCGGGCAAGAGCGAACCCATCTTCTTGCGGTGCCGCTGATTGGCCACCCAGTTGGCCAAATGGGGATCTTCCGCCCATTGCGAAGGCACATCGCAGGTGCCGTGCTTGGCGCGAAAGGCCTGCAGGCGCTCGAACATCTCGTTCCACACCGCATCCGTCGGCGACCAGACGAACCCCAGCTTGCTGAGCCGGTCCACGCACTTGGCCGACAGCTCGCCGATCTTCCGCCGGTAGCGCTGCATGGCCACCCAGCGCCCGAGCTGCGGATTCTTCTCCCAGTTGGCGCAAACATTACAGTGACCTCGTTCCTTCCGGAAGGACTCCAAGGCCCGGTACATATCGTCCCAGTTGAGGCTTTGCCGACTCATTGCCGATCCCCATGTTCGCGAGTGCAAAGCATAGCACTAGTTCTATAGCCACCCCGATACATGGCACACAAGCCTTTTCTCCAACGTCTTTTCAGGCGCGCCGCAGCCGCGGCGCCAGCTCCACCAAAACCTCGCGTGCATCGCGCGGGATCGGCCCGCCCAAACGCCGCAACCGGTCCACCGCCAACTGCGAATTGACCGGCCGGCGCGCCGGCCGCGACAAGTCGCGGTCCGTGGGCCGCAGGTGCGCAGCGGACAAGCCGAGCGCCGCCGCCACAAGCTGCGTCCAGCCGTAGCGCGTGCAGGTCTCCCCCGCACTGGCGTGCACGATGCCGCCAGCCCCCGCGCCGAGCAGGAACCGAATCGTTTCGGCCACATCACCAACCCACGCCGGGCACCGCACAACCCGGTCGTCCAGCTCCTGCACGCCGGTCGCGTAGACGGCGTCGAGCGCCTCCTCCATCATGGGCGAGCCGACCTCCGGTGACGGCACCCCGTACAAGGCCCCGATGCGCAGGATCGTCGCCGCGGGATACTCGGCTTCGATTCCTTCCTCGGCCCGGACCTTGGTCTCGCCGTAAAAATTCACGGCCTGCCGCGGCGCGTCCTCGCGATACAGCGGGTGGGTGCCGGGAAAGACGTAGTCGGTGGAAATGTGGATCATCGGCGCGCCCCGAGCCCGCGCCAGGCGCGCGAGCTCGACCGGCGCCCCGGCGTTAAGCCGCAGGGCCGCGTCATGGTTCTGCTCGCAGTAATCGGGACTGCGGAAGGCAGCACAGTGCACGAGCGCATCCCAGGAATCGTCGCCCAGGGCGGCCACCTGGCGGGGATCGGCCAGATCCACGCCGCGCTGACCACCGCGGGCATGACGGCCAGCCAGCGGCAGCACGTCCGTGTCGCGGCTCAGCGCCGCCACCACGGCACTGCCCAGCAACCCGCTGGCGCCGGTAACCATGACCCGCCGAACCGCCATCCGCCCCCCCTTACAGACTGCGGCGCGTTTCCTTGAACGCGTCGTCGATATCAGCTTCCGTGAACCGCTCCGTCAGCTTCTTGATCAGGCGGCCGGAAGGACTGTAGAACCAGAATTGCGGCAACGATGTGAGTTGCAGGGCCTTGCAGATCGGCGCCTGCCAGTTGGCAATGATGATCTTCTGGACCACGACCCGCCCCTGACTCTGGCGCGCGAGAAGCTCGATATAGTTCCCCTGCCGCACACTGGAATGGGCCTCGGGGAAATGGAAGAACACGACGTTGATTCGGCCGGCGGTCAGCGCCTTGTCGATGTCGACCTCCTCGCCGTGGCTGATCACATAAACGCCGGGGCTCTCGACCGTGTGCTGCACGTCGAACGCCATATCGACTTGCTTGATCAGCGTGGCCGGCTCGTCGAACTCGCGCCCGTTCCGGATGAGCCGGACATTGAACTTCTCGTACCCGGCGAACAGCACGTCGTCCATGCTCCCGGCCACGAGTTTGGCCGCCACCCTGACGGGGGGGTCCACGCGCAGGTTCCTGACCGCGGCGGCATACTCCTCGCGTTCCTTGCCGCCGCGTTCCTGGAAAACGAAGCGGTAGTTCCGGAACCCAACGAATTTTCCGGTCACCACCTGGCCGGTCATCAACGTGAGATCATCGGCCGCGGCGCCGAGCGCCCAAGCCCCGATCACAACGAGTATCACTGCCATCCGTCTCACGCCGCCCTCGCTTCGCCCGCTGCTCCAGGGGCCTTGCTCTTCACTCCCACTCGATCGTCGCCGGCGGCTTCGAACTGATGTCGAACACGACGCGGTTGATCCCTTTGACCTCGTTGATGATGCGGTTCGAGATGCGGGCCAGGGTGTCGTAGGAGACGCGCGACCAATCGGCCGTCATGCCGTCCTGGCTCTCCACGATGCGCAGGGCCGCGACGTTCTCGTAGGTGCGGCTGTCGCCCATGACGCCGACCGTCTGGATGGGGAGCAGCACGGCAAACGACTGCCAGACGCGCGGGTAGATCGGGTCCTTTTCCATTTCCTCCTGCACGCGCAGGTCGGCGCGCTGCAGCAGTGCCACGCGTTCGGCCGTGATCTCGCCCAGGATGCGTACGGCCAGCCCGGGGCCGGGGAACGGCTGGCGGTTGACGATAAAATCGGGCAGCCCCAGTTCGCGGCCCAGCAGGCGGACCTCATCCTTGAAGAGTTCGCGCACGGGTTCGATGAGGGAAAACTTGAGGTCGGCCGGCAACCCGCCGACGTTATGGTGGCTCTTGATCGTGGCCGACGGCCCGCCGATCGGCGATGCGCTTTCGATCACGTCGGGGTAAAGCGTGCCCTGCGCCAGGTACTTGACCTCGCCCAGGGTGCGGGCCTCGGCGACAAAGACGTCAATGAACACCTTGCCGATGATCTTGCGTTTATGCTCGGGATCGACGATGCCCTTAAGCGCCGCCAGGAAGCGGTCCTGCGCGTGCGCCACGTGCAGATCCATGCCGAAGGCCTTGCCGAATGTTTCCTCGACCTGCTTGGCCTCGCCGTACCGCAACAGCCCGTTGTCGACGAACACGCAATGCAGTTGGCGGCCGATCGCCCGATGGAGCAGCGCCGCGACCACGGATGAGTCGACGCCCCCGCTCAGCCCGCATAGCACGTGTCTGTCGCCAACCTTTGCGCGAATCGCCGCAACACTTTCGCGGATGAACTGGGCCATTTCCCAGTCCGGCCGGCACGCGCAGACGTCGAAAAGGAACCGGCGCAGGATCTCGGTGCCGTTCGGCGTATGCACGACCTCGGGATGAAACTGCAGGCCGTAGATCCGGCGGGCGGCGTTGCCCATGGCAGCCACGGGACAGGTCTCCGTGCGGGCCATCACCGAGAACCCGGGCGGAAGCGCTTCCACCTGATCGCCGTGGCTCATCCACACGTCCAGGTCGGCGGGCAGGTCGCGGAACAGCGGCTCGGGCCGCGTCACCGTGATGCGGGCGCTGCCGAACTCGCGCGCGTGGCCGGGCTTCACGGCCCCGCCCAGCAGCTTGCCGGTCATCTGCAGGCCGTAACAAATCCCGAGCACCGGGACGCCCAGGTCGTAGATCGCCGGGTCGCACAGCGGCGCACCGGACTCCAGCACGCTGGCCGGGCCGCCCGACAGAATGATCCCCGCCGGCTTGCGCGCCGCCAGGTCCGAGGCGCTGATATTGAACTTCAGCAGTTCCGAGTAGACGCGCTGCTCGCGCACGCGGCGGGCGATGAGCTGGCTGTACTGCGAGCCGAAGTCGAGAATCGCGATCCAGTTGTGTCCCTGCATGGTCTTACGCCTTGCCGATCAGTTCGCGGAACCGCGCGAACAGGTAAAAGGGGTCGTGGGGGCCGGGCGACGACTCCGGGTGATACTGCACGCAGAACATCGGTACCTGCTTGTGCTCCAACCCCTCGATCGTCCCGTCGTTCAGGTTGACGTGCGTGATCTCCACCTTGGCCGGGTCGAGCGAATCCTTGTCCACGCTGAAGTTGTGGTTCTGCGACGTGATCTCCACGCTGCCGGTCCGCAGGTTCTTCACGGGGTGATTGCAGCCGTGGTGGCCGAACTTGAGACGGTAGGTGCGCCCGCCGCAGGCCAGGCCGAGGAGTTGGTGCCCCAGGCAGATGCCCATGACCGGAACCTTGCCCATGAGGGCGCGGGCATTGTCGATGGCGTAGGTGACGGCCGCCGGGTCCGCCGGACCGTTGGACAGGAACACGCCGTCGGGTTTGAGCGCGAGCACGTCCTTCGCGGAAGTCCTGGCCGGAACCACCGTGACATCCATGCCGTGCCGCCGCAGACTGCGCAGGATATTCCACTTGATGCCGAAATCGTAGGCCACGATCTTGAGGTCGGTGGGCGGCAGCGTTTCCGCAATGCCCCACGACGCGGTGAGATCGCCCTTCGGGTCCCACCGGTAAGGCGCCGTGCACGATACCTTGCTCGCGTAGTCCTGGCCGTCGAGCCCGCACCAGTCCTTGGCCCGTTTCACGGCCTCGGCCTCACTCACGGCGCCGGTGACGCACAGGAACCCGCGCTGGGTGCCGTCGGTCCGCAGCTTGGTCGTCAGGGCGCGCGTGTCGGCGCCGGCCAGGGCCGGGATGTCCCAGCGCTTGAGGTAGTCAGCCAGCGAGCCGTCGGCGCGCCAGTTGCTCGTGGGGTTGGACTCGTGCATGATGAAACCGTTGGCAAACAACTGGCGGCTTTCCATGTCCGCCGCGTTCATGCCGGTGTTGCCGATCTCGGGACAGGTCATGGTGACGAACTGCCCGCTGTACGAAGGGTCGCTCAGGATTTCCTGGTACCCTGCCATCCCCGTGTTGAAGACGACCTCGCCGAACGTGTCGCGAGGCGCGCCCACGGAATATCCGCGCAGCACGGTGCCGTCCTGCAATGCGAGAAAGGCGGCTTTGCGCCGCTGCTCCGCCCAATTCCATTTGGCCATGGTTCGCTTCCTGTCCACCCGGCGCTCCGGCTGCAGGCGGCGTCCGGGTCGCCTGCCTGTCCCCTCAAAAAGTCCGTAAAGTCTACCCGTTTTCCGGCGGCTTGGCAACGGCGAGCGTGCGCCGCACCACGGAAACGAGGCGCGTGCTGACACTCACGGTCGAGATGCCGAGGGCGCGCATGCGCAAGGCATACTCGGGCCAGCCGGCCATTTCGCCGCAGACGCTGAGCGGTTTGCCCTGCCGCCCGGCCGCCGCCACCACGGCGGCCAGGAGGTCCCAGAACACGGGATGGTCGAGGCGGAAGTCGCCCGCCACGAGTTCGTTGTTGCGGTCGATCGCAAACACGTATTGGTAAAGGTCGTTCGTGCCGATACTGCCGTAGTCCGCTTCCCGCAGCAGGGCATCAGCGTTTAGGCAGGCGGCCGGCACCTCCAACATCACGCCATGCCGGATGTCAGCCGCCGGCAGGTCGGCGACGGCCTCGGCGAACAGGGCCCGCAGCGCCCGGAACTGCGCGACATCGACAATCATCGGGTAAGTCACGTGAACGGGGCCGACGACCGCTGCCCGGGCAATGGCGCGCGCCTGCGTCCGCAGCAGGTCCGGCCGGCGCGCGAGCAGACGGGCTCCGCGCAGGCCCAGCGCGGGATTGGCCTCGGCGGGCAGGTCGAGGTACGGCGCAGGTTTGTCGCCGCCCAGGTCGAGCAACCGCACGTAGACGGGCCGGCCGTCCATGGTCTTGAGGAGCGCGGCGTAGCGCTGGTATTGCTCGTCCTCGGTCAGGACGCGCCCCAACGCCATGAACTCGAACTCCGTCCGGTACAGGCCGATCCCTTCGGCCTGCATCCGGCGCGCCAGGGCGGCCTCGGCGACGATGCTGATATTCGCCATAACGCGAAACCCCGGAACGGGTTCGACGGCTTCCACCGGCGCGGCGGAGGCCGCGAGTTGGCGCTGGAACCGCGCGACCGTTTCGGGCCGCGGCCACAGGAAAACCTCCCCGGCATCGCCGTTGACCAGCAGTTCCGTGCCGCATGCGATCCTGCTGTGGATGCCGGGCAACCCCGAGACCGCGGGGATGCCCAGGGCCCGCGCCAGGATGGCGGCGTGCGAGGTAGCGCCGCCATGCTCGGTCACGAAGCCCCGCAGGCGATCGGTGTCGAGGTCGACCGTCAGGCTGGCCGTGAGTTCGGCCGCGACCACCACGCGCTCGCGGCCGCGTTCGCAGTGGGCCGCTCCTTCGCACCGCAGCCCCGGCCGGGTCGCGGCCAGCGCGTCGAGCAGCCGCCGTTTGACTTCACCAATGTCGGAGGCCCGTTCGCGCAGATATTCGTTGTCGAGGACCCGGAAGCGAGTCTCGTAGCCATCCATGACCGTCATGACCGCCATCTCGGCGCCGGCCTTCTCGCCGCGAATGGCCGCGATCATCCTGGCGCCCAGGCCGGGGTCGTTCACCATCATCTTCTGGGCCACGAAGATCTCGGCCTCCGCGGGACCCATCTCGCGGGCGACCCGGTCGCGGATTTCGTCCAGGCACACGCCGGCCGCCGCGATGGCGCGCTGCAGCCGCTCAATCTCGCCCTCCACTTCCTGCTCGGTCACCACAACCGGGGTCAGTTGGTTGTGACGGGCGTCGTTGAAGAGACACGCCTTGGCCACGCAGACCCCCGGGCAGATGGGCACCCCTTGCAGGCGGATCTCATCCTCGATCGGGCCGCTCATCCGGCTCCAAGCTCCGGCCCTATGACTGCTGTGAACATGGATTCCTCCGCATTCGTCCCATTATGCGGGCGCATTCGCCGCATGTCACGCCGAAGTACGGAGCTGCCCGGGTACGAGGTGAGGGAGAAAGTGTCAACGGATGGCTGGCTGAACGCTCTCACCATAACTTGCGGAGGAACAGCTATGAGCGACTGCCACAGGGGGATGCAGCAGCAAACACTTCGCCAGCTCATCCGTTGACGGAGGTATCCAACACTATCAGGGTGTCATGCACAATCAGTGCAAGACCTGATTTTGCATCAGGGTTTCCCTGATACAGAAAAGCGAGCGCCAGACCGCGCCGTGACAAGGCCATCCGACCTCTGATAGGATCACGGGCGAAGGAGAAAACCTATGCGCCAGCGTATACTCAGTCTTGCCCTGTGTCTGTTGCCGGCCTTCTTGGCGGCCGACGAGTTCTTCCCGAAACCGGGCTGGACCAACGCGCCCAATCCCCTTGCCAGTCCGGACGCCACGGTGGGCGGCGAACTGTCCGTGTTCGCCGGACAATACCCCAAGAGCTTCAACTACTACCTCGATAACAATTCATTCTCGGCCGAGCTCTTCGGCGCGCTTTACGAGACGCTGCTGACCATGAACCCGATCACGCTCGAGTATGAGCCCGGCCTGGCCGAACGGTGGAGCCTCTCCGACGACAAAAAGACGTTCACCTTCTGGCTCGACCCCCACGCCGCCTGGAGCGATGGGCAGCCCATCCTCGCGGCGGATGTCAAGTGGACCTTCGACGCCGTCATGAACCCGACCAACATGACCGGTCCGCACAAGGTTGCCCTGGAGCCGTTCGCATCACCCGAAATCCTCGACGCCCATTGCATCCGGTTTGTGGCGCGCGAGGTCCACTGGCGCAATCTCGGCGCCGCCGGCGGGTTCAATATCCTGCCCCGTCATGCGTATGGAACCATGGACTTCAATTCGATCAACGTCGCCTTCCCGGTCGTGTCCGGACCCTACCGGCTCGGCACGGTCAAGGACGGCATCTATGCCACGCTCGAACGCCGGGCCGACTGGTGGAACCGGAGTGCGCCCGCCTCGCGCGGCACCGCCAACTTCCAGACCATTAAGTTCAAGTTCTACGGCGAACAGGAGAACGCCTACGAGGCCTTCAAGAAGGGCGAGATCGATCTCTTCGCCGTCTATATGGCCCGGCTGTGGGTGAACGAGACGGCCGGTGACAAGTTCGACAAGCACTGGATCGTGAAGCAGAAGATCTCCAACTACAACCCGATCGGGTTCCAGGGCTTTGCCATGAACATGCGCCGCCCCCCGTTCCAGGATGTGCGCGTCCGCAAGGCCCTGGCGGAGTTGCTGAACCGCCCGCGCCTGAACGCCACGCTCATGTACAACCAGTACTTCCTGCACCGCTCCTACTTTGAGGACCTTTACTCCAAGGATAACCCCTGCCCCAACGAACTGATTGAGTTCAGCAAGGACAAGGCGCGCGCCCTGCTGGCCGAGGCCGGGTGGAAGGCCAATCCGAAGACCGGCTGGCTCGAAAAGGACGGGAAACGGTTCACGGTGCGGTTCCTGAACCGCGACGCGTCGTCCGAAAAGTTCCTGGCCATCTACGCGGAAGATCTCAAGGACGCGGGCATCGAACTGACGATCGACCAGAAGGACTGGGCGGCCTGGGCGCGCGACATGGACGAGTTTAACTACGACATGACCTGGGCCGCGTGGTCGGAGTCGGTGTTCAAAGATCCCGAGGGTATGTGGTCGTCAAAAGAGGCCGACCGCAAGGGCGGCGTCAACATCACGGGGTTCAAGGACCCGCAGGTCGACGCCCTGATCGAGAAGCAGAAGAGCCTGTTCGACGTGTCCGCCCGTCACGCGATCTGCCGGCAAATCGACCGGCTGGTCTACACGCAGTATCCCTACATTCTGCTTTGGAACATCAATTACACGCGGCTGCTGTACTGGAACAAATTCGGCCGGCCGAAAACGGTGCTGGCGAAGTACGGGAATGAGAGCTCGGCCTACTGGTACTGGTGGAACGATCCGGATTCCGCCGACGACCTCAAGGACGCCATGAAGACCGGCCGTTCCCTGCCCGAGCCGAAGGCCGAGGTGATCTTCGACCGTGATTTCGCGCCGACAAAGAAGACCGCGCCCTAAGGGCGTTTCGCAGGTTCCGGGTAAGGCGACGGCGGGACGCCGTCGCCCTACCGTTTGGGTTGCCTGGCGCTCGCTTTTTCCGCCGCCCCGAACGCATAAACGCCGCCGTCGTCCGCGCCGATGACGAGCAGGCCGTCGGCAAAGGCTGGGGACGATTTGACGGGCTGACCGATCTCGTAGGACCAGACCTGGCGGCCATCAGCCAGCGTCACCGCGTAGACGGAGCCGTCGTCCGAGCCGAAGACGACGGTATCTTTCACGACGATCGGCGAACTATCCACCTCTCCGCGCGTGGTGAACTGCCAGACAGGGGCACCATCGTCCCGGTTGAAGCAGTGGACGCGCATGTCGCGGGCGCCGACCACAACCCTGTGCGGCGCCAGGGCAGGGGTGCCGAACATGGCCGCATCCTTGGCGTCGGCACGCCACACCTCCGCGCCGTCCGCGAGCCGCATGGCCAGCAGGGCGTCGCCGACCTGCCCCGTATAGGCCCGTTCCGCATCGCACGCCGGCGACCCCGGGATGTAAGACCCGGCCGCAAGTTCGCTCACGATCTTGCCGTCCGCCGCGGCCACGACTCGCAACTGGCCGTCACACCCACCGAACACGATGCGCCCGCCCGATACAGCCGGTGTTCCGTTAACGTAACCGCCCGCAGCCACCGTCCAAACACCGGTGCCCGTGGAGGCGTCGACGGCGTGCAGATACGTATCGTAACTGCCGACCAGTACCAGTGCGCGTCCGGCCACCGTCACGAGGTTCGGGCTCCCGGCAATCTTGCCAGCCGCCTTGTAGCTCCAACGCCGTTGCCCATTGGTGGCGTCCAGCGCCAGCAGGTTGCCGGCTTCCGTGCCCACGTACACGACACCGCCTGCCACCAAGGGCGACGACTCCACGGCGCTGCCGGCTTTGTACGACCACGCCACCGTCCCGGTCTGCCGGCCAAGCGCGTAGACCTGGCCATCGTCTGACCCGACGATCACCAGGCCGCCGACCATGGCCGGCGACGACTGCACGGGGCCGCCAGTCTTGAAGACCCAGCGCCGCACGGCGGACGTCGGGAAGTGCTCACCCGAATACCCGGCCAGATCGGCCGTGCCGTGGAATCCCGGCCAATCCCCGGCCCGGGCGCCCGGTAGCGCGGCTAGCGCGAGAGCTGCCCAAACCCATCCCACTCTGTAGCTTGCCTGCATGACCCCAGAATAGCAGGCCACGGGAAGTTGGAAAAGGCCGCAAGCCCGTTCCTACGGGGACGGCAAATGAGTTTCTGGCAGGGCCCTGACTCTTGAGTGGAGGGACGCGCTCTGCTGCGCCTATGGGCTACCGGATCAAGAGCGATGCGCCGGGTGTGCCTTCCGCCGAAATCACTTGCCCGCCGCCGCCGTGCTGTATAGCGTTCTGCCTCTGTGAAGGCGCTTTTCCGCAGTCTTGTTTTGGGCGTTTTGTGTGTTCCGCTGGCCATGGGGCAAACGGACACGCATACCGTGGCTGTTTCGGCCCGCCTGCAGACCGCCTTGGACCGCAGCGGCTTCGGCGTGGGCCTGATCGACGGAAAATTCGGGGTTCGGAGCCGCAACGCCTTGCTGGATTATGCCCGCGCCCAGGGGCTGTCCGAAAAGGCGGCCCGCGCCCAGTTACTGGCCGCTCCCGAGTCGCCCACCGTGACCTACACGATTACCCAGGCGGATTGGAACGACGTTGGGCAGGCGCCAGCCGACTTCCTCGAAGCCAGTGCCGTTCCCCACATGGCTTGCACCTCGCTCGTGGAAGAACTGTCCGAACGCTTTCACGTTTCGGAGCCGTACCTATCCCGCCTGAATCCCGCCATCGGCGAATGGAACGTCGCCACGGTCGGGATGTCCGTGAACGTGCCCAACGTGCGCCCGCCAACCTGGCATCCCGCCGCGACGCGCCTGGAGATCGACTGCCGCGTCTTTCGGATCCGCGCCTTTGATGCGCAGGCGGCATTGGTGGGTTCGTTCCCCTGCTCCATCGCCCGGGATCACACGCGCGTGCCCACCGGCGAACTGAAAGTCACAACCTTCGCGCCCAATCCCAACTATACCTTCGACCCGGCCGTATTCCCTGAGTCGCACCGCGCCCAGGAGATCGGCCACAAACTCATCATTCCGCCCGGACCCAACAATCCCGTCGGCGTCTACTGGCTAAGTCTCAGCGCCCCGGGTTTCGGCATCCACGGCACGCCCCATCCCGAAACCATCGGCCGCCAGGAATCCCACGGCTGCTTCCGCATGACGAACTGGGATATCGTCACGCTCGCCGGCATGGTGACGGCCGGAGCGCCCTTAGCGGTCACCGGCCTCCCGGAGGCCGGCGCCGCGGCCGAGTGAGAGGGATCCTACCACTCGACATCAACGGGATACTTGCGGATGGTCTCATCATGAGAGACCAAACGCAGTTTCTCGATTCTTGCCTGAGCAACGATCATCCGGTCGAATGGGTCTTTGTGGAGGGAAGGCAGACTGTCCAGAGCGTAGGTGTAAGCCGGGTGAATACTTAACAGCACAAGTCCGTTCGCTTCCTGCTGCGCTGCCACAATGTCCGACAAGGGCGTTGACAACTTGAGTTTCCCGAGTTGTGACTTGATCTGTATCTCCCAAAGACTGGCAACGCTCAAGTGGATCTGGTTCTTGGCATCCTGACAGAGTGCCAATGCGCGCGGGGAAAGTCTCTCCGGCTCGCTGTCCCACCAGATGAAGGCATGAGTGTCGAGAAGAAGTTTCACTTACCCTCCGACCAGAACTCGTCAGAAAGCGGGGCGTCAAAGTCGTCGCTGGTCCAGATAGCGCCCGAGTGCAGGCCGGAAACGCGTGCACCCGCAGGAAAAAGATGCGCAATGGGCTTCTGGTCCTCGCTCAGGATAACGTGAATTCCCGAGATGACACGGTGCACAAGCTCCTTAAAGTGCGCCTGCGCCTCGTTCAAGTCGATGGTTTCCGTCTGCATGTTCTGCTCCCGCTGATGACTGGGGCATAGTGCCACCGAAGAACCCCCATGTAAAGCGCGGGTCTCCACGCGGCAGGGCTAGTGACGCGGATGTCGTGGCGAAATCGTGTTGGCAATTCATTTCTGTCCGTTGTGGTACATCACAAGTTCAGCAGCCCGTTTGTCTGTAACTGCATAACCGACAACTTGTTCAACTTGCGCCCGCGTGGCTGCAAACCGATCATCCTTCGCCAGGTCAAGGCACTTCAAATACTCCGGGTATGCGGCGGGAGCCTCCAATCTATACTGGTAGGGAGGCTGCCGATGCAGGTATCTGTAGACGCGACTGTCCCAGATAGCGTGCCTCTCCGGGTCGATGAAGTGCAGAACCTTCGATGCACCGACAACACTGCCGTTGATCGCCAACGCGACCACCTTGATCTTCCTCTCAGTGACCGGGTGGCCCGCCCTAACCTCGTTAGCAATGGCCACAACCGCTGACAGTTCTCCGCGCAAACCCAGAATCGTCGGCATCCAGCCGTACGTAAAATATGCACCGATTACGACATCATGCTCCGAGAGTGTCTTCCGCTGCCGGAAGTACAAAAGGAACTCCTTGTATGAGCGGTGCATCGCATCTCGTTCATCTCTGCGATTCTAGGGGCGTCAGCGAAGAACCTATCGCGCAATGCTTTCATCTTATGCTCTCTGCCGACGCCCCAAAATTCTGGGGCGGCGAACCCGTTTCGAACACTTGGGGCGTTCGACTTTCAATTCCTACTTGTTTCGGTATGGTGCCCAATCCAGGTGATGAAGTTGTTCGTTTGCGAGACACCTGTATTGGCTCACATGTGATGCCGCCATAGGTATCCCCGTTGACAGACGCAAGGAATCCAATCGCCCAAAGTAGACCGAGTAGGTCTGGTCGGTAATGGAGATGGCCATCCAAGCAGGCACTGCCCCGTACTTTGATGCTACACGTTGGGCATTCGCAGCGCATCCGCTTCCCAGGTTGTACCGTGCGTTCAACTTCCCATTGCGCTGATAGCGATTCCGAGCCTTTACGCTGATCACATATTTCCGACTGTCTTCTTCGGCGTAAATGTCAGCGAATGCGTGATTGAAGCAGTAATCGTTCAAGAATCGGATGTTGTGGAACTTGTTGAACACCAATGCCCTGATCGCCAACAACTCACCCAAGGAACCAAGGGCTATCGATCTCTGCGCCGAGTGCCTATTTCGCTGCATCTACGTCACCTTCCTGTCACGAGGGTCCAAGTTGCTGGCGGCAATCTTCTGGTCGTTGTTGAATCTCCCTCTTCTATGGCCTTCCAACCGACCTACAAACCCGCCCGCATGCCTGTACGAGGCGACCGATGGCTTCGGCCGTGTCGGCCAGGGCCGGACGGCCTGATGCGATGGCTTCATCCAGCGTGGCGGGCCGCTGCAGGACCGACAGCGCGGCGGTCAGGCCGGCGTCGTACAGCGCGGCGATTCCCGTGCCAATCGAGCCGGACAGGCACACGCACGGCACGGCCTGCTCACGACAGCACCGCGCCACGGCCGACGGCAATTTGCCCGCGGCCGTCTGCGCGTCGGTCCGACCTTCGCCGGTCAGGCACAACGCCGCACCGCGCAAGTGTTGACGGAGGCCGGCCAGTTCGATCGCCAGTTCGGCGCCGGAGCGGAACTGCGCGCCAAGGAAGGCTTGCAGCGCGAACCCCAGGCCGCCGGCGGCGCCGGACCCAGGCAATGCCGCAAAGTCGCGTCCCAGCGCACCGGCGCACACACCCGCGAAGTGGCGTAGTCCCGCATCAAGCCGTTGCACGTCGGCAGGCGTCGCCCCTTTTTGCGGCGCATAGACAACGGCTGCTCCCGTGGGTCCATAGAGTGGGTTCGCCACGTCGCAAGCGGCCGTGATGGCGACCCGCAGTGGGACGACTGGCGGTATCACGCGGGCCACGCGCTCCAAGGCATCACCGCACGGCTCAACTGGTTTGCCAGCTTCATCGATGAACTGCCAGCCCAGTGCGCTCAGCAAGCCGATGCCGGCATCATTCGTGGCGCTGCCGCCGAGCCCGATCACGATCTCGCGGGCACCGGCATCGACGGCGTGCCGGATCAGCTCACCGATTCCGACTGTCAGGGCACGGCCCGGGTTGCGTTGATGCTCAGGCACCAGATGCAGGCCGCACGCCTGGGCGGCCTCGATCACGGCCCGCTGTCCGTCGTCCAGGAACACAACTTCGGCGTCGACGGTCTCGCCCAGCGGACCGGTGACGCGGTGTCCCCGCACCACGCCCCCCGCCGCTCGCGCCACGGTATCGGCAAAACCCTCGCCGCCGTCCGAAAGCGGGCAGTGGATCAACTCCGGCGCAGGATGCAGTCGTGCCAGACCCTCGGCCGCCGCCTCGCACGCCTCCACGGCCGTGAGCGAGCCCTTCCAGGAATCGAATGCCAGGACGACCTTCATGGCCCAAAGCATACAGCCGGCCGCGCCGTCGGGCGAGGAAGGAGTGGGGTGAGGGTGAAGGGTTCAGGAGTGCGGCGCAACACATCGGCTGTGTGCATATCGGGTAGGGCGACGGCGTCCTCGCCGCGCCGTAACTGTCACGCGTCTGTCGAGGCGGGGCGAGGACGCCCTCGCCCTACCTTGGACTGCGGCCTGAACCCTGAAATCTGAACACCGAACACTAACGCCGGCTTGCCGGCGTTGCATTCCGCGCGGCAACCTGCTACCCATCTGCCATGCTGAACAGCTTGATTCCATGGGTGTGCGTGGGTATCGGCGGCCTGATCGGCAGTCTGTGCCGGTACGGCGTGACTCTGCTCGCCCGCGACTGGTCGATCTCGATCCCCTACGGAACCCTGCTGTCCAATGTGGCCGGGTGCCTCGTTATTGGCGGCGTCATGGAACTGGCGGCGGCAACCGAAGTGCTCTCGCCCTCCGCCCGCCTGTTTCTGACCACGGGGTTCTGCGGCGGCTTCACGACGCTCTCGTCGTTGATCTACGAATTGATGCAGATGGTTCGCAATGAAGAATGGGCGTACGCGAGCCTGTACTTCGGGCTCACCCTGGTGGGATCGGTCATCGCGTTCGGGGTCGGCGCGCTGGCCGTAAAGACGCTGACCCGATTGTGAGGTGCCCACTCAGGGCGGGGCGCCTCTACGAAACGTTCCGGGTAGGGCGACGGCGTCCTCGCCGCGCCGTGACTGGAGAGTGTATATCGCATCACAGACACGGCGGGGCCGGAGGCCCACGCCCTACCAATTGAGTTGTGACCGATTACCCGCGTTGGGCGGTGGAAGGAGCATTACCATGGAACTGACAGGCCAAGCCAAACTGCTACGCATCTTCATCGGCGAATCGGACAAGTGCGGCCATCGGCCGCTCTATGAGCTCATCGTAAAGGAGGCCCGCCTCGCCGGCCTGGCCGGCGCCACGGCGTGGCGCGGCGTGCTTTCCTTCGGCGCGACCAGCCGCATCCGGTCGGCCAAGATCCTGGACCTGTCCGCGGACCTGCCCATGATCATCGAGATCGTGGATGAGGAATCCCGCATCGACGCGTTTCTGCCGAATCTCAACGCGCTGATCGAGGAAGCGCGCTGTGGCGGACTGGTGACGATGGAAAAGGTGAATATCGTCCGCCACCTGCACGAGGTTGTGCCCGGCAAGTCGTAGTTCGACCTGACCCAGTGTGTGACGCCGCCATGCCGGTGGCACTTCGTTCCATCCCAGTCGCTACCGGCCGGGGACGGCCGGCTCCAGATCGTGCCTGGCCCTGGAGCCGGCGGTCTCCGCCGGTAGCTCCAGTTCATGCATGCTGAGCCCTGGAGCCGGCGGTCTCCGCCGGTAGCCGACGTCGCGTGAGTGCGAGCATTGGGCTGCCTCTGTACCCCGATTCACCGCAACCGAATCACCGCAACCCCGAATCGGTCGAGCGCCAGCTCCTTGCCCGTCGTCTTGCCTGTCAACAGCTCGCGCTTGCCGGCCGGTACGGAAACCGCGGTGGGCGTTTCGTTGTGATTGATGAGGAACAACAGGCGCCGGCCCCGCCCCGCGCGCACCGTCGTTTCCACGCCCTCCGGGGGCCGAAGGACCGGCCGCACGCGCGCCGTCTTGAGCACCGCCGCCACGAGCGCATCATAGAACGCCGGCTCCTTGACAACCGCCCCCACGTAAAAGCCCGCGCCTTTCCCAAAGTTGTTCCGGGTGAACGCCGCAAAACGTTTCAGATGCCAGTGCTCGTATCCGGCCAGGACCTCGGCGCCCTTGGGCGTGACCCAGTCCGCATAGTGAACGGCTGTGCCATCCCCGGCGAAACCAGTCTTGGCCTTGACACCGAACTCCAGCCCATCCGGGATGCTTTCGTATTCCTCAATCGCGATGCCGAGTGCGTCGGATAGCAGGCCCGGCAGCGTGCGGGCGTGGCATAAGTTCGTCTCGTCCTTGACTCCCGTACGGCAGTCCGTGACGAGCACGCCGCCCTTGGCCACATAGTCGCTCAGTGCGCGCGCCACGGGGTCGGGCAGCACGTGCAGGTCGGGAGCAAACACGGCCTTGTAGGCCGACAGGTCGGCGCCGGGCTTCACCATGTCGACCGACACGCCGGCTCGCTGTAGGGCATCGTAGTAACGGTGGAGCGCGTTGTGGTAGTCGTTCTGGCCGAAGCCCGGCTGCAACCGCAAGGCCCAGATGCTGTCGTAGTCGTAGATCATGGCCACGTCGGTCTTGACCGTGGTGCCTTCGAGCAAGGGGGCGAGTTTGTGCAATTCGCGCGCCGTCTCCGCGGCCTCCCGGTAACGGCGCAGCGGCCGGCCATCATGCTGCAACAGCCCGTGCCAGTACTGCTCGCGGCCCGCCGTGCACGTCCGCCAGCGGAACCAGATCATGCCGTCGGCGCCGTGCGCCACTTGCTGATAGGCCACGCCCCGGATCTCGCCCGGCCAGGGATTGCGCCCGAACGAGCCCCAGCCGCCGGGTCCGGCGGTCTGCTCCATGATCCAGAAGTTCTTCCGTTTGAGACCCCGCGTGACATCCGCGGCCGAGGAAGACCGGTACCGCACCTCCGGCTTGCCCCACACGGGATAGTTGTCCCATGTGACGAAATCCAGGTCCTCGGCCAGGTCGTAGTAATTGAGATCGCTGAACAGTCCCATGAAGTTGTGCGTGACGAAATGCTTCGGACAAAGATCGCGCAGGATACGGACCTGGTCGCGCTGGAAGCGAACGTTCAACGACGAAAAGAAGCGCTGCCAGTCCAAGCCCGCACCCGGGTTATGCGAACCGCCGTCGACCGGGATGGTGACCTCGTCCCAGCGCCCGACGCGGTGTCCCCAAAAATGCGTGCCCCACGCGCGGGCCAGTTCGGCCAGCGTGCCGTACTTCTGCTTGAGCCAGCCCTGAAACTCCTCGCGGCATGACGGGCAGTAGCAGACGGGATGGCCGAACTCGTTGTCCGTCTGCCAACCGATGACGTTTGGCGTGTCGGCGAAGTGCTCCGCCATGGCGCGGGTGATCCGCTCGGAAAGCAGCCGGTAGGCGCCGGATGAAAAGCAGTTATTCTTGCGAACGCCCCAGACCGTGCGCGTGCCGTCCTTCTGGAGTGCCAGCGTCTCCGGATACTTGCGCGCGCACCAGGCGGGCATGACAGCCGTGGGCGTGCCGAGAATGGCCGAGATGCCGTTCTTCCGCAGCACCGCCAGGGCCTCGTCCAGCCACTCGAACTCGAACCGGCCTTCCTCGGGTTCCAGGAACACCCACGCAAATTCGGCCAGCCGCACGACGTTGAATCCCGCCTGCTTCATCAACTTCGCATCGGTCGCCCACCGTTTCCGTTCCCAATGCTCCGGATAATAATCAACGCCAACGTACATGGTTTTGTCTCCTACACCGCCACCTTCACCACCACCTTGTGCACCTGGCCGTCGGTCCCCATGGGCGCGTGCGCGTCTTCGGGGAAGTAGACGGCGAAATAGCCGGCCGGAATGGTTGTCCAGGCCACCGGCGCGTCATCGTGAAACTCGAGGTCACGGGTGGAATCGTAACCCTTGTTCATCTTGCAGGTCGGCGCAGGGCGCCACCCGATCAGGTCCTCACCGACAACGGAGTACTGGATGTCGATGTAACGGTGGTGAGTCTCCAGGGCGGCCTTGGACTGCCCCTTGCCCGGCGCCCGCACGACATTCAGGAACATTCGGTCGCCATCCACCGGCTGCTTGCCGGCCGGCAACTGCATGATTTCATGAGTCGCCAGCCACTCGAGTCCCTTGGCCACGCCGGCGTGCACGCCCGCGTAGCGTTTCGCGTTTTCAATTCGATCAAGAATCACGGTTCCTCCTGTTACCTGGTGAGGCTCCACGCATAGGCGAGGAGCGTGGCAATGTCAAGCCGATGACTGGGCACGCCGATACTGCCCGCGTCAAACAACAGAGTTGACATCGGCCCGATTATATGTGAAGTTTTTGACGATTTATTGCTGAAGAAGCAAGTCGTGCCTACGACGAGGTTGCTGACTGAACTCAAGGGCCGGCGAAGAATCCTGCGTGTCGGTTTCCTCCGGCGCACCGTCTTCCCGACCCGGTCCACCTCGCTCGCGTGCCGACATCTTCGGAACCCAGGGAGCGAGACATGGATAAGAGACTTGGATTCGTCGGCATCATTGTGGAGGACCGGCAGGCGTCGGCCGCCAAAGTGAATGAAATTCTCACCGAATTCGGGACGATCATCGTAGCCCGGACCGGCATTCCGTATCCCTCACGCAACGTTTGCGTGATCACGCTCGTGGTCGACACCACTACGGACACTCTGGGCGCTCTGACCGGCAAACTTGGCGCG
This sequence comes from uncultured bacterium, assembly GCA_903895695.1. GTDB lineage: Bacteria > Verrucomicrobiota > Kiritimatiellia > CAIKKV01 > CAITUY01 > CAITUY01. The sequence goes on from CAITUY010000197.1 coordinate 32,197, forward strand.
CTGGAAGGCGTGTCAGTCAAATCCGGTGTCTGCCGCTAAAAGTTTCCCATTGAGAACCACCATGAACACAACCACACCCACCTTTATTGACCAGGCCGCCATCGACGGCCTGCTGGCAAACACAATACCGTCGGATTCCGGCGCCGTGGACGCCGTGATCGACAAGGCGCTGGAAGGTAAAGGCCTGGAACTGCACGAAGCCGCCCGCCTGCTCCGTGCCGACGATGCGGCTACGACCGAGCGGCTCTTTGATGCCGCACGCCGCGTGAAGCAGGCCATCTACGGGCGACGCCTGGTCCTCTTCGCGCCCGTCTACCTCTCGAACTATTGCTCCAACAACTGCCTCTACTGCGGGTTCCGACGGGACAACAAGGCCATGAAACGCCGCGCCCTGACCATGGACGAACTCCGCCATGAGATCGCGTTACTCGAGCAGCAGGGCCACAAGCGCATCCTCATGCTGACGGGCGAGGACCGCGGGCGCTCGGCACTCGACTACCTGCTGGAGGCGATCGAGGTGGCCTACTCCGTGAAGACTGCGGACGGCCACGGTGAGATCCGCCGGATCAACGTTGAGATTGCCCCGCTATCCGTGCCTGATTTCAAGAGGTTGAAGGCCTCCGGCATCGGAACCTACGTGTTGTTCCAAGAAACGTATCACCGCGAAACGTATGCCGTCATGCATCCCCCGGGACCGAAGGCGGATTACGCCAACCGGCTCTACGCCATGGACCGAGCCCTCGAAGCGGGCCTGCACGATGTGGGCATCGGGGCACTCCTGGGACTCCACGACTATCGATTTGAAGTCCTTGCCATGCTCGCGCACGCGCGGCATCTCGATCAGGTGTTCGGGACCGGCCCCCACACGATCAGCGTGCCCCGTCTCGAAGCGGCCCAAAACGCCCCAGCGGCCAATACCGCCCCGCACCCGGTATCTGATCTCAACTTCAAGCGACTGGTCGCAATCTTGCGTCTCGCGGTCCCTTACACGGGAATCATCCTGAGCACGCGCGAAAAGGCGGACATGCGTAATGCGCTTTTTGCCCTGGGCGTCTCCCAGATCAGTGCCGGCTCCCGCACCAACCCGGGCGGCTATAGTGAGGCCACGGCCAATCACGAAGACGAGCAGCAGTTCGCCCTGGGCGATACACGATCGCTTGAGGAGGTCATCCGCTCCGTTTGCGAGGAGGGCTATATCCCCTCCTTCTGCACCGGCTGCTACCGGCTGGGCCGAACCGGAGCCGACTTCATGGACCTGGCCAAGCCGGGCGACATCAAGACTCACTGCGACCCCAACGCGGTCTCCACATTCCTGGAATATCTTACCGACTATGCCACGCCCGAAACGCGGGCCATCGGCGAGCGGTGCATCGCAGCCTTCCTGGCCGAAATGTCCGAACCCGCGCGCCGCCGAACCGAGGCGCTGGTGGAGCGGGTCAGGAAAGGAGAGCGCGACGTACTGTGCTGACGCCATCTTTCCATTTGAGTTGGTCCGGCACCCCGTACTAGAGTCTTCCCGGTTTCAAACGAGCCTGACAGGAGCAAAGCATGAACAAGACAATCGTGATCGGCGGATTGGTGGCATTGGCTGTGGCGGCGAACAGCCAGGCGGGATACACGTTCAAGTCGGTAACCCGCATGGAGGGCGGCGGACGCGGTGCGGACGCACAAAACTCGACCGTGCAGGCCATGGTCGAGGGCGACAAGGCCCACGTCGAATTTGTCGACAGCAAGAACCCGGCCATGGAAAAGGGCAACTATATCCTCACCCAGGATGCCGGGAAGAGCATGTTCATGGTGAATCCGGGCGACAAGACCTACACCAAGTGGGATATGGAAGCTATGATGGGCATGGCCGGCGCGGCCATGAAGGCGATGGGCGGTTTCATGCAGATGGAGTTCTCCGACCCCAAGGTCGAGAAGCTGGCCGATGAAGCCGGCGAGCCGATTCTCGGCTACCCCACGCGCCACTACAAATTCCGCACGACGTTTACGACCACCATGACCATGATGGGCCGCAAGACGGTAACGGCGACAGTCAAGGACGAGGACATCTGGGCCACCTCGAAACTCACGGACGCGGGCTTTGGCGCCTGGATGCGCAAGACGCCCCCGTCAATGGGCAACGAGCAACTGGACAAGCTGGTCAAAGCCGAGATGGGCAAGATCCAGGGTTTCCCGCTGCGCCACATCATGGTCACAGCGAACACCGACGGCGCCGGCAAGACGCAGACCACCAAGATGACCTCCGAAGTCACCGAGCTCACGAAGACGACCGTCCCCGATAGCGTGTTCGTCATGCCCCCCGATTACAAAGAACGCAAGATGGATGCCGGCGACGAATCCCAGGGCGAAGGCGTGAAAGATGGCCAGCCCAAGCTGCCCGCCGACTTCATGAAGATGATGCAGCAGCGGCAGCAGAAGTAGGGACGGAAGCCCCCGTAGCCGCGCCCCCGCGGGCGCGGCTACGCAAGTCTCACCCGGGCGTACTCCGCATCGCCCCATAGTTTGCGTCCAACTCGCCCGCCATCTCCACCAGGGCCGCGATGCGGCGCGGCGAGCGGCGCGTTGTGGAGCAGGACGCGGCGCAGGTATTCGGCGAACGGCTCGCCGAGGCATTCGGCGGCGGCGCGCGGATGAGCGACGAACGCCCAGAAATCGGACTCCGAGTCGTGCAAGGTGAACTGTTCCAGTACGGCCGGTTGACCGGCCGCATTGCGCCCGACCAGCGCGAACGCGCGCAGGTTCGTGACCAGAACCAGGCCGTACCGTTCCCAGCAGCGGACGACGTGGTGCCGAGGCAGTTTGCGACAGAGGTGATGGCGTGGTTGGGCGCGGCAGTAACCGGCGGCGTGAACACCGCGACGGAAAGCGGAACGGTCGACGTCAGTTGCCCGACTGCGACTCCATCATGTTCAGCAGCGGCACTTCCTCGGGTGGCGGGGTGGTTACCTTGAAGTCCGTACGCTTGCAGTCCTCCAACCAGTCGAGAAAGGCCTCTTGCTGGGCGGCGTCCCGGAACTGGACTGTGATCGTTCTTTCTTCAAGCCGCACGAGTCCGGGTTCCTTCTCTCTCCAAAATGCAAAGATGCGCTTGAAGATGTTGTCGCGGATAAGATGGCGCATACTCTTCTGGCGAGCACCGCCGATGTACTGAAAGATGCCGTCGGTCGTCGCCTGCAACAATTGGTCGAGCGTGCGCACATACACGGCATCGATCGGAGTCAGGCTCAACTCGCACAGCAACGCGGCGTGGACCTGATTTTGCAGGGCGTGTCGGCAGAGATCCTGCCGCTCTGGATCGGGATAGTCCTGATCACAGTAGACGAGGAATAACGGACTGGGATCGGTGTCGTCGTTGACGTAGTGCAGGATGGCGACGGAATCGTCTGTGCTGCCGGTGTGGTCACGGAAGGCGGCATCCCAGGCATAGACCAAGTCAGTACCATTCAGTTTCAGGCCATGGACAGAATGCGGACCGGGTTGAAGGCCCGAACGAGTCAGTTCATCACGAAGATTCGTCAGGCACGCGTCCATCGATGATTCGCCGCCATCCGGCACCACGTAGCACAGGAGGCATTGCCGCAACGGCCGCATGACCTCGGCAAAAGCAGGACCGGCGGCCAGCAAGTGCCCCCGCGCCTGCTTGGCGTTGGAACTGGCCGCAGAAAAGGCGGACGCCTTGGTTTCGATGTAAAGCGCCTTCTTATCGCTATCGCGACGCAGAAGAACGTCAGGCTCGGGTTTCACATTGATGTCCAAACCTTTGGCGGCGATAACGCCGGCCAGTTCTTCAGGCATGTCGAAGGGTCGCTCGATGTAAAGCAGATCGAATCCCAGTTCATGAAACAGCGGCCGGACGACGTAGGCTTGGGCCGGTTGCTCCCTAGCCATCCATAGCAGGAGGTTCAGTTGAAAGCCCGGATCTCGAAGGAGGGCCTCAGTCTTCATCGGTGTACCCTCCAGACTGCGCGATGGACGTGTCCACGAGTCCCTTGAACGGTTCGCCTCCGAGCCAAGCGTCGATCGAGGGACTGACGTAGGTCTGGATGTTCGTGACGAGACGATGAAATGTGTTGCCGCAGGTTCCTTGCGGTAGAATCGCCACAAGACGCTTCTCGGTCATCTCGAGGTTGATGGGTTGCCACAGATGCCGGTCCGCGCCATACACGTGAACTTTCGTCGGTCCGAGCCAGATTGGGTCGCCCCAGAGTCGAAACCGGTTGCGTTTCTGGAAGGCGCGAGTGACCCAGTGCCTGAATGTCGGTTCCGAAATCTCCTCCTTGAACTGGACGATCAAGGGCACCCCTTTGGCGCCGATATTTGTTCGCAAACCGGCCGGGGTCGGTTCCATGTGGTGCCAGGCCGTGGCCTCGGTCTGGGTTAGCATGGCACCATAGGTCCGGTAGAGATAGCGCACCATGTTGCGATGCTCTTCGAAACTATCGGAGCGATTGGTGAGCCGGCCTTGTTGGTACAAGTCATGACTGCCTCGACCGACGCGGGAGGGAAACCGTAGCGCATAGAGGGCATGGAGGGGCGCGTAGTCCGATTGCAGGTTGCTCAGGGAATCCTTGATGCGGCCGATACGGTCCACCATTTGGAACCGCGCCCTGCGCCGCTCGAAGTCGGGCTGGTCTTCGGTCTCAGTGTCCTCGTCAACATCGCCAGTGGGGTCGGTATCCTGTTCGTCAGCCGCGTCCTCCGGCATCTCGAAAATACTCTCGTGCCTGAAGGTCAACTTCCCGAAACGCTCATCTCCACGCTTGCTGACATCCGTATCCCATAGGCACTGCAGCACCTGGCTACTGAACCAGGCAGAGTCCAGATCGGGGGACCGCGTGATCCAATGGTTCACGCGCTGGGTGGCGGTTTGGGCAGCGTCGGCCGTGTAGTAGGCGAAAAACCGTTCATTGAACTGCTCGACGTATCCGACAGTTCGCGGGCCTGAATCGTTCGCGCCCGCTCCGGTGTCCGAATCGCGCACCTGCATAAACGACTCGTCGAGCGGCTTCACTTCGACCCCGAGCGTCTGGAGGATAGCCTGGGGCGGGCGCGGCGTTCGGCCGCCGGATGAAGACACGTGTTCGAGCAGGAAGCTCTTGACCAGGGGGATGCGGGAACGCCGCCGGTCAAGCCCCTCCGAACCTTCCACCGCCAAGCCGTTGAAAAACCGGTATACCTCGAAACGGTCTTTCGGAGTCGTGGGATATGCCGGCAGGACCATCGTTCTTATCCGTTCCCTATAGGTTCACCCTGTTCGCACTGAACACAATACGGGACGCGCGCCCTCACCGCAAGCGCGGCTTGCACGAGTCCTACTGGAACCTACCTGTCCTGCCATACACAAACCATGCCTTCTGCCCGGTGGGCGAGTCGGCGCAGTCTAACGAGCGGCGCTAACATTTCCGAATGGTATCCCTTTTCCCGTTGAAGGCTACGGCTGTTTGCCCTACTTTCCCCACCGATCAGCATGGAGAGGTGGCAGAGTGGTTTAACGCGCCGGTCTTGAAAACCGGAGTGCCGCAAGGTACCGGGGGTTCGAATCCCTCCCTCTCCGCCACTCGCCTCGTATTGACCTTGCCACCCGCCTGCGGTATACGCCTCACCGACACATGAACGGGTTGCGCTTATCCAGCTTCGGCCTGCGTGGATTCGTGGGCGAGTCGCTGACGCCGGAAGTCGTGATGGACTTCGCGACGGCGTTCGGCACGTTCGCCGATGGCGGCAGGGTGCTGGTGGGGCGCGACACGCGGCTCTCGAGCCCCATGATCCAGGCCAGCGTCACGGCCGGCCTGCAGGCCGCCGGCTGCGAGGTGCTCGATCTCGGCGTCTGCCCCACCCCGATCATCCAGTTCACCGTGCCGCAACGGCGGGCCTCCGGCGCGATCGTCGTCACCGCCGGCCACATGCGCGCCGGCGCGAACGCCCTGATGCTGGTCAGCGCCAACGGCGGCTTCGTCGACCCTGTCAGCGGCGAGGCCGTGCTGGACATCTATCACTCGCGCGACTTCCGCCGGGCTGACTGGCAGCATCTCGGCGCCGTGACCGAGCTCACCGATTTCGCCGAGCCCTATTTCGCGGCGCTTGAAGCCCACCTGGACGTGGCCGCCATCCGCCGCGCCAACCTGACCGTCGCGATCGACGTCGTCAACGGCGCCGGCTGCCGCTTCCTCGAGCCCTTCGCCCAACGCCTGGGCTTCCGCCTGGTGGCCGTCAATGCCGAGGAATCGGGCTACATGGCCCGCGACCCGGAGCCGCGGCCCCGCAACGCGCGCCAGGTGGCCTCCATCATGCCGCTGGTCCACGCCCACGTCGGCTTTGTGGCCAGCAGCGACCTGGGCCGTGTCTCGCTCGTGGCCGAGGACTGCGAGACCGCCAGCGAGGAATACACCTTCCCGCTCATCGCCGATCACGTGCTCGCCCGCACCCCCGGCACCGTGGTCTCCAACTGCTGCACGACCCGCATCGTGGACGACGTCGCCCGCGCGCACGGGTGCCGCGTCGTCAAGTGCGCCGTGGGACAGGCCTACGTGATGGCCGCGCTGACGGACGAACAGGGTGCGATCGGCGGCGAAGGCAACGGCAGCGTGGCCGTGCCGCGCTTCAGCCGCGCGTTCGACGGACTCCTGACGATCGGGCTCGTGCTGGAGGACCTGGCCCAGCGGGGCGGCACGCTTTCCGGCCGGCTGCGCGAATTGCCGCGCTATCACATCGCCAAGCGGCAGGTGTACGGCGACCCGCGTGACTGCTACCGCGCCCTCGAGGGGCTGGAGCGCGACACGGACTGGTCCGCCGAGGCCGCGCTCGACCACACGGACGGCCTGCGCGCGGACTGGGAGGACGGCTGGGTCCACGTGCGCGCCTCGCGCACGGAGCCGATGCTCCGCATCATTTCCGAATCGCGCCTGCGCCCGCAAGCCGAGGGCCGGGCTGCCGATCTCGCGCGCCGGCTGGAGCGGGAGCTGTGAAAGAGTTCCTCAAGGTCGGCATCTCAGGCGTGCGCGGCGTGGTCGGCGAAACCTTCACGCCCCAGCTCGCGGCCTCGTTCGCGCGCGCCTTCGGCGTGTTCGTGGGGCGCGGCAGCGTCGTGGTCGGCCGCGACACGCGCCCGAGCGGCGACATGATCGAACGGGCCGTCACCGCCGGCCTGCAAAGCGTCGGATGCCAGCCGTTGCTGGCGGGCGTCGTCCCCACGCCGACGGTCGGCATCCTCGTGCGCGACCTCGCCGCGCGCGGCGGTATCGCGATTACCGCGAGCCACAACCCCGCGCCCTGGAATGCGCTCAAATTCATGGGCCGCGACGGCCTTTTCCTCGACCGGACGCGCGCCGAGGAGTTCTTCGACATCTATCACCAGGGTCGGTTCGACCTCGTTCCCGAGGAGGGCCTGCCGCTCGTCGAGACCATCCCCGATCCCACGGGCGCCCATTTCCGGCGGGTGAACGACTACGTGGACGCGGCCGCGATCCGACGGCGCGGCTTCCGCGTGGCCGTCGACGCCTGCAACGGCGTGGGTGCCGTCCACACGCGGCGATTCCTCGAGGCACTCGGTTGCACCGTCACGCAGTGCCATGACGCACCCACCGGCATCTTCGAGCGCGAAGCCGAGCCCCTGCCCGAGCACCTGGGCACCCTAGCCGCCCTGGTTACCGCGCACAGTTGCGACGTGGGCTTCGCGCAGGATCCGGATGGGGACCGCCTGGCCGTGGTCGACGAACTCGGCCGGCCCATCGGCGAGGACCTGACTGTGGCGCTGGCCGTACAGGATGTGCTCGATTATCACGCGCGCGGACCTGTGGCGATCCACCTGTCGACAAGCCGGGCGGTGCAGGACGTGGCGGAGAAACGCGGCGCCGCGGTCACGCGTACGCGCATCGGCGAGATCAACGTAGTCCAAACCATGCTGGCCCTGGGTGCGCCCGTGGGCGGCGAGGGCAACGGCGGCGTAATCGTGCCCGCCGTCCATCCCGGCCGCGATAGCTATATCGCGATGGCGCTCGTCCTCGAATTGCTGGCCAAAGAGGGACGGACCGTCTCGCAGATGCGCGACACCATCCCGAGCTATGCGCTGCTCAAGGACAAGATTCGCGCGCGGCCCGAACAGATTCCGGAAGCCCTGCGGCTCCTGCGGCGCCACTACGAGAAAGGCAAGATCAACCTGCTCGATGGCGTGTTCGTGGAGTTCGCCGATGCCTGGGTGCACGCCCGCCCGTCCAACACCGAGCCGGTGATTCGGGTCAGCGCCGAGGCGCCCACGCGCGAAGCTGCCGCGCGCCTGTTGCAGGAAACCCACGCCGTGATTGCGCCGGCTTTGGGATTCAAACCGGTCTGACCGCTCCTGAACCCCACCAACCTACCGTCCAGGCGCCGCCGGCTCGTCCGCCAGCGGTTTGACCTCTTCGGGGTATAACAGCGGCGCGTTTTCACCTTTGAGCCAATACACTTTCCCTCGCACGGAAAGGCGCCGGCCCATGAAGGAAGGCATTTGCTCGTCGTTCCCGCGGAGATAACAAACGGTCGTGACCCGGCCGCCGTCCAGCGACACGAGCCGGTAGGAGGAACAGTGCAGGAACGCGATGGGCACGCGGTCAACCAGGCCCTGCCGCTCCGCCACGCCTCCCTGCCCCAACACCGCCGCCAATTCCTCGCGTATCAAACCCGGTGGCAACACGGCCGTGCCCGGGCCGGCCTCGGCCGGCGGCACGGCGGCCGCAGCGACCACAACGCCGCTCGTCGCGACGCTCGCCACCTCAGCCGCAAGCTCTTGTAACGCGGCCGTGCGGGCCGCCACAACAACCGGCGCGACGCGCGCAACCAGCGCCGTGCTGACCCACGCGGTCACTCCGTCCGGCGGCTGGCACTTCAGCCATTCACCCCGCGTCTCGAGAGGCACGAGCCGCGTACCCCGGCGTACCGTGCCGATATCGCGAAAGGTGGCGCCCGGCCCGCCGCGCACCAGCAGCCGGTCGGTCGCGACAAGCCCCTCCTTGACGAAGGCGGCGTTGACCCAAACCCCGACATTGGTCGGCGGCACAACCTGGGCCCACGCGCCGTCGATGCGTCGGACGTCCAGGACAGTGCCGGCTGCCACCTGCCCCACTACCTCGGCATCCGGCACGGGCCGCGCCCTCAAATTTACCCGGTCCGACGTGACGCGAAACAACCCGTTCGAAGGCTCAGCCAGCGCCGCTCCCGCGCTCAGCACAACCACGGCTATCGTTTTGGTGAATCTCATGTGCGATGACCTCCTTCGGTTTGCCTTGTGGCTACCGGCCGGGGACGGCCGGCTCCAGGTTCTTCAACGTCGTCACACTCGCGATCAATTTGCTGACCCTGATCTTCGGTAGGGCGATGGCGTCCTCGCCGCGCCGTGACTTCCGCGTGTCGGCCGCGTGCCTGTCACGGCGGGGCCGGAGGCCCACGCCCTGCCTTGGGAAGCGGACGATGGCCGGCGCTGCGCGTCGGATGCCGCACGCCCGCCCTCCAGACCTCCCGCCCTGTAAAGCCCCGCCAATTCCCACGCGCTCAATTCGCGCCACTCGCCGGCCTTGAGCATGCCCAGCTTGAGCGGCCCCATGGATACGCGGGTCAGCCGGGTTACCGAGTGGCCGAGTTCTGTGAAGATGCGCCGGATCTGCCGCTTGCGGCCCTGCCTGAGCACCACGCGGTAGATGCACCCGTAGCGGCTCGGGCGTTCGGGTGCGATGGCGGCCACGCACAGGTGTTCCCCTTCGGAATCCACCCCGCGACGCGCGCGGTCGAGGGCCTCCGGCGGGAGCTCTGAAGGTGTCTGGACCAGGTATACCTTGTCGATCTCGTGACGGGGATGCGTCAGGCGGAGCGCCAACGCGCCATCATTGGTAAGGAGCAGCAGGCCCTCGCTGTCGAAGTCGAGGCGTCCCACGGGGTACAGGCGCTCGCCGTTTGCCGGGAGCAGGTCGAGAACGGTGCGGCGCCCTTCGGGATCGTGACAGGTGGAAACCACGCCCCGGGGCTTGTAGACCAGCCAGTAGCGGGTGCGCTGAACGGCGACGGCCTTGCCGTCCACACAAACAACCGCGGTCGCGGGATCGATGCAGACACCTTGCTGCGCGACCTTGGCGCCATCGACGGTCACCCGGCCTTCAGCGATCAAGGTTTCGCAGGCGCGCCGCGACCCCAACCCGCACGCTGCGAGGTGCTTCTGGAGCCGGACCCGATTACTCGGGCTTGGTCTTGGGCAATCCGAAACCGCGGTCGCCGTCTTTCCAGCGGCCGCGCTTGCGGAGCACATCAACCCGTTCGAATCGCTTGAGGACATTGCGCTTGGCGGCAATCTTCTGCGCCGACTTCAGACTCGAATGCTGGGACATCGTTTCTTCTCCACCCTTCGTTAAAGCCAGACATATTGACCAAAACACCCCGCCGCTGTCAAGGCTGGTTGTGTTTCGGGTTCGTCTTGGGTATGATGGCGGGTCTGGAGACCCAATATGTTCAAGTGGCAACTGGAGAAACCCCTGGCCGTTTTCGATATCGAAGCGACCGGTATCAACCCGCGCACCGACCGCATCATCGAGCTATCCATCGTCAAGCTGTTGCCCAAAGGCGGCAAGCAGGTGCTTACCTACGTGGTGAACCCCGGCATGCCGATTCCCCCCGAATCGATGGCCATACACGGTATCACCGATGCCGACGTGGCCGACAAGCCGCTGTTCCGAACTCTGGCTCCGGCCATCTACAAGGAACTCGACGGCTGCGATTTCGGCGGTTACAACATCCTGCGCTTCGACGTTCCCATGCTGATCGAGGAGTTCCAGCGCGCAAGCCTGAACCTCACGTTCGAGGGGCGCCGCATCATCGATGCCCAACGCATCTTCCACAAGCGCGAGCCCCGCGACCTGAAAGCCGCCGTGGCATTCTACTGCAACGAACTCTATCTCGAAGGGCATCGGGCCGAGGCTGACGCCCAAGCCACCGTGCGCGTGCTGGAAGGCCAGTTCGAGCGCTACGGCGACCTCCCCCGTGACCTCACCGAGTTGGACCGTTACTGCTCTGTCCGCGACCCGTCGTGGGTCGATCGCGACGGCAAACTCCGCTGGGCCGGCGGCGAAATCGTCATCAACTTCGGCAAGAAGAAGGGCGAGAAGCTGCGTGAACTGGCCCGCACGGATACCAGTTTCCTGCGCTGGATCCTCAAGGGCGATTTCGCCACGGACACCAAGGAAATCGTGTCCAAAATTCTCGAAGGCAAGCGCATCGACCCGATTGGCGCGGCCATCGGGGATCAGTTGGCCGTCTTGAAGGACGCCGTGGATCCCGAAGTAGTCTGACCGTCCAAGTCATCCAGCAGCCGGATTAACACCCGGCCCACTGTGCCCAGGCTGTCGGCGGAGAGTTTGTCGAGCGTGTCCGCCGACGTATGCCAGTAGTCGTTGAGGCCGGGCGCAGACCCGAACTCAAAATCGATCAGATCCACGGCCGGCAGACCCGCCTCCAGGAACGGCTCGTGGTCGTCCAGCACTTCACCGGCATGGAGCGCGAACCTTGACCGGCATCCTTCCCGGGACGCCGCCTGGAACACGGCCGTCATCAGCTCCGGCGTACCGTTCCTCGGCAGTGTGACCCCCAGGTCCCGGTCGCCGATCATGTCCGCCACGATCACGCCGCGTACCTGCGCGCCCAGGCCTTGTTCGACCAACCGTTGAGCCAGGCGCCGGGACCCGTGCAAACCGTCGTGCGGGCCATACTCCACCCGGCATTCTTCGCCGTCGAGAAATGCCAGCCACACCGTCGGCCCCAGCGGCGGCGCGGCCCGATACCACGCCGCCAACGCCAGCAGGAGGCCGACCCCGGATCCCGAATCATTAGCGCCCTGAAAACCCGGGATGCCGGATTTCGTATCGTAGTGGGCTGCCAGCACCACCAAACCGGTCGAGGTGCCGGGCAACCGGGCGATGACGTTGCGAAAGACGCCGGTCCCGCCGGGCGTCACATCGGAGAACGTATCCACTTCCGCCGAAACACCGAGCGTGGCGAGGCGCCCGGCCAGATAGTGCGCCGCCCGCTCCGCCCCCGGCGTTCCCGCATCGCGCGGCCCCACCTCGAGAAATGCGGCCACCTCGGCTAAGGCGTTCGATCCCTGGAAGGCGGCGGGATCGGGACGCGGGACGGGTCGCGGCGTGGGGGACGGCGGGTGGCAGCCGGAGAGGAGGGAGACGAGCGCAGCCAGTAGGACAATGGCCTTGCCAAGTCCAAGTGCTAGGTATCCAATTTGCCGGTCTTGCACGCGTCTTGGGTAGGGCGACGCTGCCTGCCCGCCGTGGCGGGTCCTCGCCGCGCCGTGCAAGTGGCGCACCTGTCGCGTTCCAGTCCCGGCGGGGCCGGAGGCCCTCGCCCTACCTGCAGGATGAGGGACGTAGGCCATGACGGCCCAATGCGAGGGACGGGTACGGGTTGCGGACGGCCAAGACCATGGCAGGGGACATCGCACGGGGATCACTTCTCGGTCAGGCCGAGAAGCTCCAGGATGCGGTCCAGGTCGTCGTTGGAGTAGAAATCGATCGCCAACTGCCCCTTGGCCTTGCGGCCGTTCCCAAGGGTCCGGCAGGGCTGGATATGCACGCTGGTGCCGAAGTGCTGGTGCAACTTGTCGGCCAGGTAGGTCACGTGGCTGGACGGCATATCATCGGCGGGCTCGCGCTTCTTGCGGGGCACGCGTTTCAGACGCGCCACCACCCGCTCCAGATCCCGCACCGACAGTCCGTCGCGGATGACGTGTTCGGCCAGTTTGCACTGTTCCTCGGGGATGGACAGGCCCAGCAGGACTTTAGCGTGTCCCGATGTCAGCAACCCCTCGGTGACGAACTTCTTGACCTCGTCGGGCAGGCCCAGCAGGCGCAGGGCGTTGGCCACCGAGGCCCGGGCCTTGTTGACGCGCTGGGCGATTTCGTCCTGCGTCAGGCTGAATTTGTCTGCCAGGACGCGGTAGCCTTCGGCTTCCTCAATGACGTTCAGGTCCTCGCGCTGCAGGTTCTCGATCAGCGCCAGTTCCAAGGCCTGGTGATCCGTCGCCTCCATGACCAGGACGGGAATCTGGGTCAGGCCGGCCTCACCAGCCGCCCGCAGGCGGCGTTCGCCGGCGATCAGTTCGTAGCCGTCCTCAAGCTTACGGACGAGCAGCGGCTCAAGTACACCGTGGGCCTTGATCGACTCGGCGAGTTCCTGCAGGGCCTCGCGATCGAAATGACGGCGGGGTTGCCAGGGGCTCGGCACAATGCGGGTCACGTCCACGCGCAGGACACTATCCTTCGGGTCCCCGCCCGCGGCCGGTGCCGCGGGGGCAGGCGTATCCCGAATCAGCGCGCTCAATCCCCGCCCCAGGCCGTGTTTTGCGGACATAACGGTGCGTCACCTCATCGAAGCCGCAGTCGCGGCGTTTACTTGCGCGCGAACAACTGGGAAGCGCGGGCCCGGCTGTCAGCCACCGGGCGGTGCCCGGCCGACAGGCGGGAGGCATCGTCCGTGCCGGCGACGGCGTCTTCCGTCCCTGCGGCCGGACTCTCGGCCTGCATATCCAACGCCATCTCCCCGGCTGCGGATTCCGACGGCGTGATCTCGGTCTTGCCCGCGAGGCTGACGCCATCCTCGACGACCAGGCGCTTGGCCTTGATATCGCCGGCGACGCGCGCGGCGCCCTTGAGCTCGATGCGGTCACGGGCCGTGATGTTGCCCTTCACCTGGCCGAGCACGACGATGGAGTTCACGCTGACGTTGCCCTTGATCGCCGCCGTCTTTTCCACGAACACGTCGCCCGCGCAGGTCAGGTCGCCATTCACCTTGCCGCCCAGTTTTACGCCGGCAGTACACTTGATCGACCCGTTGATCTCCACATCATCCGCGATAATTGTCTTCAGTTCTTCCATAATGCCTCCCTGAGCCTTGTCCATCGTGAGTTCCTCCGAGCGCGCCTACGGGTACATTCCCGAGCGCATCAGGCCCGCATTTTCGGGCATGCCAAACAACAGGTTCATATTCTGCAACGCCGAGCCGGCCTGGCCCTTCATCAGGTTGTCGATGTGCGAGATCACCCGCAGCTTGCGCGTGCGCGTATCGACATCCACGATGAGGTTGCAGAAGTTCGTCCCGCGCACGTGCATCGACCCGATGGCCGCGGAGCGGTCGAAGAGCCGCACGAACGGGCTGCCCGTATAGAACTCGCGGTAGACGCGCATCAGTTCGTCGGCGCTGACGTCGCGCGTCAACTGCCCGTAGAGGCAGGACATGATGCCGCGGCACACGGGCACGACCTGGGCGGTGAACGTGACCGCCACGGGCTTGCCGGCCTGCAGGCTCAGTTCGCGCTCGATCTCGCACACGTGTTGGTGCCCGGCGAGCTTGTAGACGTTCATGTGATCGTACCGGGCCGGGTAGTGGAACGTGGCCGCCGGTTTCTTGCCGGCGCCGGAAACACCCGTCTTGCAGTCGCAGATGATGCTGTCGGGCACGACCAGGCCGCTGCGCACGGCCGGGGTCAGGCCGAGGATGCAACTGACGGCAAAGCAGCCCGGATTGCCGACCAGCCGCCGTTGCTCGTTGATCTGGCCGCGGTGCAGTTCGGCGATGCCGTAGACCGCCTCGGTCAATAAGTTGGGCGAGGCGTGCTGCGTCTCGCGCCCGATCCGGCTCGCGTACTCGGCGTAGCTGTCGACCGAGTTGAAGCGGAAGTCGCCGCTGTAATCGATAAGTTTGGCGCCGGAAGCGAGAATCTGCGGGGCAAGCTTCATCCCCACGCCGTCCGGCGTGGACGTGAAGACCACGTCCACCGGCTCCTGCGCCTTGGCGTCGGCCGGGTCGAGAATGGGCATGTCGCAAAATCCGGTCAGGTGCGGATACAGCCGGCTGATGGGCGAACCCACGTCGGTGACGTCCACCAATGCGGCAAGCTTGGCCCCCGGATGTGAGGACAATAGCTCAATGATCCCGACTCCCCCGTACCCGCCCGCCCCGATAACCTTTGCACGAATCACAGTCGACTCCTCATGACGTTTGAACCGCTACCATAGTGAGCGGCTCCCGGTGTGTCAAGATTGGGGCGAGGACTTGGAGACCGCGTAGACCCGCAATCCCTTGATGGCGCCGCCGGTGACCTCGGGAAAGCGATTCTCCACGAAGGGACCCGGCGCAAGCTGGCCTTCCGCTCCCCACACCAGGTAGTAGTCGATCCCGTGTTTCCTGAGGGCCGCCACCAACGCGTCCTCGGTCGCGCGCTCTTCCTTGGGAACCTTGCCGAAATAGCGCGCCTTCATGTGGAAGGCGGCAAACAACGACGGAGCCCACTGATCGTTGGACGCCAGGTTGCCGTGCACGTGGTAGTTGTCGGCCAGTTTCTGCGCCAACTCAAGGTGCTCCCGGCCGCGATCGGACTTGGCCAGCAGGTCGTCGAGCGGCGGGATCGCGCACGTGAGGACCAGCCATGTCGCCAGGAACGACCACACGGCCGACCTGAACGAGTGGGTGATCGCGAACTGCTGCAGCACCAGGACCGTCATCACGATCAGCAGCACGACGACAAACCATAAATAGCGAATTTCGACATAGATCGGCATGAACCCAGCCGCAAAGACGCCCACGGTGAGCAAGAGCGGCACGGCAACTTTGGCGAGCAGCGGATAGGTATGAAGGTCGGGGCTCGCGGAGAGGGGCGCGGCCGCGTGCCCCGGCTGGGGATCCGGCGCCATCCCGCCCGTCCGGGGCGTGGGTGACGGCTTGTGGCCGCCCATGGCCGCCCCAAAAAAGTACAGAAACGCGGCGGCGGCAAAGGGGATCAGGGTTGTGACCTGCCGGATCATCACCCACAGATTCTCGCCCACCAACCGAAGCTGGTGGTAGAAGAGATCCTCGGACTGCCAGGGCCGCCACGTCACCAGCTTGAGCACGGCCGGGTCGTCCCAGTAGCTGGTGGCGTCGAAGCTCGGCGGATCGATCAGGGTCCCGAACACCGGGTCGTCGCCATAGTACTCGGGGCCGACGAGGGCGTGGGCGCGCTGGCCGGCCGTGCCGCAGGTCAACTGGCCGTACTTGTGGCTCAGCACTCCCACCCACGGCCCGGCGACAAGGACGAACGCGGCCAGACCGGCGGCAAAGTTGCGGAGCACCGCGCGGCGGGCGGCGGCGACCGAATCCGGGCCGGGAGACTCACCGGCCGGGGCGAAGCCAGCCCGATGCCAATGGAGCAGGTTGAGCAGGAAGAAGTGGACGAGAAAAAACGGCAGGGCGTAGCTCTTGGCCAGATAGGCCAGACCGCCGAACAGCCCCGCGCCCACCCCGTACATCCGGCGCTCGCGATAGGCGTCCGGCAAAACGAAGCCGCAGTACATGACGAGCAGGAAAACCAGCAGGATATCGGGCGTGACCAACAGCATCGAATACTCGGCCAGGGGGACGGCCAGACATAGGGCCAGGACACCCATGGAGCGCCGGCTGGCACCCAGCCGCAACGCAAGCCAACGGACCGCGAACAACGCCCCCACCCCGGCGGCGAGTTCAACCACCCTCGCCGCCACCAGCGGAGCCAGGCCGGTCGCGAGAAGCGGCGCCATCAGCCACGACAGCAGCGGGCCCCAGTAACCGTTGACAGCCCGGCCGAATCCGCCGGCCAGATACTGCCGGGCAATCGACACATAGGCCGTTGCGTCCGTGTTGATCCAGTAGGTAAAGGACGGCCGGAACACCATCGCGAGAGCGAAGAAGACCGTCACCGCCAGCGCAAACAGTCCGTTGCCCCGCCCATCGGTCGCTCGACGATCGCTCACGTCAGCCTCCTGCGAAATACGAACAGGTTGTTCAACCCCAATTGGAACCGCGTCCGCTTCACCAGCTCCAATTCTGTTGAAGCGAAAATAGTCGGCGTCCGGTCGGCGGCAAACCCGTGGTGCTCCTCCAGGGCCATGCCGTCGATCAACCGCGCCCAGTGCAATACGTCGAGTATGCGGTCCACCACGGCCGACGGCACGGTGATCAACAGGTAACCGCCGGGCTTGAGGTGGGCGGAACAGGCCCCGGCGAGCCGGCCGTACTGTTCGGGCGGAATGTGCTCAAGCACGGCCAGCATCGTGATGGCATCAAACGGCTCGTGACTTGGCAAGTCGTCCGGGAAGACCCCGCGAATCAGGCGGCACGGCGGCGCATCGAGCGGCTGCGCCAGGGCCGGGTCCATGCCGATATAGGCGCCAAGATCCGGCTGACGGCGAAACAGGGCGCCATCCGCGCAGCCGATATCGAGCACGCGACCGCCGGGCCGGAGATACGGGCGTACCCTGTCGATGCGCCAGTTCTGAAGGAAACGGTCGAGTGCTTTCATGATCTCACGCTCAAGCACCCCGCCGGCCATTCAGGCCCAAACCCAAGACGCTCAGGAAGAAACTGGACAGAATGGTCTGGAAGCCGAGGGCCAGGCACACGCCGGACGGGATGACCAGCCGCAGCAACTGCCGGGGATCCATGGTGCCGAAACCCCGCTGGTTCCAGAGATCGACGCTGTAAAGCGACCCGGCCAGGCCGACCGCCAGCAGAACCCCGCCGGCAATCAGACCGACTTCCAGCGTGATGAACTCGAACAACCGGTCCAGCACCCGATGTTGCGGGATAAGGCCGGTATTGGCCGCGTAGATCCGGCTGAACGTGGCAAACAGGATGGCCTGGTAGCCGATCAGCACCGCGATGCCGGCGAAAAACAAGCTGTGCACGTCCAGATACACGCGACCCACGCGGAGCGGCCCGCCCAGCAGGAATCCCCCAACCGTCAAGCCCAGCAGGACCAGCAGCACGCCGGGATAAAGAAACAACCAGCGCGGACTGTAGAGCAGCATGAACCGCAAGTGCCGCCAACCATCGCGCCACGGCCGCAGGTGCGGCGGGCGGTCCCGGCCGTCCGGCGACAGCGTCGTCGGCACCTCGGTCACGCGCAGGCCCAGCAGCGTGGCCTTGATGACCATCTCGGAGGCGAACTCCATGCCCGTCGTGCGCAGGTCCATCCGCCTAAACGCTTCCAGCGAATATCCGCGGAGCCCGCAGTGGAGGTCGCGGGCGGCGGTCTGGAAAAACAGCCGGCCCACGCCGGAAAGGACTGGGTTGCCGATCAACCGGTTCTTCCACGGCATGGCCCCGGCTCCGATGCCGCCGGCGAACCGGTTGCCCATCACCAGGTCGAAGCCCTCGCGCAGCTTCTCCACGAACGGCATCAGGCGGGTGAAATCGTAGCTGTCGTCGGAATCGCCCATGATGATGTACCGGCCGCGGGCGGCCATGCTGGCCTCATACAAGGCCGCGCCATAGCCGCGGATCGGCACATCGACCACCCGGGCGCCAATGCGGCGGGCAATCTCCCGGGACCCGTCCGTCGACCCGTTGTCGCCGACCACGATTTCCCCGCGCACACCGGAGGCCTCCAGGAATGACTGCGCCTTCCGGATGCAGGTTTCCAGCGTCAGCGCCTCATTCAGGCACGGCATGACGATGGTCAGTTCGATGGGCTCCGTGGCGGCTACCGGTTGGACGCTTGGCTGGCTCATAGGGAGCGACGACTCATGCGGGCGATACTAGGGAATCGACCCCGTGAAAGCCAGCGTGGATGTGGTGACCGCGTAGAGGCCCCAGCGCTGGCCCTGCGCGCGTCCCACCCAATCCCACAACCCCGGATCCCACTCCTCGACGGTCGTCCAGTCATAGCCCGGGCCCAGCGTCCGCTTCTCCTGGTCGCGCTGGTAAGGGGGCACGAGGAAGAACACCTTCCGGCCTGCGGCCAGGTTCGCCTTCACGATCGTCCGCTCGCTGTCCAGGAGCCCTTCATCCGTCGCCTTCTCGTAGAACTCCCTCATACGCCGGGTTCGCTCGGGCTGCCGCCGCGGTTCACGTTCCCACTCACGCGGGTCGGCATCGCGGAAGCGCGCCAACCCCCGCCGCCGGAAGGTATCCAACTCATAAATCGTGTAGGACTCTCGCGAGGATAATGACGAAGCCAGCGGCGCCTGCGAGAAGAACACCGCGTTCGTGGGCACCTTGGCCGCCAATAGCCGCGCCGTTCGCGCCAACTCGGTCGGATTGTGGCCGATCAGTTCCCCCTGCACCGCACGTCGCAACCCCGGCGCGGTTACCCCGATGAAGAGCCCCAGCACGACCAGCGCCGCGCCCACGCGGGCCGGCCGCCAGGCCTGCTCTCCTTCCACCAACGCGTAGGCCGAGCCGATGCACACCGGCAATGTGCTCATGAAGAACCGCAGGTAGGACCAATTGTCGTTCACCCAGTAGTAACTGCCGTAGGTGATGAGCACGGGGACGAACCAAAGCAGCCGCAGCGTACGATCCAGCGTCGGCCCCCACAGCAGCATGCCCGCCAGCGCGAGCGGGAAGATGACCGGCAGGAACTCGCGGGTCAGCCCGCTCGCCAGGAGCGTGGAATAGCGGGCGAAATACGCCGCTGAGAAACTCGACTGCTCGCCGGAGAGCGCGTACCCACTCACCGTCAGCCCCCCGAACATGGCGTAGTTGTAGAGGGCCTGAATCCAGACAAACAGCCCCCACGCCGCCAGCATCGCGGCGACCCCACGCCACGGCAGGCGTTGCCCGGCGCGGTGCGCCTTCCACAGAACGGCCGCCGCCGCGACCGCCATCGGCAGAACCAGCAACGCATCCGTCGGCCGCACGACCACGCTGGCCCCCAGCGCGGCACCGGCCGCCAGGCCCCAGCCCGGAACCGGCCGCGCCAGCCAACGCCACAGGAAGTACATCCCCCAGACGGTCAGGCAAAGGCTCGTCGCGTGCGTCAGCAGATAGGCGCTATAGAACGTATACTCGGGCAGCAACGCCAGCGTGAGCAGGGACAGGACCGCCCCGAAGGGTTTCAGCCACAGACGGAACAGCAGCCAGGCGCCCACCAGGGCCAGTCCCCCCATAATCGGGCTGACCACGAACATCCCCTTGTCGCCGCCGAGCCGGTACGCCACCGCCAGCAATACCGGGTAGCCCGGGGCATACTTGCTCGTGACCCGCCCGGGCGCCGTCTCCACCCACATGTGCTGCTGGTAGCGGAACGGGTCGGTGGAGTTGACGAACAGCGGTTGCCCGGTCGCCATCCGTTTCGCCAAGAATACATATCCATCCGGGTCGCATTCGCTGTAAGCCGGCGTGAACCCGTGCACCTCGGTGAGCACATAAGTCGCCAGCACGGCTGCGAATATCGCCCAAGGCAGCCAGCACGCGAAAAACCGCCGGGCAGGGCCGCAACACCGTCCGCTCGCGTCTTCGGCCACCCCAGCGGCGGCCGTCGCACTTGTGTCGTTCTCTGTCATATGCTGAGAGGCCTGTCTCCTTACCGGTTGATGGGCGGGAAGGATACTTGCCGGGAAGCGGCGGGGCAAGTTTGATGAAGGGGATCACGAGCGGGATTGCGGGGCCCGGACCGATATGGCACAGTGCCCGCGCATGCGCGACTTTCTTTCCGAGTCCAACCTGCGCAAGGCGGTTCCGCTGGCCGCCATCCTGACGCTCATGACGATCGGGCGGCTGGTGCAGGGCGGACGGCCGTTGGCCTATTACCTGCCCATGACGTTCCTGGTAACGACGCTCATGGCCGGCGCCGTGACGGCGTGGGGACAATGCGCGGGCATGCCGGGGTTCCGGACCGATCGCAGGACGTTCGCGATGGGCGCGGCAGTCGCAGCGGGCTTGTCACTCCTGGCGCTGCCGCTCAGCCTGTTCTGGCTCGATCCGATCCTCAAGCCGGCGCTGCAACGTGCGTCGCCGGCGGCCTTTGCATTGACCTACCCGCCGACTGTCGGCGGCTGCCTGGCGCTGCTGCTGTGGTCGACGGGCTTCCAGACGCTCTTCCTTCAGGCGGCGCCCATGTCGCTCTTTGCCCGCCTGACCGGCCGCCGTGCAGTGGCTGTCAGCCTGTGCGTGGCCCTACGGATATTTGTGACTCATCTGCAGACGGCTGAGGTGGGCATGGCCGCGGAGTCCGGGTTGTTGGCGGCATCAGCGGCGGTGGCCACGGCCGCGGGCTGCATCGTGTTCGCCAGGTTCGGGCTGGCGCCAGCCATGCTGTTGGCAGCGGGGCTGGATTTGCATGTGTTGGTTCAGTTCGTCATTTGTCGTTCGTGATTTACCACGGAGGCACGGAGACTCAGTGTTATTTCCCACGCGTAGCGCGTAGTGCCGCCGGGTTTTGAGCCGGAGTCAGGCGAGTGGAGCGGCGGTCGCAATGTGGGAAAGTCTCCCTGTGCCGTAGTGCCGTCTCCCTGGCTTTGCCATTCCCTTCCAGATTGAGC